>JAUZFR010000030.1 GCA_030840335.1 Actinomycetota bacterium | reverse complement strand
TCGTCGCGTGCCATCAGCGACGAGTTCCGCAACGCGAACTATTTCTTCTCGAGGATGGCGTTGCCGCCGTACTCAGAGCCGAACGACCAGATCTCGCGGGATTCGGGGAAGTGACTGATGTACTTCGTCTCGTTGGAAGGCCAGGCGACATCCCGCTCGCCGGGAGCGAGCGGCGCGCCGACGCTGTGAACGGCGGCGACCCACTCGGTGTGCGGCCGGATACGAAGCAGCGCCTGCGTGCCCATGCGGGTCATGATGCGCAGGTTCGCGACAACGTACGGCGAATCGGTGACTTGCACGCCGAGCTTCGAGAACGGCGACCCGAGCGGTCCCATCGAGAACGGGACCACATACATCGCCCGCCCGCGCATGCTGCCAGCGAAGAGGGTGTCGAGTGTCGCGCGCATTTCGACCGGGTCGCGCCAGTTGTTGGTTGGGCCGGCATCCGCCTCGGTCGCGCTGCAAATAAACGTGCGCTCTTCGACGCGAGCGACGTCGCTCGGAGCACTGCGAGCGAGAAAGCTGTAGGGCCGGTACTCCGGATTCAGCCGGATGAGAGTGCCAGCGTCAACCATGAGATGCGTCAGCGCGTCGAACTCGGCTGCACTGCCATCGCACCAGATGACCTCGGAAGGCTCGGTCAGCGCGGCAATTCGGGAAACCCACTCGACAATGCGCGGATCGGCTTCGGCTGGCGCGATATCGAGACGTTCGGGGGAGATTGTCATCGTCATGATGAGCCTTTCGGTCATTTCTTAAAGATTGCGCCGACAAAGTGCTCGCCGCATCAAATTCCCTCTAGAAAGAACCCCCGATCTTTCACTATTCTTCATTCGTGAGCGATCTGACGACCCTGGGCCACCGCATCCGGCATTTCCGAACCGCAGCCGACCTGACGCTCGACGAGCTCGGCAACGCAGTCGGGATCGCCGGCAGTCAGCTGTCCCTGATGGAGAACGGCAAGCGCGAGCCGCGACTGTCGCTGCTGACGCGCATTGCCGAGACGGTGGGCATCCAGGTCTCGGACCTGCTCAGCGACGAAGCGCCGACCGCGCGATCGGCACTCGAGATCGAACTCGAGCGGCTGCAGCACGGTGCGCTCTATTCATCGCTCGGACTGCCGGCGATCAAGGCGAGCAAGTCGATGACGGATGACACGCTGCGCGCACTCGTCGGCCTGCATGCGGAGCTGGCTCGCAGGTCACGAGAGGCGATCGCAACACCCGAGGAGGCGCGCCGCGCGAACACGGAGCTGCGGCAGCTGATGCGCACCAAGAACAATTACCTGCCCGACATCGAGAAAGTCGCGCAGGACCTGATCCGCAAAGTCGGGCACGTCACCGGCGCGCTGACGCACCGTTCGGTGTCGCAGATGGCGGAACTTCTCGGATTCGAACTCGTCCACGTGCCCGACCTTCCGCATTCCGCCCGATCGGTCACCGACCTGGAAAACGGACGGATCTATCTGCCGCCCGCATCCATTCCCGGCGGGCACGGCATTCGATCGATGGCACTGCAAGCGATGGCTCATCGACTGCTCGGACATCACGAGCCACAGACCTACGCCGAATTTCTGCAGCAGCGGCTGGAGATCAACTACTTCGCCACCGCCGCCCTGATGCCGCTCGAGCAGTCAGTCGCTTTTCTCACCTCCGCGAAGTCCGATCGCAACATCGCCGCGGAGGACTTTCGAGATGCCTTCGGCGTCACGCACGAAGCCGCGGCACTGCGGTTCACCAACCTGGCCACCTCGCATCTCGACATGACCGTGCACTTTCTGCGAGTCGGCGACGATGGCGCTGTATATAAGGCGTACGAAAACGATGGGCTGCGCCTGCCGGTCGATGTGACGGGGTCGACCGAGGGCCAGCTGGTCTGTCGACACTGGAGTGCGCGCGAGGCATTCGACCGCACCAACCGCACAACCGAGTTCTACCAATACACGGACACCCCGCAGGGAACGTTCTGGGATTCGACGCAGACCGGTACGGGTGGGGGAGAAGAGTTCTCAATCAGCATCGGCGTGCCGTTTGCGTACGCCAAGTGGTTCCGTGGTCGGGAGACCGACAACCGCAAGACATCGCGCTGCCCGGATCTCAGTTGCTGCCGGACCCCGTCGAGCGAGCTCTCGGAGCGCTGGTCAGGAAAAGCGTGGTCGAGTGCGCGGCTGCACGCGCACATCCTCTCGCCGCTACCGAGTGGAACTTTCCCGGGCGTGGACGACCAGGAGCTCTACGCGTTTCTGGACTCCCACGCCAACTGATGCCCGCGGTACGGGGGAGCAGCTTCAACTCAACCTGCGACGGTTGCGCCCGCCTCCGGCACCTCGATCGAAGCCGACGGGTGGGGTGGCAGACCGGATGTCTCGCCGGTCAATTGCATCGTCTGGTGATGCAGCTCCAACTGAGCGACGATCAGCGCGGCGAGGTCTTCGAGGATGGCGACGTTCGACGCTGAAGCGGTGCGCGGCACAAAGTCGACCACGCTCAACGTGCCGATCGTCTGGCCCGTCGGTCGCTTGAGAGGCACACCCACGTAGAAACGCAGGCCGGGCGACCCGGTGACGAGCGCTTTGTCGCGGCTGCGCGGATCGGCGGATGCGTCTTCGATGACGACTGGTTCGTCCATCGGGATCGTCGCTTTCGACAGGTCGATCTCGCGGACGATCTGTTGGACCTCTGCACCGTAGAACGATTTCAGCCAGGTGCGGTCACGATCGACGATGCTGACGATCGAGACCGGGGCGGCGAACAGTCGTGCGGCGATCGCCGTCGACCGCTTGAGAACCTCGTTCGGCAGCGCCTCGAGGATGCTTGCGCGTTCGGCCTCCGCCGCCTCATCCGCCGGATCGGGGAACATCGGGTCTTGGTCGTCCTTGTGTCGTCCGCTCTCCGCGATGACGACCTGCTTGAGCGCAGCGACCAGTTCTCGATGCCCTGGTCGTTTGCGCGGCTCGCGATTCGTCATGACAGAGAGGAGGGAGCGCCAGTAATCGGGAAGTTCGAGCGGGATGATGGGATCCCGTGACAGTCGCGCGACCGCGGACTCGACGATTGTGCCCGGGTACTCGACCGTGCGTGTAAAACACTCCAGCAGCACAAGGCCGAGCGCGTAGACGTCGCTTGCTCCCGCGACGGTCTCCCCTGCGGCCTGCTCGGGGCTCAGGTACGCAGCGGTGCCGGTGGTCGCGCCTTCCCGCGTCATCCGTTCGACGTCCTCGGCCAGAGCGATCCCGAAGTCGGTGAGCAGTGCGCGGGCGCGGGCAGACCCGTCGCCGTAGTCGACCAGAAGGATGTTGGACGGCTTGATGTCACGGTGGATCACGTTGCGGGCATGGATGTATTCGAGGGCCTCGGCCATGTCGTAACCGACCTCCGCGATATGGCGCGGCGTGATCGGCGCCTGGAGCAATCGGTCCTGGAGGTTGACTCCCGAGACCAGCGCCATCACGAGAAAGCGGTGTGGCTGACCGCTCTCGTCGACATCGACGCCGGCGTCGTACAGGTTGACGAGTCCGTGGTGGTTGAGGCTCGCGAGCACAGCGAGCTCACCCTCCTCGCGGCCCGGGTCGACCGAATTGTCGTGGAACAACTTCACGGCCACTTTTCGCCCGAGCACTTCGTCGTGCGCGCGAAAGACAGTCGCCATCCCACCGCGACCGATGATTGCCTCGAGTCGATAGCGACCCCCGAGGATTCTGTCGGTCGCGTCTCCTGTCGGCACGCCCATGAAACCTCACTCTCCGTCGCAATTCTATGGATTCCCGAAGAAACAACTCGGGATTGTTTGGGGGATTGACGTGGGCACGATAAAACAATATTGAAATGGTGCAAACTCGCCCCAAATCGGGGGCGCAGGAGTCCGTTGGGGGCTGTTTTCGTTACCATTTCGTAAGGTTGCCGTGACAGATCGGTGATTGTCGCGTACCCTCGACAAGGAACTGGTTGAGCTTCCGCGTGGGAAATTGCCCGCAGGCGTCCAGTACGAAACCGCCCGGAGGTACACGCCTGTGTCCGATGAGCAGTCGCCGAACCCCATGGCAGACCTCTTCGCAAACCAGAACGCGACCAGCAACACCGCCGCACCGCACACACCAGCACCACTTGTGCCCGCGTCCCCGCAGTTCTCATCGCGTCGTGAGATGCGCGATGCTGCAGCCCACAATCGTCGCACCGGCACGGCTGGTTCAAACCGTGCGAGTTCGAAGAACAGCGCGAAGTCGTCGAAACGTGAAGCGTCAAGCGCGCGCAAGCCGTCGCGTTCGCCCAAGCTGTCACGCAAAGAGATCGCGATTGCTCGCAAGCTCGCGGTGACGCCGCCGGTCAGGATCGTTGCACCGAAGAAGGTCGCCAAGCGCCAGCATCCGGTGCTCGGCGTTCTCGTAGTATTGGTGGTCTCGGGCTTCGTTGCCCTCGTCACCATGCCGGCATATGCTTTCACCCCCGTACTTCCGGGCAGTGTTCAGGCCGCCGTCAAGAACAGCGCGCACAACCTGCAGGCACTTCAGGTTGATGCGACGATTCAGGCACCAAAGGTCAGCCGTGATGCGATGCACGCAACGAGCGACGCAGAGTACAAGGCGCAGCAGATCAGCGCGACGACGCTTCTGGCTTACAGTTCGGTCGGTCCACACCAGGCTGGTGACGACTACCCATGGGCTTCGGCGGGGTATGGCCTCTCGCCGCTCAACTACTACTACCGCCAGTGCGTCGACTTCGTCGCCTGGCGCCTCAACCGCGATGCCGGCGTCACGTCGGCCCCGTGGAAGTGGACATGGTCGACGCTTACCCCCAACGGCGGTGACGCATCGCAGTGGAAGGCAGCCTGGGAGGCTCACAACTGGAAGACCAGCGCAACGCCGGTCGTCGGTTCTGTCGCCTGGTTCGTTGGCAACCACGTGGCGTACGTGAAGTCGATCTCGGGCAGCAACGTCGTCATCGAGGAATACAACGGAACGTCGAGCCGGTCTTACGCGATGCGTACGATCCCCATCGACACCGTCGGCCGCTTCCTTTATCCCCCACCCTGATCGCTGGCGGTCGCGATCCGCGACAACTGAACACTTTCGGGGCAACAAGTCCGCGAAACCCGGCCAAGTTCCCCGACTTTGCAGGGTTCCGGCCTTAATGTTGCCTCGTGTGGCGTGCCGGTAAACCTGACGATGAGACCATCGAGCTCAACGAGCATGTGCTCGCGCTGCACCCGGTGACGGCGCCTCACGCGTTGACTCTGGGCGATCCAACTATTGAGGCGGGAAACGTGGCCGAACCAACATGGGCGGGCTGGCGCTCCGAGCTGGCTACTGTTGGTGGACCCTCACCTCTCCTTCACTTCATCGACACCCCCCGCACCCGCATTGAGCTCAGCGTCACGCATCCGGGTGGTCTCGCCCAGTTCATTACCGGTAAAACCACACTCCTGTCGAACCTGATTCGGGACGAGGTCGCGCTGCGAGTTGCCAAGATCGGGGCCGGCGCTATCGCGGCGAAGGGTCTCGAACTGTCGTCGTCGCGCGGAATCGACGGCATTCACCTGGGCATCGGCGTCGTCGAATGGCAGCACGACGAGATCAGCTACCGCGCCCCTCTCCTGCTCCGCCCGCTCGCGATTCGTCGGCATGGGCGCGATTTCGAACTGAAGCTTCGCGGCGACGCGTTCCTCAACCCCGAGCTCGCGCGGGCACTGCGCGCGCAATTCGAGCTTGACCTCGACGCCAGCGCGTTCGTCGCCCTCACCGATGAAGACGGCACGTTCAAGCCGAACCCCGTCATCGACCGACTGCGAGGACTCACCGGACACCTCGAATGGTTCAACGTTCAGCCGCGATTGGTCGTGTCGTCGTTCAGCGAGGTGGCGACTGCCATGCACGCGGATGCGGCCGAGCTCGAGCATCCTGTGCTGGACGCACTCGCCGGTAATCCCACGGCCAAGTGGACAGTCGAAGAGAGCTACTCGCCCGTTGACGCGGGCAGTTCGGACAGCCGACCTCCACAGACCGACAGCCTGCTGCTCGACGCCGATGCCGAGCAGGAACACGTCATCGCCCAGATCGCGGCCGGCAACTCGATCGTGGTCAAGGTGCTCCCCGGCACCGGCGGAACGCAGACGATCGTTAACGCGATCGGAAACCTGGTCGGCCAGAACAAGCGCGTTCTGGTCGTGAGCCCCCGGCGGTCGTCTTTGCAAAGCATTACGCAGCGCCTCGCGGATGTCGGGCTTCCCGGTCTCGCGGTCGCGCCGCACACGCTTCGTCGCGACATCATCCGTTCCATCTCCCGAAGCGAGAAGGCGAAGAAGCCGGTCGTTAACGAGGTGGATGACGCGTTGGTGCGCCTGCGTAAGGTGCTGCTCGACTACCGCGGCGCGCTGTCCCGCCCGGATGCCGTGCTCGGCATCAGCGTGCTGGACTGCGTCACCGAGTTGAGTCGGCTTGCGCTGCTTCCGACGCCACCGTCGACGACCGCGCGACTCAGCCGGTCAACCGTCGAGGCGCTCGCGACCGACCGGCACCGCGCATCCGAAACTATGGTGACGGCGGCGGCACTCGGGGAATTCCGCTACGGGCCGGGCGACTCGCCCTGGTACGGCGCAACCTTCGAAGACGGCGACGACGCTGGTCGGGCGCACGCGATCGCCAGGCGCCTGCACGAAGAGTCCCTCCCACGGCTGCTTGCCCGCGCGCAAGACCTGATCCGCACGACCTACATGCGTCCGTTTGAGAACATCGTCGAGCTGGGCATCTACCTGCGCCTGCTCGTCGACCTGCGGGACACGCTCGACAAATTCGTGCCCGATGTCTTCGACCGATCACTGAGCGAACTCATCGTCGCGACGGCTTCGCGCAAGGACGGCCCTGAGATGTCCGGGGCCAACCGCAGGCGACTCAAGAAGCTGGCCAAGGAATACATTCGCCCGGGCGTTCACGTGGGCGATCTGCACGAGGCGCTCGTGCGCATCCAGCAGCAGCGCATTCTGTGGCAGCGGTTCGTGACAGAGGGCGTGCAGCCCGAGGTGCCGGTCGGCATCGCGGATGTTCAGGTCGCGTTCCAGGAGGTTGCGCAGGATCTCGAGGTGCTCAATGAGCCGCTCGGCCTGACTTCGCGCGACACCCAGCTTAACTATCGCCCGCTCGGTGAGCTCATCCAGCGGATCGCGGCCCTCGCAGCCGACTCGGACGTGTTGCACAACCTGCAGGAGCGCTCGGCGCTCATGACGACGCTTCGTGACCTTCAACTCAACCCGCTGATCGAGGATCTCGCCTCTCGTCACGTGCCTGAGGCGCAGGTCGAGTCTGAGCTCGAGCTGTCCTGGTGGCAGTCCGCGCTCGAGTCGCTGCTCGAGGGCGACCGCGCGCTGCTTGGGGCGAACACGCCCGTTCTCGATCGGCTCGAGGCGGATTTCCGTCTCGTCGACGAGGCTCACGCCGCGGGGAGCGCTCAGCTGCTCGCCTGGCAGCTCGCGGAGAACTGGAAGATCGGTCTCGTCGACTGGCCGGATGAAGCCGCTCTGCTGAAGAAGCTGCTCCGTCGCGACCACGTCACCGCTTTTGACCTGCAGACGACTTCACCACACCTGTCGCGCACGATCGCGCCGGTGTGGCTGGCGTCACCGTACGAGGTCAATGAGATCACCGACACGATGGCGTTCGACACCGTCATGCTCGTCGATGCGGGAGCCACTACCCTCGCCGAGAGCGTTGGGGCGATTCGTCGCGCCCGCCAGGTCGTCGCATTCGGCGACCCGGTCACGCAGAGTCCGGCGCCTTTCACAACCGGCATCGGGGATCCGGAGGCGGAAGACCAGCTGTTCTTCGCAGAGCCCGATCCGGATGAGCTCCACGCCGATTCGACGCTCGCGCGCCTCGGCGGCCTGCTTCCCACACTCTCCCTGACGCGAAGCTATCGCGCGGGCGGAGAAGACCTCGCCGAACTGGTCAATCGCCGGTTCTACGGCGGGCGCATCCAGTCCCTGCCGTGGGCGGGCAGCTTCCTCGGACATCCGAGTATCACACTCGACTACATCGAAGACGGCACGGGGATGCCCGACAGCGACTCCGGCGCGGTCGAGAGTCCGGATGCCGAAGTCGATCGCGTCGTACAGCTCGTGCTCGAACACGCGGCCCAGCGACCGCGCGAATCGCTCATGGTCATCACGGCAAGCGAGCGTCACGCGGTGCGCGTGCAGCAGGCCGTGCTCACCGCGGTCGCGACGAAGCCCGAGCTGGCCGATTTCGTCATCGGCGACCGGCCAGAGCCGTTCGCCGTCATCACGATCGAGCAGGCGGTCGCGCAGAGCCGTGATCGCGTGATCTTCTCCATCGGTTTTGGACGCACGCCGCACGGTCGCGTTCTCACCAACTTCGGCGCGCTGGGCGAGCCCGGCGGCGAGCGACTGCTGGCCGTCGCAATGACGCGCGCGCGACGCTCAATGGTGATCGTGACGTGCTTCGAGCCCGAAGACCTGGAGGAAGGACGCATGCAGCACGGCACCATCGCGCTCAGCGAGATCCTCGATGAGATCGATGAGCGGGCGACCGCCCTGCCGGTTGCGGACACGTCTGATCCGATGCTGCTTGATCTCGCCCGTCGACTCGAAGGTCGCGGGCTCAAGGTCGCGCTTGGTCACCGCGGAAAGCTGAAGCTCGTCGCATCCCACCTGGGTACCTGCGTGACGATCGAGACCGACTCGGTGCTGCTGCAGGGCAGCCTGCGCGAGTCGCTGCGTCTCCGCCCAGAATTGCTGCGCCGTCTTGGCTGGCACTACCTGCGTGTGCACGTGTTCGAACTGTTCAGCGATCCGAACGCCGTCGCCGCGAAGGTCGTTAAGCTCCTCGGCGCGGATGATGCCGCCCCGATCACGGAGCCGATTTCGATCGTCTCGACCACGCCTCGTGACTGAGCAGTCCGACGCCGTACCTCCTGCCGAGCCTCGTCGCCGTCGCCGCCGAGTGACGACGGAACCACCACCCGGCACCGATCCGACGCCGGCATCCGAGCCCGACCGGCACGAACTCACCGAGAACGACGACCGCCTCCGCGCCGACAAGCCTCCGCACTACTGACCACCCGCCCGCCGTACCCCTGCCGTGCGCGCGGATTGCCGCGAAGTTCTGGCCGCGATCAGATGGATTTACGGCGTGACGGTGTGCTTGCCGGGGGTGGCGGAAGGCTGACTGCCGCTGCGCGTCGCTTCGCGGTTCGCGAGCAGGTCTCGGATGTCGGTGAGCAACTCGAGCTCCGTTGGCGGAGTGTCCTCGGCAACCGCGGGTTCGTCGGCTTCCTTCTTCTGGAACGCGCGCTTCTTGATGTAGTTGATGGGCACGACGAGCGCGAAGTAGACCACGACCGCAACAATCAGGAACTGGATGACCGCAGCAATGACCGCTCCAAACATCAGTTTTGCGCTTCCCCCGGACGTCGTGGGGATCTCCACGATCAGAGTCTTCGACAGGTTGGTTGCGTTGAACAACGCGCCAATCAGCGGGTTGAATACCGCGGAAACCAGCGCGCCCACGATCGCGGTGAACGCGGCCCCAATGACGACCGCGACGGCCAGGTCGATGACATTGCCACGGAGGATGAATTCTTTGAAACCATTAAGCATGACGCTCCCAGTTCTCCCGGAGCGAGGGCTGCCCGGGGCTATTTGGCGGCGGAAGTGGAGGAAGCCGCTGGTTTCGATTGTGTCGGAGTTGATGCGGGTTGTGAACCCGAACCCGACGACGACGAACCCGACGAGTCGCCGGACGACGACGAGCCGCTCGACGACGAGCCGTCCGAAGAAGACGATGACGCCGACGAGTCCGAGCCACGAGTCGATTTCGCGCCGCCGCTGCTCTTCTTCTCGCGAGAGTCGTTGCGGTAGAAACCTGATCCGTTGAAGGTCACGCCCACCGCGCTGAAGACCTTGCGGAGTTTGCCGCCACAGTTCGGGCACTCGGTGAGCGAATCATCCGTGAAGGCCTGCTGGATGTCGAAAGCGGTGCCGCATTCGGTGCACTTGTAGGAGTAGGTGGGCAAGGGAATCCTTACGGAGAGAGTGAGACGTGTTGAAGATCAGGGAAGGCGCTTGATGCCGCTTGGCATCACGACGCCGTTCACTTTCTGATCGTGCACCTCGCTGGGCACAGAGTCGACAAGTTCGTTGTCGAAGATCACAGCATAGACGGGCGGGCACTTCTCCATACTGCCGAGCGTCTTATCGAAGTAGCCCTGCCCCCACCCCATGCGCATTCCGGTTTGATCCACGGTCGCTGCCGGCACAAGGATGAGGTCGACGTTGTTGATCGTCATCGGCCCGAGTAGTTCGGTGGTCGGCGTGGGCATCCCGAGGATGTCTTCGCTCTCCTCATTGGCGTCGTACGGCGCCCAGTCGAGCAGCCCGTCAACGCGAGACACCGGGAGCAGTACACGCACGCCTCTCTGACAGGCCCACTTCAGGAAGTCGCGGGTGCCGGGCTCGTTGGGCGTCGAAAGATAGGCCGCGATGTAGTCGACGCCGAGATTTTCGGTGAGGCCGATGAGATTTTTGGTCAGCCCCGCCGCTGCGGTCTCCCGCTCAGTGGAGGTCATCGTGCGCCTGCGTTCACGCAGCTCGGCGCGGAGGGCCCGTTTCTGGTGACTGACGTCGTCGGTCATCCTGCAATTCTACGAGCAGTTGCCCGATACCCTGTTGGTATGGCTTCGAGAATCACTAAAGCAGTAATCCCGGCGGCCGGTCTTGGCACGCGCTTTTTACCCGCGACCAAGGCTATGCCCAAAGAAATGCTGCCGGTGGTGGATAAGCCTGCCATCCAGTACGTGGTTGAAGAGGCAGTCGCCGCCGGGCTGACCGACGTGCTCATGATCACCGGCCGCAACAAGAGCGCGCTCGAAAACCATTTCGACCGCGTTGGTGAGCTCGAGGCAACACTCGAGCGCAAGGGCGACACCGAGCGGCTGCAAAAGGTCAACTACTCCACCGACCTCGCGGATGTTCACTATGTGCGACAGGGCGACCCGAAGGGACTCGGCCACGCGGTGCTGCGGGCGCGCATGCACGTCGGCAACGAGCCATTCGCGGTTCTGCTCGGTGACGACATCATCGACGCGCGCGACATCCTGCTGTCCCGCATGATCGAAGTTCAGGCCGAACGCAACGCCAATGTGGTCGCATTGCTCGAGGTCGACCCGGCCGTCGCCCAGATGTACGGCATCGCGACAGTGGAACGAACGGATGACGATGACGTCGTTTGCATCACGGGCCTGGTCGAGAAGCCAGCGCCGGGCACCGCGCCATCCAATCTCGCGATCATCGGGCGCTATGTTCTGCGCCCGGAGATCTTCGACGTGCTGGAGGAGACGCCCCCCGGTAAGGGCGGCGAAATCCAGTTGACGGACGCGCTGCAGGCTCTCGCCGCTGACGAGAGCATTGCCGGCGGCGTCTATGGCGTCGTCTTCCGCGGCCGTCGATACGACACCGGCGACAGACTCGATTACATCAAGGCGATCGTGCAGCTCGCGGTCGACCGCGAAGACCTGGGGGAGGGGCTCCGTCCGTGGCTCAGAGACTTCGTCTCGAAGATGGAGTAGGCATGCCCACAATTCCATCGCTGACTTCGGGCGATGTCACGATTCGCCCGATTCGGCTCAGGGACGCGCGCGCCCTTGAGCGCGAACTCGTCGAGAACCGCGGCTGGCTGCGGCAATGGGAGGCGACCAATCCGCACGGTCCGCTGAGTTTCGACGTGCGCGCAAGCATCCGGAGCCTCCAGAGCAACGCGCGCGCCGGTCTCGGGCTGCCGTACGCAATCGACTATCGCGGGGAATTCGCGGGCCAGTTGAACGTGTCGTCCATCAGTTACGGATCGCTGGGATGCGCGACGATCGGATACTGGATCGCCGAGCGTTTCGCAGGACACGACATCACGCCCGCGGCCGTTGCGCTGGCGACCGACCACTGCTTCTTCGGTCTCGGGCTGCATCGGATGGAGATCTGCATCCGTCCCGAGAACAAGCCGTCTCTTCGCGTTGTGGAAAAGCTCGGGTTTCGCTACGAGGGGCTTCGGCGGCGCTACATCCATATCAATGGGGACTGGCGCGACCACTTCTGCTTTGCGCTCACCGTCGACGAGCTGCCCCAGGGTGTTTTGCGTCGCTGGCTCGATGGCAATGCCGTCGAGAGCGATGCCGCGGTCCCCGCAGTGGACCAGGCGCGCGCCGCGGTGCCCCTGCGCGTAGTGCCTCGGGTGTGAGGTGTCCTCCCGCGAATCCTTCGACCTGATTGTCGTCGGAGCCGGCCCCGCGGGATCCGCCGCGGCCATCGCGGCACTGCGCGCCAGGCCGGATGCCCGGGTGCTGTTCCTGGACCGTGCGCCCATCGGGCGCGACAAGGTGTGTGGCGACGGAATCGCACCTCACGCCGCGGCGGTGCTCGACACCCTCGGCGTCACCGCTGTGCTGCCCGAGGAGATCGTGCCGCAGGTGCGGCTGGTGTCGCCAAACGGTGAGTCGAACGCGGCGGTCACCGCGTCCCCCGGCTATGTCGTCCCGCGCCAGACCTTCGACGAGCGCCTCGCCCGCGCGGCGATTGCTGCCGGCGCGGAGTTTCGGATGCTCAAAGTCTCGACTCTCACCCAGGACGATGCCGGCGCGATCGTCAACGGCGATCTCTGCGCTCCGGTCGTCATCGGCGCCGATGGCAGCAACTCGGTGGTCCGAAAGCTGATCGGCGAGCGAGCGAATCATGGCGCGGCGCTCGCGGTAGCGATCCGGGGGTATGCGCAGACGCCGGTCGGGCATCCAAACGAGTTGATCCTGCGCTGGGACAGCCAGCGCAGGGGAGGCCTCTGCTACGCGTGGGCGTTCCCGACCGTGAATGGAACCAGCAACGTCGGTTACGGGATGTCGTCGGCCGGCCTCATCGGCGGCCGCGCCCACCTCGAGGAGCGTTTGCGCGCCCTGCTGCCCGAATTCGAACTCGACGGCGTCGAGCTGACCGGCCACACTCTGCCGCTCACCGTGCAGCGGCCGCGGTTGGCAGTCGGGCGAGTGCTGTTGACCGGCGACGCGGCGAGCCTGATCAATCCGTTCACGGGCGAGGGGATCTACAGCGCACTCGCGTCGGGGGCACTGGCGGGCACGGCGGCGGTGACCGATCCCGAGACCGCCGACAAGATCTACCCAGTCGAGCTGATGCGACGATTCGGACGCCAATACCGGCAGACGAAGGCGCTCTATCCGCTGATCAACTATCGAATCGTGCTCGACACAGTCATCCGTGCATGCAAGGCGGACCCACGGATGTTCGATCGCCTGCTCGAGGTCGGTCTCGGCGACAGTAGCTTCGATCTGCGTGACATCGTGCGTTTCGGTCGGTATGTGGGGCGGCGATCGTAGGCTTTCGGAATGACTGAAACGATAACCGCGAGATTCGACGTCACGGGCTGGGATCCGGCCGAGTTGCCGGGCATCGAGGGGGACTGGGTTGGTGCAATCACGATGCGCAAGAGTTACACGGCCGGCCTTGTTGGCGAGAGCATTGCGCACTTCATCTCGTCGGGGGATGAGGCGAGTCGTGGCTACCTCGCCGCCGAGCGCATCACCGGCACGCTGGATGACGGTCGCTCGGGATCGTTCACCGTGCACCACGGAGCGCTGCAGCATCCGGATGATCCGTCCGCCTTCGGGTACATCATCGGTGGAACCGGCACGGGCGACTTTTCGTCGTTCGTCGGGTCGGCGCGCATCATCCACGACGACGATGGGCCGTTTTTCGTCTTCGAATTGGACTAGCCCGCTGGGTTCCCGCGTGCCGAGCACGCGTTCGGCGGGATCGCTCGTACCGTAGGGCCATGGAGTTTTCGGGTCTGGGCGGCGGGATCATGGTGGTCCTCGCCGCTGGTCTCTGGCTCGTGTACCTGATGCCCACCTGGTTCAAGCGGCGTGAGTTCGTCGCCTCCGAGCGCACCGAGGTGCGGCGCCAGCAGGCGCTACGAATTTTGCAGGAGACCGCGCCGCAGCAGGTGCAGCAGCCGGTCATCCAGAGGGTGGAGGCCATCGTGTCCCCGACCGGTGAAGTGACCGATCATGCACGTCTCGCGGAAGCGATCGAGCGTTCTCGAAAAGCGCAGGCCGCACGAGTGACCACGCGACAACTTACCGAGCAGGCGAGCCCGCCGGCTCAGGCGGCATCCACTCGGGCGCGCGTAGCTCGACGGTTGAGGCGCACGCGCGCGCTGGCATCCATTCTGCTGTTCGCCGCGGCGATCGCGATCGTCGTGCAAATCACCCTGATGGCGACGACCGGCATCGTGGTTGCGGCCTGGGGTGTGCTCGGATTTTCGGCCGTTGTCGGTGTGGTCTCGGTTGCCGCGCTCGGTCGCCTGGCCGCAATGGCGCGGCGTCGGGCGGCTCTTCCTGCAGTCAGAGTTTCGCAGCCGTTGCGCGAACTAATGGATGCTCCGGAGCCCGAGGTTGCAGCGCCGGTGATCACGAGCTGGACGCCCGTGCCGATCCCGAAGCCGCAGTACCTGACGCGGTCAGAGGTCGCACCGGTCGAGGTTTCGGATCCCGTCGAGGAACTACGCACAGCAGCCGCAGAGTCGGATCGCGTGCTACGCGAGGCGCAGACGGCACCGGAAGTCACGCCGATCGTCGCTCCGGAGCCTGCGCCCGCGTCTTCGCCCAGTCGCTGGGCGAGCATGGGCGTGGTCGAGTCGCTGGATACCGAGAGCACCGACCTCGACGACATCCTGCGTCGCCGCCGCGCTACTGCCTAGTCGCCTCTCCCACTTCCCCACGCGCGCACTTTTCGGCTGAACGCGCACGCCGCGGCACCGGCGCTAAGCCGAAAGGTGCGCGCGAACGCCTCGCGCCGCCCGAGTTCGTCCCCCCGCATCCAACCTGATAACGTAGCTACGCAGTAAACGGGCCCTTGGCGCAGTTGGTAGCGCGCCTCGTTCGCATCGAGGAGGTCAGGAGTTCGAATCTCCTAGGGTCCACTGCACCGAACGCCCGCTCACTCGAGCGGGCGTTCGCCTTTTCCCCCTCGCGCGCGACTAGTCTGGGCGGATGGCGCACGGTATGCACTTGGGTGACCGGGTGGAGTTCGTCACCGACAGCTTCGCTCTGATGGGTGCACCGAGAGGGACCGTCGGCGTCATCGTCGATGACTGGGCGGACGGCTCGAAGGATGTCGAGGTGTCGGATCCGGAAACCGGTGAAGTCATCGCGCACGTCCGCGCGGCTGAGGATGAGATTCGACCGTACTCGGGACCGTTCACGGTGAAGGAGCCACGCGAGCATGGCATCTTTTTTGGTCGTGGAGAAGAGCTCGATGCCGACGTCGAAGAGCCACCCATGCCCGATCGGTGGCGTGCGATACAGATGCCGGGATACACGACCGCGTCGATGGCATTCAGTGAGCCGCCCGAAGACGAGGTCGAACTCAGCGGCGACATTCCGTGGGAACTGCGCGAAGAGCCGCCCACCGGGCCAATCTTCCACTGAGGTCATTTTCGGTCGAGCAGAGTCCTGACCGCAGCTTGGCTGGCACGACCGCGGGCGCGGCTCGACGCGTTAGGGCTGGAAGGGCGGCGGCCCCATGATCTCGATGGCATTAGTCTCGCTGGCGGCTTTGCGCACCCGATCGAAGTCGACGGGCGGGGCAGGCTCGCCCGCAACGACGGGTTCGCTCGCCAGCCGGTAGAAAGCCTCACCACCACCGGGAGTGTGGAGACAAAGCATCCTGGCGTCGGCTGAAACGACTTTGAACGCGTGGGGAATTCCTCGAGGGATGATCGCGATACCTCCTGCACCGACCGTCTGCTGCGCGCCATCGATATCCAGAAGGATCTCGCCCGCAAGTAGGTAAAAGGTTTCGTCGGCGTTGTCGTGCCGGTGTAAAGGAGTCACCTTCCCCTGATCCAAAGCGTCTTCGAAAAGGATGAATTGCCCGTTCGTTTCTTCTTCGGTTGCGAGCCACGTGTGGCGCCCGCCGCCGCAGAACCATCGTTCTTCGCCGTCGTCGCCATTTCGGACGGTTGCTGCCAGTGCGTGCATCATGTCCTCGTTTCTTTATGGGATTGCTGTCCCATAAAGAAACTACGGTACCGTAATGGGTATGTCAACGCCGTATGAGAGTTCAGGTCGAGTTCGGCAAAAGCAGCGCACCCGCAATGAATTAATATCTGCGGCGCGAAGCCTGATGGCGAACGGTGGCTCGGTGACGGTCGAAGCTGCTGCATCCGCGGCGTCGATCTCTCGAACGACCGCGTACCGCTATTTCTCGACGCAGAATGCTCTGCTCATCGCCGCACATCCTGAGATTCAGGCACGCACAATGCTGCCGCCTGGAATCGGCGACGATCCCGAGGAGCGCCTCGTGGCCGCGGTGCGCGCGTTCATTGAGCTCACCGTCGACACGGAGCCACAATTGCGCACGATGCTTCGCCTGTCACTGGAATCGAACCCTTCGCCCACCGAACTGCCGCTGAGGAAGGGCCGTGCGATCGTCTGGTTCGAAGAGGTGCTGGCACCACTTCGTGGTGAGCTCAGCGAGGATCAGGTGCGGCGGACTGCAATTGCAATCAGGGGGGTCGTCGGCATCGAGTCACTCGTTTGGCTGACGGACATCGCCGGTCTCACCCGACCGGAGGCGGCCGAACAGATGCTCTGGTCAGCAATTGCGGTACTTCGACGGGCGCTCGTAGACGGACCTCCCGGCAGCGGCCTCTCCTGAGGTCGCGTAGCGCCAAGGCACTTCCCCACTGGACCCGTAAACGGGGCGAGGCCGCCGCCGGAGTCCGTACTCCGACGACGGCCCCTTTCGGTGCTCGTTGTGCAGCCATGTCGTTAGCGCGGCGGCAAGGTGAGACGCAGTTGGCGCTCGGCCTTCCATTCGCGCCGGGCTCGATCAGCAGACCAGTTGCGCTGGACGCGCAGGTTGTTCCGACTGAGCTGGTGCGCGTGCGTGCCAGGACGGCGGCTCCAGGTTATGAGCGCGAGACCGACGTGCAGCGCGACGCGGTCGGCGAGACCAACGCGACGTGTGGCGGTGTCGTGCTCGGGTGATTGGGGTGGATGTTGGTGCTGGCGGTCGACGGGAGCCGACAAAACGGTATTCACGATTGTGTTCCTCACAACTGGTTCGGCGCGGTCGCCGAAGGATGCCCGCAAGGGCGTACTGAAGTGTCGCCACAGAGGTGGCGGATCGCGCCGGGAAACCGGATCGGATCGTGACGGGACGAACGGTTCAAGGGCCGGGGGCATCCTGAACCGAGAGCTTCTTCGAGCGTCGTCACCGCGACAGTGACGAGCGAGAGGCTGGTCGTGTCAGTCGGTGAGAACGCCGAAGAAGCCGGCGTTGCGAGCGATTGCTGCTGGTGTCGTAATCATCATTTGCCTGGCTCCTTTCGTATATCGGCGACTGTCACCGTAGCGGGACCCGGGCCCTCGGCGCAAGAGTGACACGCGAAATTGGTGCCAGAATCATCACCGAGACGATGGGAGTCGGCGATGACGGAGACCGCACAGCCGACTACCGCTCGTCGCGTCGACTGGATCGAGCTGTTCTTCGACCTGGCAATCGTCGCGTTCGTCGCCCAGCTCGCGGTCGGGCTGCACGGCGACCCGGGGGCAGCCCAGTTCCTCACGTTCGTCGCGTGGTCCATTCCCGCGTGGTGGGCGTGGACGAACGTCATGGTGTGCATCAACGTACTGCCGACCCTTCCGCCGCGGATGGCTGCGTTCGCACTCCTGCTCGCGACCGGCACCATCGGACTGATGGCGGCATCCGTCACTCAGACCACCGAGCGAGTGTGGGCGTTCGCCCTTGCGAACGGTGCTCTGCGGTTGATCCTGCTCATGTTGTGGGTCTACCGAGCAAACCGGGCAGGTCATGCGCTGATGCGCCCGCTCCTGTACAACGGTGCCACCGCGATCCTCTGGATCGCCTCGACGTTCGTGCCTGCCCCCTACAATTTCGTCATCTGGGCGGTAGCGATCCTGCTCGAAATACTGCTGTTGCGCGCCGACACTCGATCAGTGTCACGCAACGTGCAGGTGGATATCGCCCACGCCAGCGAGCGGCTGGGATTGTTCATGATCATCCTGATCGGCGAGTCGGTCTTGAGCGTCGTCACGACCCTCAGCGACCATTGGAGTGCCGCCTCTGCGTTGGCCGCGCTCCTCGCGTTCGCATCGATTGCCTTGATCGCATGGGGATTCTTCGTCGCTGGCGGCAACGTCATCGAAGACGGGATGACGCGACTCAACGAGCGCGGCGATGTGGCCGCTCTACTCGACACGGTCATGCTGATCCCGTACTTGATCGTGGCGTCAGTCACAATGTTCTCTGCCGGTCTCGCGACGGCGATCGCGCATCCGATGGCGCAGCTTCCCCTCGGAGCCGCGGTCTGCCTCGGCGGAGGGGCCGCGCTGTTCTACCTTACGAATGCCGTCGTCATGCTGCGCTACGGTTCGGCGCCGCGGCAGGTGCTGCCGTGGGCGATCCCGGCGGTACTTTTGCCGGTCGCAGTCATCGCCCTGGGGCAGTCGGTGACTGGTACGGGAGATCTCCTCGCCGTGACCGCGATCGTGGTTGCTGTGATCGTCGTGTCAGGGGTCAATCGTCGCCGCAGCAGCCTGTGAGCTCCACTGGGCAGATTTCGGTCGATGCTCCAGAGCGGCCCGGCTACCAGCTGCCGCGATGCTCCGGAACCAACAGAACAAGCGGTACGACGCAGACGAGGATTGCTGCAAACACGGTGAAGACGACGGCGAGTGCAGTTCCCGGGCTATTGTTGCCGGCCACGATGGCGGTGGCGATCGAAATTCCCATGATGGAGCCGGCCTGGCGGAACATTCCACGGAGCCCGGCCACGCCAGCGAGCTGATGGCGGGCCAGTTGCATGGTGGCGTTATTGGATGCGGGAACAGACAGCCCCATACCCAGTCCGGTGAGCGCACCGGCGATCGATAGCCACAGGTAGGCGGGAATGGTCGGCACGTCGATCGACATCATCACCAACCCGCCGGCGATGACGACGAAGCCCACGATCATCGGCATCCGATATCCGGTGCGCCGCAATGCAAGCACGGCGAGGCCGGCGACAGCGATCGTGCCGATCGCGCGCGCCGTGAGTAGCGTGCCGGCCTGAAGGATCGGGATGCCAAAGCGGTCCTCGGCATACAAGGGAACGAGCGCCCCGAAGCCCAGCGCGGCGGCGCCATACAGAAAGTTGATGAGGTTCATGATGCCGAATCCGCGCCCGCGCAGGAGCCTCATCGGGATGAACGGTGCCACCGCATATTTGGTGTGGAGAATGAAGAGAACGAGCGCAACGACGGCGATTGATTCGGGAAGCAGAAAGCCCATGCTCAGCACTGGTGCGCCGCCGCCGAGGATCGCGATACCGAACATGGCGGCCAGCAAGAGGCTGCCCAGCAGCACAATGCCGACGCTGTCGATCCTGGAGCGAGGTCGTGGCAGCACCTTTGGCAGGAAAATGACGGAGAGAACAATGAGGGCGACGCCGATCGGGACGTTGACCAGAAAGATGCCTCGCCACGACCATCCGGTCACGAAGATGCCACCCAGGATCGGTCCGACGATTCCGCCGATCGGGAAGATGCTGGTGAACATCCCAATTGCACGATCGCGATTTCTGCCGAAGTGGTCGCCCACAATCCCCGTTGCCGACGGCATGAGTGCGCCGCCGCCGATTGCCTGGATGCCGCGGAGTGCGACCAGCATGTAGATGTTTGTTGCCAGTCCACAGCACAGCGACGCGACCGTGAACAGCACGACGGCGATGAGAAAGACTTTCTTGCGGCCGAACGCGTCGCTCAGCGACCCCGCGAGCGGCATGACCAGTATCTGGCCAAGGGAGTAGACGGTGATCGTCCAGCTGCTCCACTCAATGCCCCCGTGCAGCTCTCGCTCAATGGTGGAGAGAGCGGTAGCGACGATCGTCTGGTCGACGGATGCCATGAAGAGGGCCATCGCGACAATGAAGAAGACGAGACCGCGGCGGGGTAGCGGTTCGTCGTCCAGCGGGGGAACTGTCAGCCCAACTGGCTCATCAGTGAGCGCGGCGGCGCTCGTCGCGCGCTCGCGAGAGGTGAGACCGAACATGGATGTGCGATTCTTGGCTGGGTGGTGGATGCCAGTCTGTTCACATCCGAGGTTAGTTTATCTGCTTGCCAGCAAGCAAATAAACTCCGGCTCACCTATCCTGTTGCCATGGATGCGAACGACGTCGCCCGGCTGCGGGGCGTGATCAACAAACTTTCGCGTCAGTTCAACCTGTCGGCAACTGACGAAGGACTTACGCCAGCGCAGGCGTCAGCGCTGGGCTTGATAGCCGCCGAAGGTCCGCTCAGTCTCGCCGAGCTGACAGAAATCGAGGGCTTGAATCCGACGATGGTGTCCCGTGTCGTCGGCGCGCTCGACGGCGCCGGCCTGGTGCGGCGGGCGCAGGATCCCAGGGACCTCAGGGCCGGTATGGTCGAGATCACCCAGGCGGGCCGGGACACCCACGAGAGGATCCGTGAGGCCCGCGGGGAGGTCGTCTCCGAGTATCTCAATCGACTCTCGCCAGCCGACAGGGATGCAATTCTCGCTGTTCTGCCCGCGCTCGAGGCGCTAACTCGTGAGTTCCGGTTCCATCCCCTGACGAGCAACTCGAGGGGAACCGCGACCAGCTAGTGCCGTCGTGTAGTCGCGCATCAGCCCACTTGATGCGATCATCGGGCTGGGGTTTGATCGATGTATGAAGATCAACCGACAGATCGTTGTTTTCGATGCCGCTGACCTGAGTGCCGAGAGCACCTTCTGGGCAGGCCTGCTTGGTGGCACGGTCGAGGCAGAAGACGATTGGCACACCGTCTACGTCGATGCCACGCCGCGCCTCGGCTTTCAGCTCGCGCCCAATCATGTACAGCCCAACTGGCCCGACGGAGAGCCGCAGCAGATTCATCTCGACCTGTACATCGACGACATCCGGTCCGCGCATGACGAGGCCATGTCGCTGGGCGCAAGGCTGCTGAAGTCGGCTGAGACCACCGAATCCAAACAGGGATTCCAAGTCTACGCGGATCCCGCCGGGCACCCGTTCTGCCTCTGCTGGGGCTGATCGTCGCACATCCTGGCGGTTGACCGGCCGTTGCATGTCCTTGACAAATAAATTTGTCGGTGGAACACTTGCGGCATGAGGGATATCGCACTGATCGACACTGCCGATGCGGCGGAGGCGTCTCTCGGACCCATTCGCAGTCGTCTACTCGCGGCGCTCGGCGAGCCGGGTTCGGCAACGTCGCTCGCTGCACGAGTGGGGCTTCCGCGGCAGAAGGTGAACTATCACCTGCGCGAGCTCGAGAAGCACGGCCTGGTCGAGCTCGTTGAGGAACGCCGCAAAGGCAATATGACCGAACGAGTCATGCGGGCGACGGCGTTGTCATACGTGATCTCACCGAGCGCGCTCGGCGCGGTTGCGCCCGATCCGAGCAGGGGAGTCGATCAACGATCGGCGTTCTGGATGCTCGCAGTCGCGGCGCGGCTCGTGCAAGATGTCGGAACCCTCATCGCGAGAGCGAACCAGGCGCGCAAGCCGCTGGCGACTTTCACGATCGACAGCGAGCTTCTGTTCGCCTCGGCGGCAGACCGCGCCGGATTTGTGGAAGAACTGGGAATCGCGATCGCGCGGCTGGCCGATCAGTACGACTCGCCGCACGCGGAGGGTGGTCGAGCGCATCGGCTCGTTCTCGCGCTCCATCCAAGCATTACGCCGGAAGGCACCGCACGGCACCTCCGCGGCGACGCCGAGAAAGCTACAAAGGGAGAACTGAGATGAGCAAGCAATTCGAAGTCGTTTTCGAGGGGGAGTTTCCCGCAACTCCGGACCAGGTGTGGCAAGCCGTCACAGCGGAGACAGCCGCGTGGTTGTTCCCCACCGAAGGGATGGGAGGCGAGGAACTCGTCTTCGAACGCCCGACTCATCGCGTGAATCGCGTCGAGGGAGCGGATGGCTGGTTCAACCAACTCGAGCAGGTAATCGCCGAGCGCCCCGAAGGTCGCTCATTCATGCGCTGGGTGCACAGTGGAGTGTTTCAGGATGATTGGGACGCCCAGTACGACGGCGTGAGCCAGCACACGGTCTTTTACATGCACACACTTGCGCAGTACCTCGAATACTTTGCGGGACGACCAGCGGTCTTCGCGGATATCCAGGGGCCGAAGGCCTCGACCGGGCCAGAGGCATTCGAGGTGGTGCGCTCCGCGCTCGGAATCAGCGCGAACACAGTCGCGGGAGATTCGACGCACGTTGACCTTCCCGGCATCGGCGCCCGGGGCGTCGTCGTCGATCTACAGGACGAGCACTTCATCGGACTGCGAACGGATGACGCTCTCTACCGCTTCTTCGGTCGCAACGCGTTTGGCAGTCAGGTCGGTATGACCGTGCATCACTTCGGTGACGCAGACGCAGCTGTGCTCCAGCGACAATGGCAAGAGTGGATTGACGGTCTCTTCGCTTGATGCGGATCTTCCCGCACAGCGCTTCCAGCAGGCATCCGGCGTTTGGTACAACTGGTTCATGCAGGCGAAACATCCGTAGCTGGATGTCGAGATCCCGACATCCGTTCCGACCTCTGTTTATGAGGTGTCCGCATCGGACGCCACCAACGTGAGGAAACTTGAATGAAGTACATGCTGCTCATCTACGGCAACACCGACGCCTGGAACGCCATGACCAAAGAAGGTACAGACGAAGTAATGCGTGTTCACCAGGCGCTTCAGCAAGAACTCATCGCGTCCGGCGAGCTGCTGGAGACGAATGAGCTCCCCCTCGACGAAGCGAAGATCGTGCGGACGAAGGGTGGCGTGCCCGCCGTCACCGACGGTCCGTTCATCGAGGTCAAAGAGATCCTCGCCGGCTTCTACCTTCTCGAGTGCGCGAGCATCGAACGAGCGACCGAGGTAGCCGGTCGCCTGGTCGAGGCGGAATTCTCACTCGTCGAGGTACGCCACGTCGGCAGATGACCGGCCGCACGATGTGAGCAGCGATTCGAGCGACGAAGACCTGCTGCGCCAGCTGGCGCCGCGGGTTCTCGCCGCGCTGGTACGGCGATATGGCAACTTCGAAGCCGCGGAAGACGCCGTGCAGGAAGCCCTGCTCTCCGCCGCGACACAGTGGCCACTCGAAGGGGTGCCCGAGAGTCCGCAGGGCTGGCTGATCAGGGTCGCCTCCCGCCGCATGATCGACGAATTGCGAAGCGACCTGGCGCGCGCGCGTCGGGAAGCGAAGGAAGCGGCGCTGTCACTGCGCGACCAGTTCGTCGTCGAAGCCGACGATGACTTCAGCGAGGATGACACGCTGACACTGTTGTTCCTGTGTTGTCATCCCGCACTGACTCCGGCATCGCAGGTTGCACTCACCCTGCGCGCAGTCGGTGGCCTCAGCACCGCCCAGATCGCTCGGGCGTTCCTGATCCCGGAAGCGAGCATGGCACAGCGGATCAGCCGGGCAAAGCAACGCATCAAGGCCGCCGGAGCGCAGTTTCGCATGCCTCCGGAGCACGAACGACCGGAGCGACTTCGCACCGTTCAGCAGGTGCTGTACCTGATCTTCAATGAGGGCTACACCGCCACATCCGGCTCGCAGCTGCATCGTACTGAGCTGACAGGGGAGGCGATACGCATCACTCGTCTCGTTCGACGCCTGCTGCCCGACGACGGCGAGGTCACCGGACTTCTCGCGCTGATGCTGCTCATCGACGCGCGCAGGCTGGCGCGAACCGGCAGCGACGGTGCGCTGGTGCCGCTTGCTGAGCAGGATCGCGAGCTCTGGAACCGAGCATCCATTGATGAAGGAATCGCCCTGATCAGCGACTCACTTGCGCGCCTCCCCCTCGGTCAGTACCAGGTGCAGGCTGCCATTGCGGCGGTTCACGCTGAGGCGGCACGTGCCGAAGACACGGACTGGCAACAGATCCTGGCCCTCTATGAGGTGCTGGAACGACTCGCCCCCGGACCGATGGTCAGCCTTAGCCAGGCCGTGGCGGTTGCGATGGTGGAGGGTCCGGAGGCCGGGCTTGGGCTGCTCGCACTGCTCGACACCGACGATCGACTTGCTTCTCATCACCGGCTGCATGCGGTGCGTGCACATCTTCTCGAGTTGGCGGGCGACCAGGATGCTGCACGAACCTCCTATGAAGCGGCTGCTTCCCTCACCGCGAGTATGCGCGAAAAGGAATATCTCACTGCCCGAGCCGACCGCCTGCGTGACTAGCTGTTCGCCCAGTCGAGGAGGCGGTCAAGTGGCCAGGTCGTGACTATTCGTTCCGCTGGCACGCCATTCGCCACGGCTCGGGCAGCACCGTAGTCGATCAGGCCGAGCTGGCCGGGGGCGTGTGCGTCGCTGTCGATGCTGAAGAGGCATCCGGCTTCGAGCGCGAGCTGGATGAGCGGCCCTGGTGGGTCTCGCCGCTCCGGTCGAGAGTTGATCTCGACCGCAACAGATTCTCGGGCGCACGCGGCGAACACCGCTTTCGCATCGAAGGTCGAGGGCGGCCTTGTTCCGCGCGACCCCTCGACGAGTCGCCCGGTGCAGTGGCCGAGCACGTTGGTGTGCGGATCGGCGACGGCGACGAGCATCCGCTCGGTCATCTCGCGCGAGTCCATCCGAAGCTTGGAGTGCACGCTGGCGACGACCACATCGAGCCTGTCCAGCATCTCCGGCGTTTGGTCGAGCGCGCCGTCATCGAGGATGTCGACCTCGATTCCCCGAAGCAACCGAAAGTCGGCGTAGCCCGCGTTCAGCCCGTCGACCACGTCGAGCTGCTTGCGAAGTCGCTCGGAGGTCAGTCCGTTCGCCACCCTGAGGTGGGGTGAGTGGTCGGTGAGTACGAGGTAGTCGTGCCCGAGCCACCGCGCGGTCTCGGCCATCGACTCGATCGACGTCGTGCCGTCCGACCAGTCGCTGTGG
>JAUZFR010000012.1 GCA_030840335.1 Actinomycetota bacterium | reverse complement strand
GCGAGAACGGCGTGACCGTCAACGCGACCATCGATTTTCTGGCGCCTGCGCACGTCAACAAGCGACTGACCGCGGTCGCTCGCGAGTTCCACAGGGACGGCGTCGCCGGAATCTACGACGTCAAGGTCACGGATTCGAACGGTCGCGTGGTGGCCGCTTTTCGCGGCCCCGGCAGGGTACCGCGATCGCGCAATCCACGACAGCTGTAGACATCCAACGTATGACAGTTGTATAGCGACCGCAAAACTGTTGTAGTGTGTGCTCGTGATGAAGCCAACGCGGGTACGCACCGAACTTCGTGGCGCCGTGGCAATTCTCACCCTCGACAACCCGCCGGTGAACTGCCTCGACCGCCCGACCAGGCAGGCACTTCTCGCCGCGCTCGAAGATGCGGAGCGCAATGCGGCCGTCACATCCGTCGTGCTCACGGGGGCTCGCAATTTCAGCGCCGGCGCTGACCTGGGCGAATTCGACAACGGCGAAGGGCTCGCCGAGCCCACCCTCCACCTGACGATCACGGGCTATCTCGACCGGATGACCAAGCCAGTTGTTGCCGCGATCGCTGGTGCAGCGCTGGGCGGCGGGCTCGAGCTCGCGCTCGCCTGTCACGCCCGGATCGCAACATCCACAGCGACTCTCGGCCTCCCCGAGACCACGCTCGGCTTCATGCCGGGGGCTGGAGGCACCCAGCGGCTCCCGCGCGCTATCGGGCTCGAGCGCGCGACCTCGCTCATCCTGTCCGGGCAAGCGATGACCGCGGCGCAGACGCTCGACTACGGGCTGATCTCCGAGATCGGCGCTGAGCCGGTCGTGGATGCCGGGATGGCGTTGGCCGACAGGCTCGCCGCCGCGGGTCCGCTGCCCCGACTGCGCGATGTGGCGATGGATGAGCCGCTTGCCGAGGGCTATCTCGCGTTCGCTCGGCGGTCACTCGAGAAGAGGCCAACAACGACCACGGGACAGCTTTACGCTGTGCGAGCCCTCACGGCCGCGGCGACGATGCCCTTCGACCAGGGGCTCGAACTCGAGCTGCGGCTGTTCCGCGAACTGTTTTCGTCTGACGACGCAAGAGTGGCGCGATACCGCTTTCTTGCCGAGCGCCAGGCCGGTCGCGTGCCGGGCGCGCCGCATCCGCTGACTGTCCGGTCGGTCGGTGTCGTCGGCGGCGGGACGATGGGACGAGGCATCGCACTGGCCTTTCTCGCGGCATCCATTCCCGTGCGCCTCATCGAGACGACCGACGATCGGGCAGACGCGGCGCGTGCCGGAATTGCCAGCGAACTCGAGCGGGCAGTTTCACGCAAGAGAATCTCGGCGGATGAAAGCGCAGCGCGCCTGGCCAGCCTCGACGTGTCCACAGAACTGGAAGGCCTCAGCGATGCGGACCTCGTTGTGGAAGCGGTCTTCGAAGATCTCGCCGCCAAGCGCGAGGTGTTTCGTGTGCTGGACGCCGTGACGCGAGCGGACGCCATCCTCGCCACAAATACGTCGTCTCTGGATGTCGACCAGATCGGTGCCGCGACGTCTCGGCCTTCGCAGGTCGTGGGCCTGCACTTTTTCAGTCCGGCCAACGTGATGCCGCTGGTCGAGGTCGTGCAGGGCGTGAATACCTCGCCGCAGACTCTCGCAACCGCGGTCAAAGTCGTCGCGCGCCTGCGAAAGACGCCGGTGATCGCCCAGGTCGGGGACGGATTCATCGGCAACCGGATCATGGACCAGTATGTTCGCCAGGCGATGCAGTTGCTTCGGGCTGGTGTCACGCCCGAGGCGATCGATCGTGCACTCGAGCGCTGGGGAATGGCGATGGGGCCATTCCGGGTGCTCGACCTCGTCGGCAACGACATCCCCTGGCAAGCTCGTAAGGCCAGAGCACTCGGAGAGACGGCCCGGCCGGAGTGGGCGATCGCCGACAAACTATGCGAGCTGGGTTGGTTCGGTCAGAAGTCCGGCCGTGGCTGGTACGACTACCCGGCACCCGGCCGCACCGAGTCGAACTCGGAGCTCCCCGGCCTGCTCGCCGAACACGTCCAGTTGTCGCAAGCTATGACGCCCGAAGAGATTGTCGACCACTGCATCCTCGCGATGACGAACGAGGCAAGCGCCGTCCTGCGCGAGGGCATTGCGGCGCGAGCATCTGACATCGACCTCGTGATGGTGAAGGGCTACGGCTTTCCGGCCAGGTTCGGCGGACCGCTCTATTACGCAGACGAACTCGGTCTGGACCGGGTACTGCTGGTCATCCGGCGATTCGCTGAGGCGATACCGAGCGATTTCTTCTGGACCCCCGACCCGCTGCTCGTCGAACTTGCAGGCAACAGAAACACCTTCACGAGAGGCACGCAATCGTGAGATCGGCAGTCATAGTCTCCACCGCCCGCACCCCGCTCACGCGGGCGTGGACCGGATCTCTCAACCTCACCAATGCCGCAACCATGGGCGGACACGTCGTTCGAGAGGCGCTCAATCGCGCTGGCATCGACGGCGGCGAAGTCGAAGACGTTGTGATGGGATGCGCCAATCCCGAGGGAGCGAACGGCGGCAACACCGCGCGCCAGGCAGCCCTCCGAGCGGGTCTGCCGCTGTCGACCCCGGGCCTCACGGTCAGCCGGTTCTGCGGATCGGGTCTCCAGGCCATCGCGCTCGCGGCCCAGCGCATCATCGCGGACGAGGCGGACGTGTTTGTCGCAGGCGGGGTCGAGTCGATCTCCCTCGTGCAGAACGAGTTGAACCACTTCATGGCGCGAGACGCCTGGCTCGATCGAAACGTACCGGGAATCTACTGGCCGATGCTTCGCACGGCTGAAGAGGTCGGCGAGCGCTACGGAATCTCCCGCGAACGCCAGGACGAATACGGGCTCGCCAGCCACCTCAAGGCGGCAGCGGCGCAGCTCGCCGGCCGGTTCGACGAAGAACTCGCACCGATCGACACGGTGATGGCCGCGACATCGGCGGACGGCGAGATTGTCATGCAGGACGTGCGCGTGGCGCAGGACGACGGCATCCGCGGCGACAGCACGCTCGAGGGAGTGTCGCGCATTCGCAGGGCGGTACCGGGCGGCTCCGTGTCCGCCGGCAACGCGAGTGGGTTTTCGGATGGCGCCTCGGCATCCGTCGTCATGTCCGAAGACCGCGCGGCCACACTCGGGTTGGACGTGCTCGGACGATTCGCGGGCTTCGCCGTCACCGGATGCGACCCCGAGGTCATGGGGATCGGACCGGCCACCGCCGTCCCAAAGCTGCTCGAGCGTGCGGGGCTCACGGTGGCGGACATCGACCTGTGGGAGCTCAACGAAGCGTTCGCCTCGCAAGTTCTCTACTGCCGCGATGTTCTGGGCATCGACGACTCAATCCTGAATGTCGACGGCGGAGCGATCGCCGTTGGACATCCGTATGGCTGCTCCGGGGCTCGCCTGACGGGTCACGTGCTACTCGAGGCGCGGCGACGTAAGGTTCGTCGAGCCGTTGTGACGATGTGCATCGGGGGCGGACAGGGTGTCGCCGCCCTGTTCGAACTGTTGTGAAACGATATCGAAGGAGATAGCGATGAGCTTCATGGATCCACGGTTGTGGTCGGGCAAGGTATTCGTCGGCGGATGGATTGACGGCGGCGCGGGCGTGCTGCCGGTTCGTGAACCCGCGACGGGATCTCAGCTCGCCGAGATTGGCGTAGCCAGCGAAGAGGATGTCGACCGGGCCGCTCAGCAAGCGGCGATCGCCCAACGCGACTGGGCTCGGCTGAACCCTGAGGATCGCGCGGCGGTGCTGCGCCGCGCGGGTGACCTGTGGGAGAAGCACGCTGAGGAGATCCAGTCGTGGCTCGTTCGCGAGGGCGGCTCGATTCCGCCGAAGGCCGCCCTTGAGACCCACATTGCTGCGAACGAGTGTTACGAGGCTGCCGCGCTACCGTCACATCCGCACGGGGAGGTGCTCACCTCGAACGAGAACCGCTGGTCGTTCGCGCGTCGACTGCCAGCGGGAGTCGTCAGTGTGATCGCGCCGTTCAACTTTCCGCTGGTCCTCTCGATCCGCT
>JAUZFR010000204.1 GCA_030840335.1 Actinomycetota bacterium | reverse complement strand
GCCTGTTCACCGAACTGACGGCACTGCCCTCGGCGCGGAGTGTGTGGATCGCCTATCGCAAGGGCAACGTCACCGACATCAATCGCGACTCGATCAGAAAAGAAGCGATGCACGTCGGATGGGAAGCGGTCAGCAACGTCTCACTGGGCGACGTGTGGTCTGCCGTTCGCATCAAGCCCGCCGGCTGAGCACTCCGACCGCGGGGAGCGTCGGCACTGGAATCACCGTCACTCCCCGATCGTGTTGACGAGCGGGACCGCGCCGTTCTTGTTGTCAGTCAGCGCGAACGAGAGCACGCCGGCGGCAACCGCGATCGCAATCAGCACGCCTCCGACCACGTGGAATCGGTCGATTGTTGCCGCGAGGGTGGCTCCCCCTGCAACGATCGATCCGAGGATGCTGACGCCAATCGATCCGCCCAGCCGTTGCGTGATGTTGAAGAGGGTGTTGCCATCGGCAAGCTGCTCTTCTGGCAGCGGCGCGAGCATTGCGACCAGCAGGGGCGTGGTCACGAAACCGATGGCGATCGCCCTGCCGGAGAGGATGAGTGCCGTCACCCAGAGCGGCGTGTCCTGTTCGAGGAACAACAGGAACACACTCGAGACCGCAAGCACCGCGAATCCAAAGACCACCATCACTCGAAGCGGGATCCTGCCCGAGAGCTTCTGGCCCACAAATGTGCCGAGACCCATGATGATCCCCTGCGGCAGCAGGGCCAGGCCGGTATCGAAAGCAGAATTGCCCTGCACCGTCTGCGTGAAGACCGGAAGCAGGAAGACGGTGCCGAAGGCGACGATCGAACACAACACCTGAAGCACGAGCGCGATAGCGGAATTCCGGTGGCGAATCATCTGCACGTTGACCGCCGGGTTCGGGCGGCGGAGCGCCCACAACGTATAGGCGACGAGCATGAGCAAGCCGATGCTCAGTGGCGCCCACGAGATCGGGTCGCCCCAGCCCTCGGTAGTGCCCTCGGTCGCGCCATAGAGCGCGGCGGTCAACCCGACACCCAGCAGCACGAAGCCGATCGGATCGAAGCGAGTGTCCTTGTTGGCGGGTGCGCCGATGTGCTTCGGCACGCGGAGAAGCAGGAGCAATCCGACGATTCCCACCGGCACATTGATCAGGAAGATCCAGCGCCAGCGAGCCGAGTCGCCGTCGCCAATGATCAGTCCGCCAAGCGTCGGGCCAAGGGCTGGCGCAAGGAACAGGGTGAGTGCTGCGGAGATCGGAATCCGACCTCCGCCGATGCCGTCCTTCCCCAGCAGGATGCTGACCGCGAGCGGAACGAGCGGTGCCCCAACGAATCCCTGGAGGGCGCGGAAGGCGATGAGCCACTCGACGTTGCCCGCCAGTGCGCACGCCGCAGAGGCAGCCACAAACAGCACCATGCTGATCGTGTAGACGCGCAGCACGCCGAACCGCTTCGCCAGAAACGCCGTGAGTGCGAGAGCCACACCGAGTGCGAGCAGATAGCCGCTCACCACCCACTGGATCTGCTCGAGCCCTGCCGCCTGGCCCCCGCTCGCGAAGTCTTTGGCGATATCGGGTACCGCGACGTTCACGATGCTCGAGTCGATCATGCTCAGCAGGGGACCAACGAGCAGGCCGTAGCGTGCGACCGCTCCGATGGGTGAGGAAGCCGTCGTCATCATCGAGGCTTATTGTATGGTCGTGGCACGCAATCAGGATCGAACGACAGTCGCCCCCAGAATTCAGTTCGAAGCGCCGGGGCAGCTGAGCGAAGTCGACCCCGATTCCATTGCGGCGAACGAAACGTACGACGGCGCTCTGGTGAGCGGCGGCGATCTGAGCGACCGGGATCTCGCGGGAACGACGTTCACCGAATGCGAACTCGCTGGTCTCACGCTGACCGAGGCGCAGTTTCGAGGGGCGCGGTTCGTCGACACGCTCGTGAGCGCATCCTTCGCACCCGTGCTACTGGCTGCGCGTTCGTCGTGGCGGCGCTGCCGCATCGAGACCCCGCGCTGGGGTTCTGCGGAGCTGTTCGAAGCGAACTGGAACGACGTGCACATCCTCGGCGGCAAAATCGACTTCCTCAACCTGCGCACCTCCACCCTCGTCAACGTGCTGATCGAGAACTGCACCATCACCGAACTCGACCTCGGCGGCGCACAGCTCGACCGCGTTGCATTCGTTAACTGTCGGATCGACACCCTCGAGGCGGCGAACGCGCGCTGCAACTCCGTCGATTTGCGCACGAGCGAATTCGCCCGGATCAACGGTTTCGACGGGCTGAGAGGCGCAACAATCGACGACCTGCAGCTGTCGCTGTTCTCGTCCGCGCTCGCAGATCACGTCGGAATACGGGTCGAATAGCCGCCTACTGGCGACGGGAGCGCAAATGTTCCTGCGTGAGCGCATCCATTTCTTCGTCGCTGAGGTCGTCGAAGGAGCGCGCCTCCTTGCGGTCGACACGTGACCAGCGCACGAACAGGATGATCAGCACCGGGATGTCGGCCAGTTCGGCGATGAACCAGAGCAGGTCACCCGACAGTTGTTGGTCGCGCATCGCGCTCGGAAACCAAAATGGATGCACGCCGGCGATCTCCGGGACCTTGTCGAGCACACTGCCGCTGAGGCGGATCACGATGCCCGGGATCGCGTCGATGACGAGCTCGACGAATGCGAGCAGAAACTCGACGGTCACGAAAAAGCTCGAGCGATGCGCGGAGTACTCGATCAGCGGCAGCACGAGCAGGAGGCCGATCGTCGGGATCAACACGGTGATGGCGCCCTGGCCAACCGGACTCAGTCGCAGGATGCCGGACAGCGGTGTGAGGAAGATCGAAAACACCGCGACGGCAACGAGCGGGGCGATGACCGCGTTGCCCAGCACCCTGACCGGACGCGATGCCATCACGCGATCAAGGGTTTGGAGGCCGCGTCCGGTGAGTGCGCGTCGCGCGAGCGTCACCGGCCGACCGAGCGCGATCAGCGCGGGAACGACGAACAGCAGGAGCGCGGTGCGTGTACTGAACGCCCAGCGAAGGTCCGTGCTGTATGCGCCGAGAAAACCGAGATTGACCACGGCGAACGAACCGAGCCCCAGACCGAAGTATGCCGCGACAAGCCACCTCGACCAGGCTTCTCCGCGACGGTGAAGAGTAATGACGCCCGCGGCATATGCGACACCGGCAACGACAAGGACCGCGATTGCAACGGGGTCGACAAACCACGAAGCCAGGAAGATCGGAATGGGTGGCGTCGGACTGCCTTTCGGTGACTGATGCCGATGCTACCCCGACAACCTAGTGACCTCGTGTGGGTCCGGGGTACGGCAGCTCGAGCGCATCGCCAGCGACTCGGCACAGCACCGACGTCCAGGTGCGGAACGGTCGCCAACTCGCGGAAATGCGTTCGATCTGCTCCGGGCTCGCAACCTGCTCATCCAGCCCATAGAAGTACGCGAGATAGCTGGCGATGCGGGGCTCGAGCCCGGTCATGATGTCGGTCGCACCGGTGGACCGAAGCAGGATGAGCGTCGAATACGTCGGACCGATCCCCGGAAGCATTTGCAAGTGCTCGAGAGCATCATCGGGCGACATCGCGAGCAGGAGCGCGGGCTCAAGTTCGCCCTCGAGGGCGGCGCGGGCAACCGCGTGGAGGCGGTCCACGCGAACCTTGTCGAGCCCCTGCACTTCGACGACCGCGAGCAGCGCCTGCGGCGTCGGGAACGCGAAAGTCTCCTCGTCGTTCAGCACGAAACGCCGGCCGTGTGCAGCAGCCAGGCGCGTGCGAATCGCGATCGCCTGGGCGCGCTGCCGTCGCGCGCTCACGATCGACCAGGCCGCCGCCTCGTAGGGCGAGTGGAACAACACGGGTCGGAGGCCTTCGTGCGTGTCTTGCAGCTGTCGAACGACCTCGTCCTTCTCCCCTACCCTGGCCCACTCGACGCCGGAGTGATCGAGTGAAAGGATGCGCCGAACCTGGTCTTCGACCACCTGGTCGTCGGCATCGCTCGTGACCTCACCTGTGACTACGCCGTCCGGGTCCTGACTGAGGTTGACTGCGGCCTGGTTTTGCAGGTCGTCGGTCACGAACACAAGCCGCATGTGAGAAGCGTCGTAGACCGGCCGGCCCGTGTTCGGGCCGAAACCGAATCCGGCGGCCGCGCGAAGGGAAAAACTGCCCTCCGGGACGATGGTGATGATGGTCATGTCCGTTCCTCCGACTGAGCTGTGAGCGTCTTGAGAATTTCGTTGAGCGCGCCCTGCTGGCCCGGAGCGATGACTCCGAAGAACAGGTCGTTGATGCCCCGTACGATCGCGGAGGCATCGCGCGCGAGGTCGAAGCCGCTGTCGGTGAGAGAAATGGCTCGCGCACGCCGATCGTGCGGATGCGGCAGCCGCGTGAGCAGGCCGCGAGCCTCGAGGGCGCGCACGATTTGAGAGGTGGTATTCGCGTCCGTGCCGAGTCGCAATCCGACCTCGGACTGGCGGGGGGCCTCCCAGCCGTGACGCGCCGGGCGGTAAAGGGCCATCAGCACGAAGAACTGCGGCACGGTCAGGTCGCTGGAGCGCAGCGCGATTCCGACTTCACTGCGCCAGACCTGTGCCGCCTTCATCATGGTGTAGCCAAGGCCCCCGCCCGTGGATGTGTCCGTCACTCTCGTCTCCTCATCTGGTACGTACACGTAGCATATGACGCGGCGCCGACATTGCTGCCCCGTCTCCGTCATCCCGACCGCTTCATGCCCGGGAGGTGCTATCAACGTCGTGGTTGAGTACGCCCTAGGCTGGCCATCGGGAGAGAGAAGGTCGTGTGGTAAAGCAGCTCGTGCTCGGTGCTTTCGAAGAGTTCACACCCAGTTTCATCAGCAATGGCTGGCCCCACGAACGCAGCGATCCGGCAGCATTTGCCACGCTGGAGTACTGGCAGTCGCTCGCGAGGGAACTCGACATCGCCGGCTTTGATTTCCTGTTCTTTGCCGATGCCCTCGGCTATCCCATGTACGACGACACCATCCCCGAGGTGGTGGTGCGCGAAGCCGTGCAGTTCCCGGTACTTGACCCGCTTGCACTCATCAGCGGCCTTGCGGCCACCGTCGATCGTCTCGGATTCGTCGTCACGGCATCCACGACGTCAGAACAGCCGTATCTGCTTGCTCGCAGGTTCGCCACTCTCGATCACCTCACGCGAGGTCGAATCGGCTGGAATGTCGTCACCTCCGACATGCAGGCCGCGCTGGTCAAGCTGCTCGGCCTCGGCGAGGTCACCCCGCACGACCGGCGATATGACCGCGCCGACGAATTCATCGACGTGACGCTCAAGCTGTGGGAGGGAGGATGGTCGGATGGCGCGGCCGTCGTCGACAAGGCGACCCGTGTCTTCACCGACCCCGGAGCGGTCCACCGAATCCGACATCACGGGGAATTCTTCTCCGTCGACGGCTACTTCCCCGTGAGCCCGTCGCCGCAGCGTACGCCAACTCTCTTTCAGGCCGGCGCATCGGCGCGCGGCGTCGAATTCGCCTCGAGAATCGCCGAGTGCGTGTTCATTCAGGAACGCAATCCGCAGAAGGCGGCCGCACTCGTGAAGTTGATCCGCGATCAGGTCGAATTACGTGGCAGGCGGCGGGATTCGGTGAAGATCATCAGCAGCATCTCGGTCGTGGTGGCAGAGACCGATGACGCGGCGCGGCAACTTCGTCGTTCGCTCACCGCCGCCCCGAGCCGAGATGCCATGGCGGCGCTGTTCCTGGGTTGGAGCGGTGTCAACCTGATGGGGCTGGATCCGGACACCGCGATTGACGATCTCTCGACTGAAGTGGGCAAGACCACACTCGCGATGTACCAGAACTCCGAGATGTCGGTCGGCGACGTGCTCGATCAGCTGGCGGAGACGCTGGGTGGCACGAAGATCACCGGGACTGCCGATTCGGTCGCGCATGACATCGAATTGCTCGCGGGCGAGAGCGACGTCGACGGATTCCTGATCGAGCACACCTATGGCGGGATCGCGACCTATCGTGAATTCATCGACGAGGTGATGCCGATCCTTCGACAACGCGGCCTCTTGCCGCGAACACCGAGGTCGGGCTCTCTGCGCGAAATGCTGACCGGTTCGCCGACCCCGCGCCTGCAGGACGGGCATCCGGGAGCCCTTTTCCGTCCCGACGCATAAGCTCGAGAGGTGACCGCGACCGAACTCGACATTGCGACGACAGCGGGAATCCTGCACGGGTTTGCCGAGGGCGGCGTGCGCACGTGGCGCGGGATTCCGTTCGCGGCTCCGCCCGTCGGCGTCAATCGCTTTCGCTCGCCTCAGCCGGTCGCGACGTGGTTCGGGATTCGAGATGCGACGCGGTTCGGTCCCGTCGCCGCGCAGGATCGCAAGGGTCCGTTCGAGGGCGCCGCGGCGCGCACACCCAGAAGCGAAGACTGCCTCACTCTGAACGTCATCGCGCCCGCAGAGACGTCGAACCATCTTCCGGTCATGGTCTATATCCACGGAGGTGCATACGGCGTGGGGTCGCCGTCCGATCTGCCCTTCCGCGGCGTGAACTTCGTGCGGCGCGGAGCCGTGCACGTGACGCTGAACTATCGGCTCAATGCCTTCGGGTACCTCGACTTCAGCGAGTACGGCTTCGACAACAATCTCGGCCTCCGCGACCAGGTCGCTGCTCTTCAGTGGGTGCACGACAATATCGCGGCATTCGGGGGTGACCCCGGCAATGTGACCGTTTACGGGGAAAGTTCGGGCGGCAATGCGGTGACGACGCTCTTCGCAACGCCAGCGGCGCGGGGACTGTTTGCACGGGCGATCGCGCAGAGTCCGCCGAGCAACGCGGTCTATCGACCGGACGTCACCAGGGGCTGGGCACGGCAGTTCATGTCGATCCTCGGTGCTCGCCCCGGCGGCGAGGCGGATGCTCTCCGCACGTCGAGCACCGCTGATCTCGTTACCGCGGCGCGGCTGCTCTTCGCGCGGGTTCCCGACGAGTACCCCGGCGACCAGGCGTTCAGCCCGGTCATCGACGGCGACTATCTGCCCGAGCATCCGGTTGACGCGTTTCGGGACGGTCTCGCGCATCCGCTGCCCCTGATCATCGGAACCAACGATCGCGAGGGATCCGTCTTCTTCGGACGGCGCCGTATCCTCGCGACCACTCGCGACCGAATCGAGGGGCTTCTGCGTAACACTTCAACTGCCGGCGCCGAGTTGATGCGCACGACCTATCGACTCCCCGGCCGCAGCGGCTCACTCGACTTCGGCGGGGACTTCGCGTTCTGGTTTCCCACCTACCAGATCGCTCAGTACCACTCGGCGGCCGCGCCCACGTGGGTGTACCGCCTCGACTACGCTCCGCCGCTGCTGAAGGCCGCCCGCATCGATGCCACTCACGGTGCGGACCTGCTCACCGTCTTCGGGCGCACGACGAGCACCGTGGGCAGTCTGACAACGCTTTTCGGCGGTCGCGGCGCTCTAGCCGAGGTGAGCAGGCGAATGCAGGACTACTGGTTCCAATTCGCAAAGGATGGCAGCGTGGATGCGAGTTGGCCGCAGTACGACACCGTGCGCCGCGCGAACCTGATTTTCGACGCACGCGACAGGGTCGAACCGGATTCGAGGGCCGACCGCCGCCGCGCCTGGGACGCATTCTCACACCTGCACTGATTCTCACACCCGCACTGATGGAATACGCCTGAAGCACCCGGAGGTTAGACAGACGTGAAGAAGAAAATCGGATTCCTGTCGTTCGGCCACTGGCAGGACGTTCCCGGCTCGCAGACTCGCACGGCGAGCGACGCGCTGCACCAGTCGATAGATCTGGCTGTCGCGGCGGAAGAACTGGGCATTGACGGGGCATTCTTCCGCGTGCACCATTTTGCGCGACAACTTGCCTCGCCGTTCCCGCTGCTCGCGGCTATCGGTGCGCGAACGAGCCGCATCGAGATCGGCACCGCCGTGATCGACATGCGCTATGAAAACCCGCTGTACATGGCGGAAGACGCTGCGGCGGCCGACCTCATCAGCGATGGACGACTCCAGCTCGGGGTCAGCCGTGGGTCACCCGAGACCGCCCTTCGCGGCTCTGAGTCCTTCGGTTTCGTGCCACCCGACGAAATGACGGATGCCGATCTGGCCCGCGCTCACACCGAACTGTTCATGGCGGCAATTCAGGAAGCCGGAGTCGCAGCCGCGAATCCCCAGATGACGGGGTCGACCGGCGCGCTATCCATTCAGCCGCAGTCCCCCGGCCTGTCCGATCGAATCTGGTGGGGTGCGGGCACGCGAAAGACCGCGAGCTGGACGGCCGAACAAGGCCTGAACCTCATGAGTTCGACACTCCTTACCGAAGACACCGGAGTTCCATTTGGGGATCTCCAGGCCGAGCAGATCGCACTATTCCGCGCGGCATGGGCGGACGCTGGCTGGGAGCGTGAGCCACGGGTGTCCGTTAGCCGCAGCATCCTGCCGCTGACAACGGATGAGGATCGCGCCTACTTCGGCGGGCGCGGCAGCGCCGAACAAAACGACCAGGTTGGCTACATCGACGGCAGCATTGCCCGCTTTGGCAAGAGCTACGTGGGAGAGCCGGATGCGATCGTGAAGGACCTGTTGGAGGATGCCGCTGTTCGCGATGCCGACACCATCCTGTTGACCGTGCCGAACCAGCTCGGCGTTGACTACAACGCGCACCTGCTCGAGACCGTCGCGAAGCACATCGCTCCGGCGATCGGCTGGGAGCCCGCAACGAGGAACGACGACTAACCGAGTTTGCTCTCGAGTTCGACCACGGTCAGGGATCCCGCGGCGGCACCTCCAGAAACCGCCTCCCGCGACAGCCGCTGAATTGCCTCGTTGAGCGGGGCGCCCATGCCTGCCATTCGCGCGAGCAGGGCGATCTCGCCGTTGAGATAGTCGGTCTCAATCGTGTCGGCGCCGCGCGCGATCGACTGCCACGACGACCCGCCGAGTTCTGCGGGCGTGCCCGGGACCGATCGAATGGCAAACACATCGCCGCGCCAGGCCACTTCTTCCGCGGCGCCGGCCCAGTCGATTCCCGACCTGCGGAACACGGCCTCCGCCTCCCCGCGCAGTCGATTGACAATGCCGCGACCATCCGCCATTGGTCCGAGCAACGCCTGCACTCCGTTGCCGAGATTGCTGAGCAGTTTGGTGTTCTTCCATCTCATCACGTCGTCGACGATGTGCATGTTGAAGGTGCTCGCGGTCCAGTCGACCGAAACGGTCGTCAGCAGGTCGCGATCGTCGTCGCTGAGGTCCGAGAGGTAGCGCCCGATAATGAAGGTGCCGCTAGTCGGTGCGATTCGCAGGATGACCTCCCCCGGCTCGAGGTGCACGGCCGGCATCCACACGCACACTCCGAATACGCGCCGGAATAGCCTGAGCGCGAGCCGTTCGGTCTCGATGCCGTTCATGGCGATCAGGACGGGGAGCGTTTCGCCGGCCGTGCCGACGCCGACGCCGTCCGCATCGAATACGGGTGAATCGACCCACTCGAGAAGCGCGGCCTGGGCCTGTTGGGTCTTCGTCGCCAGCACCAGCACGTCATCGAGGCGAAGCTGCACCTGCTTCGGACCGGATGCGACGTCGACCGGAATCGTCGCGACCTCGTCGGGCGTTCGAAGCGTCAGACCGTTTCGCGAAATCGCGGCGCCGTGGTCCCCTCGCGCGATGAGGAGGGGTGGATGGTCCAGGCTGTTCTGCGCGAGGCGAGCACCGAGTGTCCCGCCGATCGCGCCCGCGCCAATGATCACGTATCGCATGACTCAAGCCTGTCACCCCATCGGGCCTGTCACGTGCGCTGGCTCGTCACTCAATTGGCTCGTCCCGTCAATTGGCCGAGAGTTGCTCCGTAGCCGTTTCGCTCGCGGTCGTTGCGCGCCGAAGGAAATCGCCGATGACTTCGAGCTGGGCCTCGTCGTAGTTGGCGCAGAGTTCATCCATC
>JAUZFR010000155.1 GCA_030840335.1 Actinomycetota bacterium | reverse complement strand
CGTTACATGGGTCACGCGATGGTGTCCGACTGGAAGAAGGGCTCCACCTACGCCTGGCAGGACCACGGACTGAAGATCGAGCACCCCGAACAAGTCATCCTCGAGTCCGACCCGTACCGCAGGCTCGCGTTCACGTTCCACACCTTCATTCCCGAACTTGCAACAGCCGTCGAACAACTCGACGAGGACACCGTCGCCACCTGCGCAGCCGAAAGGCGGTCAAAGGTGTCGTTCGACATCGAACCGGAAGGCGATCAGGTCAAGCTGACCGTCATCCACGACGACTTCGGGCCGGACAGCACGGTGCTGGGGCTGATCTCGGGCGGATGGCCCTGGAAGCTGTCAAACCTCAAGACCGCGCTCGAAGAATCATGACCGGGGCCGTCGGTACGCCTGAGGTGGTCGACCGGAAGGCCTTTGAGGCCGAGCTGGATGCGCTGCGGGTCAGGGAGAAGGCACACATCCGCGAAGGTGACGCAATTGCCGCGGCCCGTCGGCGATTGCCGATGGTCGAGGTGGATTCCGCCACTGCGCTGATCGGTCCGCGTGGACCGGTGCCGCTGCTGGACGTGTTCGAGGGGCGTCGACAGCTGATCGCCTACTACTTCATGTGGCATAGCGGCCATCCCGCGCCCGAGCAGTGCGAAGGCTGCACGTGGGTCACCACCCAGGTCGCCGAACTGTCCTACCTTCATTCACGCGACATCACCTACGCCGTGTTCTGTCAGGGGCCCTACGACGAAAGCATCCGCTACCGCGACTTCATGGGCTGGGACGTGCCGTGGTACTCGGCGCTGGACTCGCTCGACACTCTGCTCGTCGGGCGCCAAGTCGGGCTGATGCACGTGGTGAGCTACCTGCGCGACGGCGACCACGTCTTCGAGACGTACTGGACGACGAGACGCGGCGTCGAGGCAATGGACTACAGCCTGGCGTTGATGGACCTCACCGTTTACGGACGTCAGGAGCCGTGGGAGGACTCGCCACCCGGCTGGCCACAAGAGTTTCAAGTCGACGGCTCGAACACACGGACCAACGGACGGCCCACCGCCCAGTGGTCGCGGCTCGAAGCCGGACGCTCCGACGCGTTGAGCTGAATATCGAAAGCAGAAGGGAGACACCAAAGATGACGACACCGCCGATTGTGTCTGCGCAGGAGTGGGATGCCGCCCTTGCGAAAATGCTCGTGAAGGAGAAGGAATTCACCCGTGCCCGCGACGCGCTGGCCGCCGAGCGCCGACGGATGCCGTGGACGCCGGTGGGGAAGGAGTACGTCTTCGACGGGCCGGACGGCAAAGCGGGCCTGCTCGATCTCTTCGACGGTCGACGTCAGCTGATCGTCTACCGCGCGTTCTTCCAACCCGACGTTCACGGCTGGCCCGAACACGCCTGCGTCGGTTGCTCTTTGATGGCCGACCATGTTCCCAACCTGGCCCACCTGAACGCCCGCGACACCACGTTCGTGTACGCCTCGCCCGCGCCTCAAGACGACATCGAGCGGGTGAAGACGCGGATGGGCTGGGAGCACATCCCGTGGTACACGATCACCGACGACTTCGACAAAGACCTCGGCTGCGACGAGTGGCACGCCACGAACGCGTTCATCCGTGACGACGAGGACCGGATCTTCCGCACCTACTCCATCAACAACCGGGGCGACGAGGCATTCGTAGCGACCTGGAGCCTGCTCGACATGACCGCGCTTGGGCGACAAGAGGAGTGGGAGGATTCGCCGAAGGGCTACCCGCAGACCCCGCCGTACGAATGGTGGGCCTGGCACGAAACATATGCCCGCAAGAACGCCTAGGTCGGCACGCTCGCCAGCGCCTGATCGATGAGCTGCGACCACCGCCGCGCGTCTGTGCGGGTCTGGAAGAGATCGTCTCTGATCTGCGTCACGGTGGTAGCCATCGCTTCAGCCGTCCGTCCTCAACCGAACTTGAGGTCAAGCCCCTGAGTGCAGGAGCCGGGTCAGAGGGTTGGGATCCCGTGTGTAGGCGGCCCAGGTTTGCGCTTCGCTCGGGAGCGGCAGATAGGTATGCCCGCATTCCAGGAGCCAGGCACCGTGACCGGCCAGCCTCGTCAACCGGAATCGGTTGCAGTATCGACAGTGCGCCATGTTTCAACTCCTTTCGCGTGCTCGACTCGTCCTGTGTAAACACGCTATGGACTGGCCGTATCTGCCAAAACGGGCCGTCTACCCCTGCCTGGCCAGCTCGTTTGGGGGGTTTTCCACAGTCAGCACGGGGGGATTAGGGGGTGGCCAGCAACTTCGAAATCCGCAACGAGTTCGGCCACAACGCAGCCGCACGGCAAACGGCGCTTGTACGATCGCGACATGCTCGGGGAGGATCTCTCCGGCCGGTTCGATTACCTGTTCGAGCCGCTGGATGCCGATGAGTCGGCCGGTAACGGCGACGACGTGGCTCCCCGGACGCCCGAAGAGCCCCGCGACGACAACCAATGGTCGAGACGAATAGTCCTCACCGGAGTCGTTCTGGCAACGATGGCCGTCGCCGCGGCGACAGTGGTATTGCTGCTGCAGCCGTCCCAGCGAGCGGAGCTGATCGTTACTCCGAGGGGCTCGACGCCGCCGCCCGCACCGGTGTCGACGGCGATAACCCCGGCGATGTCTCCTGCGATGCCGACCTCGACCGCTCGACCTGTTTCGGTCGTACCCGCCACGATCAGTACGCCTGCCCTCCAGACATCGGCGGCGGCACCTGCGGTTGAGCCACAGCGCCCACCGGCACAAGAGCCGACGACCGTTGCCAGCGTGTCGCCGCCAGCACCCATGCCGCCCCCACCCACGACGCGTGCCCCCATCAGCGTTTCACCCGAGTCACGTGCCCCTTTTCCTGACCAGGGCCCGCCTCGGAACAAGGATCAAGGTGGGTTACTTGGCGGACTCTTTTAGCTGACGGAACGCGAAACGCGGGTTCGCAGGAACGGGACGAGCCGAACTTGTCGTACCTGGGCGGGATGCTCGGGTACGTGACAAAGCTGAAGTTGCGTGAGTGGCGCGGGGTGAAGCCGGTTGCGGGCCCGGCCGGGGTGGCGATCAGCGCCCGGCTGCGCACGACCCCTGCAGACGAGCACGTACTCGACCTGGTTGCCGTGCATCTGGGCGAGCTGCGCAGGGCGGACCTAGCCCGAATTTGTCGTCCGGTCCCGCTAGACCCGAGCCTGGACGACGCGGGCATGCGACAGGCCCGACGGCATCGGCGCAACACCCGCAAGACGGCGTTGACCGCGGAGTCCAGCGCGCGATGGGCCAATGCGATCATCGCCGCCAACGACGCCCAGTACCGGTCGGCTCGCGACGGGCAGCATCGGCACATCATCGGCTTGCGGGCGATCGCCACCATCGAGACGCGGCTGGCCCAACCCACCGTCGACACCCTGACTCCCGAGCAATGCCGGACGCGCAGGAAGGCC
>JAUZFR010000148.1 GCA_030840335.1 Actinomycetota bacterium | reverse complement strand
GCGTGGGCGACCATCCGGATGCCCATCGGCGACAACGACGGCGCTCCCGCCAGCTGAGACTCGCGGCTGAAGATGTAGTGCTGCGTCAGGCTCCAGTCACAGCCGCCGTATTCGACCGGCCACGCCGGTGCAGCCCAGCCGCGTTCGTGCAGGATCCGCTGCCAGTCCATGCTCGCCTCGTGATCGGCATACACGCTCGTCATGAGGCGTCCGGCCTGTTGCAGCTCGGGCGTCAATTTCTCCTGCAGGAACGTGCGCACTTCATCGCGGAACGCCGAGTCGGTCGCCGACCACGCCAGGTCCATCGCCTTCCCCTGTCTATCGGAGCGCTATCCAGACACGGTAAACCTAGTTAGTTAAGTGGGTGACGGGGGCCGCCGCTCAGGAGGTTCCCGGTGACGAGCCACCGAACTACCGCAATAATCAGGAGCGTGGAGCGGCGACGAGATGGTGAGGACGTTCAGTCCCCGATGGCCCTCCTCAAGGAACTCCCTGCCTTGGTGGTGCTGGAACGGTTTCCGGTACCTGTGCTCGCCATCGCGGAGGATGGCGCCATCCTGTTCGCGAACAAGGCACTCGCCGAGATGCTGGGCTATCCAGCCGAGACCGTCACGACGTTGAAGTTTCGGCAGATCTTCCACACCATGCCCGCCGACGAATCTGCCGTGTCGGTCGTGCGAGCCCACGCCGATCTGATCGTCGAGCTCTTGCACGAGGACGGCTCGACCGTACGCGCCCGGATGAGCAAGTCCGCGCTACTGCGCGGCGACGACCCGGTGGCGCTGGCGACGTTCCAGGACCTGACCGAGCGATTGTGGGTCGACGAGCTGTAGTCAGTCGGCTATCGGCGCGGGGGAGTGCCGCATCGACTCGCGCGCCAGAAACTCGTCGAAGTAGGAAAGCGACTCCTGGCTCACAATGGCCGGCAGCAGCACCTTCCACGTCCGTGCCACACGAGCCAACACGTCGGCTCCTGCCGCGGTCGCACTCGCCAGCAATTCCGCCCCAAGCATCAAGCCGACGATCGTCTCACCCACCGCCTGCGGATCGAGGTCGGCACGAAGGTCGCCCTCGTCGATTGCTTGACGGGTCCGCTCCGTCATCTCGGCGACCCAGCCGCGATACGTGCGTGCGGCCGCGTCGTTGAATTCACCGAAGGCGCGCAAGAGTTGTGTTCCGCTACGGGCGATCTGGTCGGTGCTCAGTAGGTCGGCAACGACGAAAACCCCGTGGATGACGCTTTCCAGCGTCGGCGCTGAGGATGTGGTGATGCTCCGAAACGCCTCGACGAGACGGGTACTGGCCTCTTCGATTATCGCCGTCGCGAGGGATTCCTTTGAGTCGAAGTGGTAGTAGAGAGCGCCCTTCGTCATCTCGGCACGCTCGATGATGTCGCCCAATCCGGTAGCCGGATAACCGATTTCGTTGAACAACTCGACCGCCGATGTGACGATCTTTCTGCGGGTAGCCTCGGATCGCGCTTGGCGCACCATTGTCCGAGTACCTCCGGAAGTCCATCGGCCTACCCGCGGTGGCGATGGCCTGAAAAGCAAATCCTAATTCATCCGCTCAAAGCGGTGTCGCCTTCTTGATCGCTACGGCTGTGCGCCGCTTGATGAACTGGTTGAGGTAGTCGACCCGGTCGGGTTTGACGAAGCCAGGGAGCACCAGCACCCACATCTCCTCCAGATCGTGTAGAAGTCGGTCGGGGTCGGCCAGATTGCTCGTCTGGCGCAGACCGAGGTACATCGACACCAGCAGCCTAGCGACGCTCTCCGGGTCGCAATCCTTCGTGAGGTCCCCGTCTCTGACTGCCTTGCGGGCAACCGCGGCGAATGCCGTCACCCACTGCCCCAGGACATCTGCCTGTAGTCCGTCGGTGCGGCCAACGGACTCAAGCAGATTCAATCCGGCCCGAGCAATCTCGTCGCCGATGTCCTCGATCGCGACGAGATAGGTGATGTCGATCAGGGTCTCCAGGCCCGAGAGCTTTCGGGCGAGCAGCTGGTCGACCGACGCTCGCGCCACCGCCGCGCGATGTTCGATGATCGCCGATGCCAGCGCGTGCTTGGACCGGAAATGGAAGTACATCGCGCCCTTGGTGACTTCCGCGTCGGCGAGAATGTCGTCGAGGCTGACCAAGCTGTACGACTTGCGCGCGAACTGGCGCGAAGCCGCGCGGAGGATCTGTAGCCGCGTGGTGTCCGCTCGTCTGTCGAGTTGTTCGGTCACTTTCGGACCTCGGAATCTGGACAGTGGCGCCGGCGGTCGGGTAATCGTGGTTTCCGTAAATTAGTCAATGACTGATTCTTTCACCTGCGGCCCACAACAGGCGGGCGCAATGCCAGGCGCGCCGGTTTTGCAGCGCAAACCCGTCAACGGCCCTCCTTTGATGCGCGCAACGTCCCGGCTTTGGGGCAAAGTAATCGTCAATACTGTAAGTCATATTTGCACCTGCATATCAGCCAAAGAGTATGTAAGGTACTGGATGTGATGACTCTTGGTCCGGTGGAGTCCGGGGGGCCGCTGACGAATGATTCCGAGGTCAACGGGCTCGAGTCACGACGGATTCCACTATCGCCCAGCAATTCCCGGTGGTATTTTCATGCCGTTGCCATGGTCCGCGTCGGCAAACCCCCTCGAACCCCTACGCGGGCTGTGGCAACTTTATGTGTGCGATCGGCGGTACTGGCGCAATCCGTCAAATTTCGCGCATCCCATATGGACCCGTTGGCGGCTTCTCGGCCGATGCGGCATCGGTGTCCGAACGATTTAGCAATACCGAGGTAATTAACGGTGATGTGGGACGAAGAGGTCGACGTGGTTTGTACCGGCTCGGGAATCGCCGGACTGGCGCACGCCGTGGCGGTCGTGGACACGGGCGGTGAGGTTTTCGTCGCCGGTTCACGCGGCGATTGCGAACCAGGCGGATCGTCCGTCGCGGTCCGTTCGCGCGTCGACCGGCTGCACTGGCTCGAGGTGGATGTTCCGGATCCGGAGACCAACGAGTACTTCGCGGCCCTGTCGTCCGACCTTGG
>JAUZFR010000139.1 GCA_030840335.1 Actinomycetota bacterium | reverse complement strand
CGTTCGCCAAGACCACATACAAGGGCGGGACGATCGACAGTGCGGCGATGACGACGGCACACATTGCGGCAAGTCTCGCGATCGCAAGCCAGTACGGGGAGCCGGCACGTCGCAGGAGTGCCTCGATGAGGATCGCCACGGTGCCCGCGACGAGTGGTGGCCAGATGAGCAGGCTGAGACCATCGCCCACCCTGAGCGGTAGCGCCGCGCCGGTCAGCGCGAGTGCACCAGCGCCGATTCCCGCAATAATCGCGATCAGCACAGTAGTCGTGGGCGAGGCGAGCGCACGGCTGCCAACGACAACGTGGGCGAACGCGACGCCGGCGACAGCCAGCAACGCCCACGTGGACGCGGCATCCACTTGTCTTTCGATCACGAATGCCAGCGAGAAAGCGACCAGGATCGCGACCGCCGACGTAATCAACATCAGGATGCGCTCGGCGCGCGCTTTCGAGGAGCCGCTGGCAGTTCTCGCCCAGCGCGGAGCGAGCGGATTCGCGAGTCCCGCGGCAGCGATGACAATCGCGATCAGGTACGCCCGAGTTGTCCCATCGAGCGCGTGCCCAAGGCCGCCAGCGACGAAGCCGACACCAGGGGCCAGCACGGCGAAGCCGACGATACTCGGCACACGCAGGCGGGAGAGCCGATTCCACGCCAGCAGAACAACGCTCGAGATGACCAGCGTGAGACCCCAGTACAGCTGCACATTGGACGACTGCGCGTCGAAAAGATTGTTCGCGCGCACGGCGTAGGCGTCGAGATAGACGAGCACTGCGGCGAAGACAGCGATGCCCTCCGCGGTTGTCCGAAGCTTGCGTCGCTTCAACACGGAAGCGACCACGAATGCCGTGACCGTGATGGCCGCGATGATCGCGCTGCGTACCAGGATGCCGTACGCAATGAAGGCGTAGACGAGGAAGAAGATGGCAGCGATCGAGAGCAGCGCAACGCCGACGATCAGCACGATGACCTGCACACTCGATCGGCGAGGGACTCGCTGAGGTGTCGTCGCGGTTGAGGCTGGCGGCCGCCACGCCGGTAGCGTGCTCGTCGGCAGTGCGTTGGCTGAGGTTGTGCTCGCAGGGCCAGTGCTCGCAGGGGCAGTGCTCGCTGGGAACGAGATCGCCGCTGCCGCCGGTTGCGCCATCGCCGGGGCCGCCGTCATCGCACGTTTCGCGTCCTGGGCACTGTCGTACCTGATTCGCCCGATCAATTCGAGGCGACGGTCGAGCAGGTGTGCCGCATCCACGGAACTAGCGGCCAGCTCGATAGCGGCCGGGTGACTCAGGTCGAGTCCGCATCTGATGCAGATCGTCGAGCGAAGTCGCGTAAAGCACGCGGGGCACGTCGCCGTTGCCGTGAGATCCGCAGGCGAGCGCGGAAAAACCACCAGTCCGGCGTACGGCGCGTAACTATCGTCGGCGTCGGTCATTGCTTCCAGCCCCCTCGAACGGCAACGGTCGTTGGTTCAGGGTAGTGGCAGAAGCGACTAAGGCTCGGAAACTTTATGCCCGTCAGCCGCGCCGGGGTAAAGGCGCGGCTGCGGACGTCCTGGGGTTGTCGGGACTCCCAGGGTGGTCTTTACCAGTTGTGGTTGACGAGCGAGGAACTGCCCATCGAGTAACCAACTGCCGTCTGAACTTCTGGACGTGGGTACTCGAGGTGATCGGTCCATTCGGCACCGTTCCACCAGCGCAGCATTCCGCTGCCGGCGGGGTCCGGGTACCAACCGAAGGGGGCGAGGTCTGATTCGAGTGCAATGGACATTTCTGATCCTGCTTGGCTGCCCTGTCGTTGGGCGGTTCGGGTACGACATATGGCCAACCGCGTGGCCTGTTCGGGGGGTGAGCGGTTGTCCCCATAGTAGGGGACAAACAAAATTGTTGACCGCCCCCCTTTCGGGGGTCAATTCCCTTCACGGATTAGCATCGAAAGAGAGGAATTCGGGGAGGACGAATGCACCGGATGCATCGTGCGGCAGCACTCGTCGTCGCAGTCGCGATCGTGACATCCCTCAGCGGCTGTTTCTCGGTACTTCACGCGGTCCAGCGAGCCGTGGACCCGGAAGACATGGGCGTCACCTCGAGCACGCCGACGCCGACAGCGACGTCGCCGTCGACTGTTCGGCCGGAAGCCCCGGAAGTCACGATCCAGGCGGGCTCGCAAATCGCGATGGCGATCATCCAGTCGGGCAGGCACGTGGTCTCGGGGGACATCCTCATCGTGGCAAACGACACGGGCGGCTTCGATCTGCGGCTCAGTCACTATCGTGTTTCGGGGGACAAGCACCTGACGATCCGAATGACGACGTATCCGGTTGCCGCCAACGCGACCTGTGACAATTCCACTCGGGTGACGTGGGCCGTGTCCAATCTCGAGGCGGGGGCCACCCAGCACCTCCCGTTTGCGCAGGATCGCGGAGTGTTTCGTCGGGGTGATCCGACCTTCTTCCGTGACATGGAACTCCTCGACAATTCTGTGAGCCGACCGGGCTGCAATGCCGCGGTCGTCGGCGTCGCCCGAATGCATTGGACCCTGCCCGACATGGATCCCGGTCTTTTCGTCTCCGATTCGGGATCAACGATCGGCGCGCGCGGCGCGGTTACTCGCGAAGAAGGTCAGCCCACGAGCTACCTGGTGGTGGGCGACGATCTGCTTCCGCAGATCGCGGCGCGGTTTGGTATCAGCCTGGGCGACCTGCTCTGGCTTAACCCAGCGCGACCGACGGCCGACGGTCCAACCCAGGTCGGTGAGATTCTCAACCTGTCGCGGGCCGGGCGTTAGCTTCGCGCGCCTCGCGGCCTAGTCTGAGACCGTGACGGAAACTCCACTGATCGGCCCCGTCCCCGCTCCGGATCTGCATGTCATGACCTTCAATATTCGTCGGCGCATGGGAACTCTCATACCCCGAAGTCCCGACCGGTGGGAACGCCGTCGCCCCCTGATCGGTCGGATGCTCGAGGCCGAGCAACCCACGATCCTCGGGGTTCAGGAAGCGCTTCCCGACCAGGCCGGCTTCGTGCGCCACGCCCTCGGCGAGAGCTATCGCTCCATTGGTTACGGGCGGAACGCCAACAAGCGGGGAGAAGGATGCCCGCTCTTCTACGACAGCGACCGGGTGGAGTTGCTCGCCTGGACGCAGACCGCGCTCTCCGACACTCCCTCCGTTCCCGGCTCGACTTCGTGGGGCAACTCGACTCCCCGGGTCGTCGTGAGTGCCACGTTTCGGGATCGCGAGACCGACATCCGGTTCAGGGCCATGAACACGCACTTCGACCAGCGATCGCGAAAGTCGCGGATGCGATCGGCCGACGAGATCCTTCGCCTCGTCGCCGCGTCCCCCCTGCCGGTCATCGTGACCGGCGACTTCAACTCGGACGCGGAGTCCCTCCCGCACGACAGGCTGACCGCGCCCGGTGGGCTTATCGACTGCTGGGACGCATCCCAGCGGCG
>JAUZFR010000059.1 GCA_030840335.1 Actinomycetota bacterium | reverse complement strand
GGTCGATGTAGACGGGAGCCGCCGCGCGCAGCGGAGCAGCGAGCCGTTCGCCATCGACCGTGCCGAGCGGCGCGGCGAACCGGATGATGAGAAGCGTGCGCCCACGAAGCTGCGGCGGCATTTCGTCGATGTCCGGAGCTCGCAGGATCATCGCGCTGGTGGTCACCTCATTCGACGCAGTCGTCGTGTAGTCGGCCCAGGCGCGATAGGCCGCGTCAATCTGCGGTGCGTCGAACACCAGGCTTCCCGCGTACAACTCGGGAAGCTCCACCAGCGTCACGCGAACTTCTGTGACGATGCCGAGACCCGTCTTGCCGCCGCGGAGTGCCCAGAACAGGTCGGCGTTCTCGTCCGTCGAAGCCGAGACGAGCTCGCCGCGCCCATCGACCACGCTGAAGCCGATCACGTAGTCGGACGAGAACCCGTGGCTGCGCGCGAGCGGCCCCAAGCCCCCACCGGACAGATAGCCGACAACCCCGACGGATGCGCCTGAGCCGGGAACGGTAGCGAGACCCTTTTCGGCGGCCGCAGCGACCACCTTCGACCATTGCACGCCCGCGCCTATGGTCGCGATCCGCGTCTCGGCATCAACCGACACCGCATCCAGTCGTCGGGTGGTCACGAGTATGCCGCTGGTCACCACGTCGTTGCCGTGGCCGGTAGCCTGCACCTGAACGGTCAGGCCGTTGTCGAGGGCGAAGCGAACCGCCTCGACGACGTCAGCAGATGTTGCGGCGCCGACCGCGACATCCGGAGAGTGGATGACGTTCGTCTTCCAGGAGGCGACTTCTTCTGCGAAACCGCCGTCGTCACGGGACAGGACGGGGCCGGTGCTTACGTCGCGGAGAGCAGCGATATCGATCATTCGCCGACGCTATCGCCTGCGGGCGACATCGTGAGAGGCGCGGCTAATCGCGCTCGAGTACCGCCATCGCCGCGTTGTGACCACCGATGCCGCTGACGGCTCCGCCGCGTTGTGCCCCGGATCCGCAGATGAGGATGCGCGGATGTTCGGTCGCGACCCCCCACCGCTCGGCGGCGGTCGACAGCGGAGCACCGTCTTCGACGAACGGCCAGGATAGCGGGCCGTGGAAGATGTTGCCGCCGGGCATCCCGAGCGAGTGCTCGATGTCGAGGGTTGTGCGGGTTTCGATGGTCGGGCGCCCCAGCGAATCGGCGAGCAGCAACCGTTCGATCGGCTCCGCGAGAACCGAATTCAGAGATGCGAGAACCGCCGACTGCAGTTCGGCGCGTCGTGATTCGTTGTTCTCTTCGGACACCAGGCGGTCGGGAGTGTGTAGGCCGAAGACGGTCAGCGTGTGCGCGCCGGATGCCTGCAGTTCGGGAGAGAGGATGCTCGGATCGGTCAGCGAGTGACAATAGATCTCGCAGGGCAGCGGTTGGGGAATCGCGCCGCCCGAGGCAGACGAATACGCCGAGTCGAGCTGCGACCACAGCTCGTTGACGTGGAAGGTACCGCCGAAAGCCGCGGCGGGATCGACACTGGGATCTGCGAGGCGCGGCAACCGGCTCACGAGCAGGTTTACCTTGACCTGCGCCCCTTCGGGGCGGGCTTCCTCGGCGGGCGTGCGCCCAAGCAGCTGGTCGAGCACGTAGGGTGCCACGTTCGCGAGGATGACGTCGCCGACAACCTCGTGGTCGCGATCGCCCGTGCGGAAGCTGACTTCGCCGTCTGGTGTGATGCTCGTGACTTCCGCCCCGGTGCGGATACGCGCCCCAGCAACGCGCGCGGCATCCAGAAGCTCGGCGGTGACCGCCCCCATGCCGCCAACCGGGACATCCCAGCGTCCGGTTCCGTTTCCGATCACGTGGTACAGGAAACAGCGGTTTGCGGCCAGCGTCGGGTCGATGTTCGGTGCAAACGTGCCGATGAGTGCGTCCGTCAGCACCACGCCGCGAACGAGATCGTCGCGAAATGTCGATTCGATCGTGCGGCCGATCGGCGCTTCGATGAGCGACTCCCAGAGCGCGTCGTCCGCCAGCGCCGCTCGTGCCTCCGATCGCGTCATGAGCGGTTCGGTCACGGTGGGGAACATGCCCCGAGCGAGTCGAGTAGTGCCCCCGTAGAACTCGGCCCAGGCGTGGGCATCCTCACCGAGAGCGGCATCGTTCGCAGCCGGATCCGCTGAGTCGATGAGCAGGCCACGGGATGTCCCCGGGCGCGGCGTGTATGACGAGTATCGACGCTGCTCGAGCCTGATTTTCAGGCCGAGGTCTCGGATGACCCGCGACGGCAACAGCGACACCAGGTACGAATAGCGCGACAGCCGCGCTTCGATTCCCTCGAACGCCTGCGCCGACACGGCAGCCCCGCCGACGGAATCGAGCCGCTCGAGGAGGAGGACCTCCTTGCCCGCCTGTGCGAGATAGGCGGCGGCGGTGAGCCCGTTGTGCCCTCCGCCAACGATGACGACGTCATACCGCGAGGTCATGCTCACCTTCCTGGTCCCTGGCTTCGTCGTCTGCACCGAGCTCCTCGCATGGCGGGTCGATCGCGTCGAGGACCCGACCCGAAACATTCTTCAGAACGACCAGTTCGTGTTCCGTCAACACGTCGAAGAAGTACCGACGGATGGTCGTGGCGTGATCGCGCATCGCTCCGAGAATTGCGCGGCGGCCGTCAGCGGTGATCCCGACCCACGTACCGCGGCCATCCGTATCGCAGTCAGTGCGTTCGACGAGGCCGCGACGCTCCATGCGAGTGACCTGGTGTGAGAGGCGACTTTTCTCCCACCCGACGAGCGCGCCGAGTTCGCGGGCCCGCAGCTGGTTGCCGGCCGATTCGAACAGGGCGAGCAGAATCTCGTAATCGGGGAGCGAAATACCAGCGTCGCGCTGCAGTTGGCGTTCGAGCGCGAGGTCCAGGTGCTTGCGCATCGAGAAGAAGGCGCGCCAGACGTCCCATTCGTCCGGGCTGACGCGGGAGACCTCCGACATGCACCTATTCTGCGCTACCGCGGGAAGTCGTGTGGGATCGCTTTCGAGGCGCGATATCGGGCGGCGCACATCCGCGATTCGGCGTTTACTTGCGTCGGCCTCGCCGCACGCGCAACGAGACTGCGCGAATCGGAGAAACACGCTGGGGGCGTCCCGATTAGTCTCGTTTTATGACTGCCGTCGATCCAGAACCCGTGCTTCGCCCATCCGATATTGCGGATGAAGCGATCGCCACCGTGCGTCGGTGGCTGAAGGAGTCGTCGACGGTCGCGCCGGACAAGAGCGCGGAGCGACTGGCCGGAGTACTCAAGGATCCGCGCGGGCTCGACTTCACGCTTGGATTCGTCGATCGCGTCGTGCGCCCGGAAGACCTCAGGGTCGCCGCTCGCAACCTCGAGCAGCTGACCCACACCATTCCCGCGTTCCTGCCGTGGTACCTGCGGTTCGCGATCGTGTTTGGTGGCGGCTTTGCCCCGCTGCTGCCGTGGGTCATTGTGCCCATTGCCCGACGAGTTCTTCGCAGCATGGTCAGCCACCTCGTGATCGACGCGACGCCAGCGGCTCTCGACAAGAGCCTCGCGAAGCTGCGTCGGCAGCACATCCGGTTGAATCTCAACCTTCTCGGCGAAGCGGTTCTCGGCAATGAAGAATCCGATCGGCGTCTCGCGGGCACCCGGGAGTTGCTCGAGCGGGACGACGTCGACTACGTATCGATCAAGGTCTCGTCAGTGGCTGCGCAACTCTCGTTGTGGGCGTTCGACGAAACGGTCGAGCGGGTCGTGGAGCGGCTCACTCCGCTGTACGAACTCGCGGCCGTCTCGTCAAAGCCGAAGTTCATCAATCTCGACATGGAGGAATTCCGCGATCTCGATCTCACGATGACGGTGTTCCAGAAACTGCTCGATCAGCCTCAGTTGCTCAAGCTCGAGGCCGGGATAGTGCTGCAGGCATATCTGCCAGACGCCCTGGGTGCGCTGCAGCAGCTCACGGCCTGGTCGACGGCTCGCCGCGCTCGCGGAGGCGCAGGCATCAAGGTGCGCGTAGTCAAGGGTGCGAACCTGGCGATGGAGCATGTCGACTCGAAAGTGCACAACTGGCCGCTCGCAACTTATCCGAACAAGGTCGAGACCGACACGAACTACAAGCGCGTGCTCAACTGGGCATTCACCCCCGAACACACGGACGCCGTGCGAATCGGCGTCGCGGGCCACAACCTCTTCGACGTCGCCTTCGCGTGGATTCTGGCCAAGCAACGCCGAGTCGACACCCGGGTCGAGTTCGAGATGCTTCTCGGCATGGCGACCGGTCAGGCGGATGCGGTCAAGCGCGATGTCGGCGGCCTGCTCCTCTACACGCCCGTCGTTCACCCGCACGAGTTCGACTCCGCGATCAGCTACCTGGTGCGTCGCCTCGAAGAGAACGCGAGCACCGAAAACTTCATGAGCGGGGTGTTCGAACTGGCGAGCAGCGAAGAAGTGTTCGCTCGCGAGTCGAGCCGTTTTCTCGCGTCGCTGTCGGGCGTGGATGACGCGCTGCCGACATCCAATCGGGTGCAGTCGCGGCTGCACGCCGCCGGGCTGCCGACCGATCCGGGGGCCTTCGAGAACGAGCCGGACACCGATCCGTCGATCGCCGACAACCGCGACTGGGGACGCCACATCCTCGAGCGCAGCTCCCACTCGGAGCAGGGCAAGGCGACCATCGCGGCCGCCCGCGTGACGGATCCGGCGGTACTCGAAGGCCTCATCCAGTCGACGGCACTCGCCGGCGATGCATGGGGCGCACTCGCTCCGACCGATCGTTCGCGCGTGCTGCACGATGTCGGCGATGTGATGGCCGCCTACCGAGGTCGACTGATCGAAGTGATGGCCAGCGAGACCGGCAAGACCATTGCAGAAGCCGATGTCGAAGTGAGCGAGGCGACCGACTTCGCACACTACTACGCGGAACGCGCGCTCGATCTCTCGCGGGTGGTGGGCGCGGACTTCGAGCGGTCGCGATTGATCGTGGTTACCCCGCCGTGGAATTTCCCCGTGGCTATCCCGGCCGGCTCGGTTCTGGCGGCACTCGCATCCGGTAGCGGGGTCATCATCAAGCCCGCGCCACAGGCTCGTCTCAGCGCGGCGGTGATGGTCGAGGCGCTCTGGGAAGCGGGGGTGCCGCGCGGGGTGCTCACCCTGGTCGACATCGAGGAGGGCGATCTCGGCAGGCAGCTGGTGTCGCATCCGATCGTGGGGCGCGTCATTCTGACAGGCGGATGGGAGACCGCGCAGTTGTTCCGCAGCTGGCGCTCAGACCTGCCACTGCTCGCCGAGACCAGCGGGAAAAACGCCATCATCGTGACGCCGTCGGCCGACCTCGACCTCGCCGTGTCGGACATCGTGAAGAGTGCGTTCGGCCACGCGGGGCAGAAGTGTTCCGCTGCGTCGCTCGTGATCCTCGTCGGGTCGGTCGGCACATCCGAACGGTTCCACCGCCAGTTGCTCGACTCGGTGAAGACGCTGCGGGTCGGGTACCCGCAGGATCCGACGACGCAGATGGGGCCGATCATCGAGCCCGCCCACGGCAAGTTGCTGAGGGGTCTGACCCAGCTGGGCGAGGGCGAAGAGTGGCTCGTCAAACCGCGCCAACTGGATGACACGCTGCGCCTGTGGTCGCCCGGCGTGCGCACCGGCGTGGCCGCAGGCAGTGAATTCCACCTCACCGAGTACTTCGGACCGATACTCGGCGTGATGACCGCGAGCACGCTGACCGAAGCGATCGAGCTGCAGAACGCGAGCGACTACGGCCTGACGGCTGGCATCCATTCGCTCGAGCCAGCAGAGGTTTCGCAGTGGCTCGACACAGTGGACGCCGGCAACCTCTACGTGAACCGCGGCATTACCGGCGCCATCGTTCGGCGGCAGCCGTTCGGCGGATGGAAGCGCTCATCGGTTGGAGCGGGTGCAAAGGCCGGTGGTCCCAACTACCTCTTTACGCTCGGCAGTTGGAAGCCTCTCGAGGTCGAACCGGCCGAAGACCTGACCCTCGAGGGCATGAGTGATGCCGTCGCGCGCGTCATCAAGCGTGCGCAGTCCGGCCTCGACTTTCTGGAGTTCGATCGGGTTCGCCTCGCGGCGGTTCGTGACCAGAAGGCCTGGGTCAGCGAGTTCGGAGTCGCCCGCGATGTGAGCAACCTCAAGGTCGAGCGCAACGTCTTCCGCTATCGGGCGGCGCCCGTGACGATTCGACTGGCCGAGGGCGGGTCGCTCGGCGATCTGACCCGACTGCTCGTGGCGGCGACCCTGACCCGTTCGCCGCTGTGGATCAGCACCGCGCTGCCGCTGCCACCCGGGCTCGTTGACCTGTTTGGTGAGCCGGGTTCGCCGGCATCCGTGCAGTCGGTGATCGTCGAGTCGGATGCGCGCTGGCACGCGAGACTGGTCGCGGGCGACCTCGAGACCCCGCGCATCCGTCTGGCGGGTGGCGATCCCGCGGCGCTCGCGGCCGTGCTGAAGGGACATCCGGACATCGCGATCTACGGCGGGCCGGTGACGACGGCCGGTCGCATCGAACTGTTGCCGTTCCTGCGCGAACAGGCCGTCAGCCTGACGGCCCACCGCTTCGGAAACCCCGACCCGGCGATGGCTGAGCTCCCCCTCTGATTCTCACCGAGTGCGCCGAGTTGTCACGACTGCACGTGCAATGGGGCCAGCGCTCGCAACGACTTGGCGCACTCGGCGAAATGGACTAGGTGCTTAGGGCTCCGTCGATGTAGCGGCGGGCGTCAGAGATCGGGATGCCCAGGGCGCGGATGCGGTCGGCGTACGCCCGCGCGGCCTCCTGCGCTTGCCTCTGGGCGGCGTCGCCCTGGGCGCTCACGAAGGAGCCGTTGCGTCCGCGGGTCTCGATGAAGCCGTCTGCTTCGAGTTCGCGGTACGCGCGCGCAACGGTGTTGGGCGCGAGTCCCAGGTCTTCGGCAAGCTTGCGAACCGTGGGAAGCCGGGTGCCGGCCGCCAGCTCGCCCGACTTCACCTGCTCGATGAGCTGCACCCGCAGCTGCTCGAAGGGCGGGGTTGCGGAGCGCGAGTCGATCGAGATCATTGCCACATCCAACTCCTTTGTACCGGCAACTGTAGCAATGTGTCAGTACAAAAGCGAGGGCGCTTCTACGACGTGAAGAACTCGATCAGTGACGGTGCGATCGCGGAAGACTTGACCTGGTGCGTCTGCTTCGGCAGCACCTTGTAGGTCGAGTGCGGCAGGGTCTTCGCCAAGGACTCGACGGCTCGCGTCATCCACCCGGCCGCCTTGCCGCCACGCATCACCAGGGCGGGCTGACTGATGCCTGCAAAGCTCTCGAGATTTGGTACGAAGTTGTCCATGACCCGAGCGTCGTAGGGCAGGGTGGGTGCGACCGCCTTCAGCTGCTTCCACACCTTGGACATGGCCCTCATGAAGATCATCGAGAATGCCGGCTGGCCCACCATGTCGACCATGAAGTAGCGCAGTGCGCCAGCCCGGTCATCCTTCGCGATGAACCGGTCGAGATCTCCCTGCATGTCGCTGGGCGTCTTGTGCTCGGGGTCAACCATGTAGGGCGTCTCGTAGACCGCGATTTTGGGAGCGTTCACCCCGGCCGCTGCGGCGCGAAGAGTCAGCCCACCCCCGGATGACAGCCCGACGAGAAACGCGGAGCCACCGGCCGCGTCGACAAGGGCTGCGAGGTCTTCGACTTCCCGCTCGGGCGAGTAGGGCAGAACGTTGCCACTGTCGCCTCGCCCGCGCCGGTCGTAGTTGTACACCGTGAAGTTCGACTGCAGGTGCTTCGACAGGTCGGGCATGGGGCCGAACGAGCGGCTGCACAGTGCGCCATCCACAAGGATGAGCGCTGGCCCACTCCCGGCGAGGTCGTACGCGATCGCGGTGCCGTCTTTCGAGACGACGGTTCGCACGGCGGTGTTGGTCTGGTTGGTCATTTGTCTTCGCCCTTCGATGTCTTTTCTGCCTGCAGGTAGTCCTCCAGAGCGGAATCCAGCTTGGTGAATCCTTCGTCCCAGTACTTTCGGTAGCGTTCCATCCACTCGGTCGCGTCCCGCAGCGGCGCAGCCTCGAGGTGACTGAGTCGAGCGGTCGCGGCGGTGCGTCGAGAGATCAGGCCGGCCCGTTCCAGGATCTTGAGGTGCTTGGACACCGCCGGCTGGCTGATCGCGAACGGCTCGGCGAGCTGTCCGACGTTGACGTCCCCATCCATGAGGCGCGCGAGAATTGCGCGTCGCGTCGGATCGGCGAGGGCCACAAACACGTTGCTGAGCTGGTCGACTGCCATCTTCATAACCATTTCGTTTCGGAACTAACGCCAAGCTAGTTCAGAACCAAAAGGTTGTCAATGCGCGAGTGAACTAGTCGTGCGCGCGATGGATGAGCCGCGACAGGACGATCGCGCTGCGGGTGTGATCGACGTTGGGCGCTATGCGCACCTTCTCAAGGGCGATCTCGAGCGACGGGATGTCGCGCGAGCGCATGTGCACGATCGCGTCGGCCGAACCGGTGACGGTGCCGGCGTCCACAACCTCGGGCACGCCGGAGAGGATGCGCTTCAGCTCCTCGGGCGCGACCGTTCCGCGGCAAAAGAGTTCGACGTACGCTTCGGTCGCCATGCCATCCACGGCGGGGTCGACCTGGATCGTGAAGCCCCGGATCACGCCGTCGGCAACGAGGCGATCGACGCGCCGCTTTACTGCGGACGCCGACAGGCCGATCACTTCGCCGATGTCACCGTAGCCCGCACGGGCGTTTTGACGGAGGAGGTCGATAATGCCGTAGTCGAGACTGTCCATGCGGATACTCTATGGCGAAAAAGTGTGCCGGGGTAGGTGAATACGCAGCTATAGTGCGCCAGACGCTCCCACGTTGACGATAGGTGCGTGAAACACTGGGCTATATGACGATGACTGAACCCACTACTTCCGCGCCCTCGCGCGTTCCTTCCCACCGCACCGTGCTCATGTGCCGCCCCGATTTCTTCACGGTCGCGTATCGGATCAACCCATGGATGCACCCCGAAGACCCCACCGATACCAGCCTTGCCGTCAAGCAATGGGAGGTCCTCTACAAGACCTACGTCGACCTCGGTTTCGATGTGCAGCTGGTCGATCCGATCGACGGACTCCCTGACATGGTCTACGCGGCCAACGGGGGCTTCGTTCTCGACAACATCGCGTACGGCGCGAGTTTCACCTATCCGGAGCGTCAGCCCGAAGGCCCCGCGTACATGGACTGGTTCGGCGCCAACGGCTACGAGGTGCGCGTTCCCGCGAACATCAACGAGGGCGAGGGCGACTTCCTGCTCGTCGACGACGTCATCCTTGCGGGCACCGGCTTCCGCAGCGCATCCAACAGTCACGAGGAGCTCGCGCAGATTTTCGGCAGACCGGTCATCACGCTCAACCTGATCAACCCGAGCTTCTACCACCTCGACACCGCGATCGCCGTTCTCGACCCGTCGCCCGCGCCGGGTGAGAGCGCCAACATCGCGTACCTGCCGAGCGCTTTCGACGAGCCCAGTCTCGAGATCCTCCGCGAGCGCTACCCAGACGCGATCATTGTGAATGAAGAGGATGCCGCCGTTCTCGGCCTCAACTCATACAGCGATGGCTACAACGTCGTCATTGCTTCGCGCGCAAAGGACTTCGAGCGCCAGTTGCTCGATCGCGGCTACAACCCCATTGGTGTCGACCTCTCCGAGTTGCTTCTCGGTGGTGGCGGAGTCAAATGCTGCACCCTGGAGCTCCGCCGATGAGCACGGGCACCAGCACCACCGAGACGGCCCCTCCGGGCGCCGCGAAGCCATTCTTAGACCAGGAGGATGCGCACGCGGCTCACAACTATCATCCGCTTGAGGTCGTCGTCGAGCGGGGAGACGGCGCCTGGGTCACGGATGTCACGGGGCGCAGGTACCTGGACTGTCTCGCCGCATACTCCGCGCTGAACTTCGGGCACGGGCATCCGGTGCTGGTGGCGGCCGCCAAAGCGCAGCTCGACCGCATCACGCTGACCAGCCGCGCGTTCCACAATGACCAGCTCGGTCCGTTCGTCACCGCGCTCGCCGCGCTCGCGGGCAAAGACATGGTGCTTCCGATGAACACGGGCGCCGAGGCAGTTGAGTCGGGCATCAAGATCGCGCGAGCGTGGGGCTACCGCGTCAAGGGGGTCGCGCCCGGCAAGGCCACGATAGTCGTCGCCGATGGCAACTTCCACGGTCGCACGACCACCATCATCAGCTTCTCCAACGATGAGGATGCGCGCGCGGACTTCGGTCCGTTCACACCCGGCTTCGTGAGCGTTCCGTATGGTGATGCGGCGGCGCTCGAAGCCGCGATCGACGAGACCACGGTTGCTGTGCTGATCGAGCCGATCCAGGGCGAGGCAGGCATCCTCGTTCCGCCCGCCGACTATCTCCCCGCGATTCGTGAGATCACGACGCGGCACAACGTGCTCTTCATCGCCGACGAGATCCAGTCCGGCCTCGGTCGTACCGGTGCCACTTTCCAGTGTGACAACGTCGGCGTAGTTCCGGACCTGTACCTGTTGGGCAAGGCGCTTGGCGGCGGGATCGTGCCGCTGAGCGCGGTTGTTGGTAACGCTGACATCCTCGGTGTATTGAAGCCCGGGCAACACGGCTCGACGTTCGGCGGCAACCCGCTCGCGGCGGCCGTTGGCCTGGCGGTCGTGCAACTGCTGGCGACCGGCGAGTACCAGGAGCGGGCGCGCCTGCTTGGCGAACGCCTGCAGGTCAACCTGCGCCGACTCATCGGAAAGGGTGTCGTCGCGGTGCGCGGCGCGGGCCTGTGGGCTGGCATCGACATCGACCCCGAGCTCGCGACCGGTCGTGAGGTCTGCGAACTGCTGATGGCACGCGGCGTTCTGGCGAAGGACACGCACGGCAGCACCATCCGTCTTGCCCCGCCGATCGTCGTCGAGATCGACGACCTCGATTGGGCGGTGGAGCAGCTCGAAGCCGTGCTCACTGAGCTGCGCGGGTAGCTCACCCCCTTGGGCCCGCCGCGCAATGCAGGTGGCACGCAGGATGGGTGAGCGCGAGCTTCTAGGCTGGTCAGATGAACTCTTTGCCCAGTCCTCACGTAACACCCCTTCGCGGCGGGCCCATTCTTCGCTGGGGCGTTCTCGCTCCGGGAGCGATTGCGCAGGACTTTGTCTCGACGATGCACCGCAACACGGATCAGCGCGTGCACGCGGTCGCGTCGCGATCGACTGAACGGGCGGCGGCGTTCGCTGCAACGCACGGCATCCCGCGCTCATACGGATCGTATGACCAGCTTGTGGCCGACCCTGACATCGATGTGGTCTACGTTGCCGCTCCGCACAGCGAGCATCGGGCGCTCGCGCTGCTTGCGATCGCGGCGGGCAAGCACGTTCTCATTGAGAAGCCGATCGCGTTGAATGCAGCCGAAGCGATCGAGATCGCCGACGCCGCACGGTCCGCGGGTGTCTTCGCGATGGAAGCGATGTGGACGCGCTACCTGCCCCAGTCGGATGTCGTCGCACAACTGCTTCACGATGGCACGCTCGGTGACATCAAGCTGGTGGCCGTGAACCTGGGCTGGCAGTTCCCATACGACCCGACCAGCCGCGGATTCGACCCGGCGCTCGGCGGTGGGGCAATGCTCGACGCCGGTGTGTATTCGTTGTGGTTCTCCCAGTTCGTGCTCGGCGCACCGTCGCGAGTCGTCGCGTCGGGCATTCTCGCTCCGACCGGGGTGGATGCGCAGGCGATCGCGACCCTCGGCTTCGACAACGCGGCGCAGTCGACGATCACCACCAGCTTCCTGATCTCGACGCCCGGGGGCGCGAGCATCCACGGCACGGATGCGAGCATCCGGTACGACGCGGACTTCGTCTTCCCTGCTCCCTTTGTTTTGTCGAGCAAAGCCGGCGACCTGACCTGGCGCGATGAATCGGGTCTCACCGGCCGCGACGGTCTCGCGTGGGAGGCGGTGGCACTCGCGCAACTTGTCAGCGACGGACGCACCGAGTCACCCGTGCATTCCCTCGACGACTCGATCTCGCTGATGCGCACGATCGACGAGGTGCGGAGCCAACTCGGCGCTCGCTAGGAGCGTTTGCCGAGAACGTATCGCCCGCCTCAAGCGAGCTAAAGACCTGGTTGCCCTGGGTCGGCCGGTGCGGCGGTCTTTATGCTGAGTGCATGACCGCCGTGCCGCGATTCCGTATCCGTACGAGGATGTCCGCGCGCGACACTGACGAGAGTAATCGCGCGTCCAGTCCGATCGAGTTACTCTTCGACCTCACCTTCGTCGTCGCCATCGCGCAGATCGCGGGGCAGCTCGCCACCAACATCGAGCACGGTCACGGCGCATCCGCGATCATCCCGTTCCTCATGGTGTTTTTCGCGATCTGGTGGGCGTGGATGAACTTCACCTGGTTCGCGTCCTCCTACGACACCGATGACGTGCCGTACCGCGTTCTGACGCTCGTGCAGATGGCCGGTGTGCTTGTGCTCGCGGCGGGAGTGCCAGCGGCGTTCGCGTCGCAGAACTTCTTAGGGGTAACGCTCGGGTACTTCATCATGCGCGTTGGCTTGGTCGCGCAATGGACGCGGGCGGCTGTCGAAGATCCACAAGGACGCCGAACAGCTGCCCGCTACGCGATCGGCATCGTCGTGGTCCAGCTCGGCTGGCTCGCTCGGCTGCTCTTTACTGTCACTCCCGAAAACGAGCTCTACACGGTGTATCTGTCGTTCGTGATCCTGGTGTCGCTGGATGTGAGTGTGCCGTTCTGGGCGGAGCACACCGGCGGAACCAGCTGGCATCCGCATCACATCGCCGAGCGTTACGGGTTGTTTACGATCATCCTGCTGGGGGAGAGCATCGCCGCGCTCGCCGGGGGAATTGAGCCGATCATTCGCGCCAGCGGTCCGACCGGAACGCTGGTAAGCGTGGGTGTTTCGTCGCTCGTGCTGGTGTTCGCGCTGTGGTGGCTGTACTTCATGCAACCCGCCGGGGAGGGCCTCGCGTTGCATCGCGATCGCTCGTTCCTCTGGGGTTATGGGCACTACGCGGTGTTCGCCGCGCTCGCGGGTTTGGGCGGCGGACTCGAAGTGGTAGTCGCGTTCGCGGGCGGGCATTCGCACATCTCGCCCGTGGTCGCCGTCTACGCTGTGGCCGTGCCCGTCGCGGTCTACCTCACGTTCCTGTGGGCTGTGCACGCGCCGATCCTGGCCCGGGTAGTCATCCCCCTCCCGCTAGTGGCGCCCGCGGCCGCCGCGGTTCTCCTCCTTCCTCTTGCTGCGGATGCGATCGGGCTCCCCGTGACATTTGGTCTGGTCGTCCTGGTGGTAGTCGCGACGGTCGCTCTTGTCGTGGTGCGAAAGGATCGCGGGTTGCGCACTCTCGCAGCCCGGCCCGAGGCAGGATAGGGTGCCCATCGTGCCTACCGCAGCTGAACGAGACGCCGCCGACCCGCTCGCCGGATTTCGCGAGAAATTCCTGCCGATGGGCGATGTCGTCGCCTATCTGGATGGCAACTCGCTCGGCCGCCCGCTGGCTTCGGCGCGTGAGCGCATCCTTGGTTTTGTGGACGAGCAGTGGGGTTCGCGGCTCATCCGTGGCTGGGATGAGAGCTGGCTCGACCTTCCGCTGCGCATCGGCGACGACATCGGCCGGGTAGCCCTCGGCGCGGGGCCGGGGCAGGTCACGATCGGTGATTCGACGACCGTGCTGCTCTACAAGCTGGTTCGTGCCGCGGTTGACGCACGTCCCGGTCGTCGTGAGATCGTCATCGACCGCGACAACTTTCCGACTGACCGTTACGTGCTCGAGGGCATCGCGGCGGAGCGCGACCTGGTCATCCGGTGGGTCGATGCGCAGGATGCGGTCACGCCCGAGATCATCCAGTCGTCCGTCGGGGAGAACACCGCGATCGTCGTGCTCAGCCATGTCGCGTACCGGTCGGGATATCTTGCGGACGCCGAGTCGATCACCCGCATCGTGCACGACGCGGGGGCTCTCATGCTGTGGGACCTCTGCCACTCCGCGGGAGTCGTGCCGACCGAACTCGATGCCTGGGGCGTCGATCTCGCCGTCGGCTGCACCTACAAATACCTGAACGGCGGACCGGGCTCGCCCGCCTTCGCCTTCGTTCGGTCCGAGCTGCAGGCGAAACTGCGCCAACCGATCCAGGGTTGGCTGGGAAGCAGGGCACCGTTCGAAATGGGGCAGGGGTACGAACCCGCCGACGGCATCCGTGGCTTCCTCAGCGGCACGCCACCCATCCTCGGAATGCTTGCGCTCCAGGACATGATCGCCCTCATCGATGAGGTCGGCCTCGAGGCGGTGCGGGCGAAGTCGATCGCTTTGACGCAGTTCGCGATCGAGCTGGCCGACGCCGAGTTGCCGGATGCCGCCCTCGCGACCTCGAGGAATCCAGACCTCAGAGGCAGCCATATCACCCTCGACCACGATCGTTTCGGATCGATCATGCCCCGGCTTTGGGAGCGCGGGGTGGTACCCGACTTCCGCAGGCCGAACGGCATCCGTCTCGGTCTCTCGCCCCTCAGCACGAGCTTCGCCGAGATCGAGTTCGGTGTGGCAGCGATCCGTGACGAACTAGCCGCGCTGACGCAGTAGCCGAGGAAGACTAACTGTCACGGCGCGCGGTTCGCGGGCGTCTAGAGGTACGGCTCGACCAGACGTTCGTACCGGTCTGCCGCCGTGCGCGCGACGGTCAGCCAGTCATCGTCCCAGACGGACTGGTTGAAGATCTCGACCTCGACATCGCCCGTGTAGCCGGCATCGCGCACGAGTTGTGTGATCGAGGCGAAATCGATGTGGCCGTCTCCGGGATATCCGCGCGAAAGCAGGGCATCCGCGGCGATCGGCGTGAGCCAGTCGCAGACCTGGAAGCTCGCGATACGGTGGTGTGCGCCTGCCCTTTCGACCTGTGCCGCGAGCTGCGGGTCCCACCAGACGTGAAACGTGTCGACGACTACTCCCACCGAACGACTGGGAAATTGTTCGGCGATGTCGAGTGCCTGGCCGAGGGTCGAGATGACGGCGCGGTCTGCCGCGTACATCGGGTGCAGCGCCTCGATTGCCAGGGTGACGCCGACCGCGGATGCATGCGGCTCGAGTTCACCAATGGCGTCTCGCACCCGTGCGCGCGCTCCGATGAGGTCGCGCGATCCGTCGGGGAGCCCGCCGGCGACAAGCACCAGCGCGGGCGCACCAATGGCCGCGGCTTCGTCGATCGCGCGTCGATTGTCGTCGAGCGCCGCGCTCCAGGCGGCCGCATCGTTCGAAGTGAAGAACCCGCCACGGCACAGGCTGGATGCCCGCACGCCCGCGTCCGCCAGCGCGGAGGCCACGGCATTCGCACCCAGCTCGGCGATCGTCTCTCGCCAGACGCCGACCGATGAGGCGCCGATGTCGCCGAGGGCCGAGATGACCGCTTCGAATGGGGCCAACTTGAGTGTCGCCTGGTTGATCGAGAAGCGATCGAGCGTCATGAGATGCCGTTCAGGTCGAGCAGCGCGTGCCAGCGTTGTGTCGCGAGTTCGGGCTTTTCGAGCGCACCGACCTCGTTCGCGAGCCTCACTATCTCGCTGAGGTGCGGCAGGCTTCGAGCCGATTGCAGCCCACCGACCATGGCGAAGGCAGGCTGGTGCCCATTGAGCCAGGCGAGGAACGCGACGCCGGTCTTGTAGAACTGGGTCGGGCTCGCGAAGATGTGGCGGGCGAGTTCTTCTGTCGGACCGAGGATGCGCCGGTACTCGGCGGGGTCGTCGCGATCGAGGGCCTGCACGGCCGCGGACGCGTTTGGGCCGAGCGCCGCGAAGGCGCCGAGCAGGGCATCCGAGTGGGCCGTTTCGTCTCCACCGATCAATCCGACGTAGTTGTAATCGTCGCCCGTGAACATCCGAACCCCGTGCGGAAGCCGGGCACGCAGTGATACTTCTGATTCGGCATTGAGCAGTGACATCTTGATCCCGGCAACGCGGTCGACGTTGTCTTCGATGATCCGCACCACCGTATCCATGGCAACGCCGACATCCGACGATCCCCAGTAGCCCGCGAGGTTCGAGTCGAACGCGTCGCCGAGCCAGTGCAGGATCACCGGTGCGGATGCCCGCCCGAGCACCTGTGCGTAGACGCGCTCGTAGTCGGCGGAGGTGGTCGCCGCGCGGGCCAGGTGTCGCGACGCCATCAGCACGACGTCGGCGCCCGCCTCTTCGGCGACCGCCAGTTGCGACTGGTAGGCGTCGATCACCTCATCGAGGGAGATCGTCTCACGGTCGACGGAATCGGTGTTGACCCCGACGACGAGAGCGCCCCCGACGGTGCGCGCTTCGGCGGAACTCCTTCGGATGAGCTCGGCGGTGGCTTTCCAGTCGAGGCCCATGTTGCGTTGGGCCGTGTCCATCGCATCGGCGACGCCGAGCCCCCACGACCAGAGGTGATGCCGAAAGCCGAGTGTCGCATCCCAGTCGATGTCGGCGGGAGCGCCGGGGACATTCTCGGCCCACGATTGCGGCACGACGTGCGCGGCCGCGTAGACCACGCGCGACCGAAGCGGATGCTGCGGCCGCACGAAACCGGGCGCCTCGCGCAACTCGCAAAGCGAAGTCGCGCCGTCGGTCCCGACCAGCCGCAGCCGCGTCACAGCGTGACCGGCGGGAGATCGACGCGGCGTCCTTCCGCCGAACTCTCGAGGCCCTTTTCGCTCAGGCGCACGCCGCGCGCGCCGGCAAGCAGGTCGTACGGGTTCGGCGCATCCTCAAGCACATGGCGCAGGAACTGCTCCCACTGAACCTTGAATCCGTTCTCGAATTCGTCGTTCGACGGTACCTCGAGCCAGTCGCTCTCGTAGTCGTGCGTCTCGGGAATGTCGGGGTTCCACACCGGTTTAGGCGTAGCGTTGCGAGGCTGGATCTTGCATCCGAAGAGTCCGACCACCGCGCTGCCCAGCGTGCCGTCGACCTGGAATTCGACGAGCTCCTTGCGGTTGACGCGCACGGCCCAGCTCGAGTTCAGTTGCACAATCGTTCCGCCCTCGACCTCGAAAATCGCGTAGGCCGCATCATCCGCCGTTGCGGCATAGGGCTTGCCGTTCTCGTCGACGCGGGTCGGGATATGCGTGACGGCACGCGCATACACGCTCTCGATGCGGCCGAACAGGCTCTCGATGACGTAGTTCCAGTGAGCGAACATGTCGGAGACAATGCCGCCGCCGTCTTCCTTGCGATAATTCCAACTGGGTCGCTGGGCCGGCTGCCAGTCGCCCTCAAACACCCAGTAGCCGAACTCGCCCCGAACGCTCAGGATGTCGCCGAAGAAGCCCGACTCGATAAGGCGTGCGAGCTTGCGGAATCCGGGCAGAAAGAGCTTGTCGTGCACGACGCCGGTCTTCACGCCTGCCTGCCGTGCGAGGCCTGCGAGTTCGAGCGCGTCCGCGAAGGTCTCCGCCGTCGGCTTCTCGGTGTAGATGTGCTTACCCGCTGCGATGGCCTTCTTGATCGCGGGGACCCTGGCCTGGGTCACGAGTGCGTCGAAGTAGATCGGGAACTCGGGGTTCGCGAGCGCCTCGTCGAGGTCGTCTGTGAAGTGTTCGATGCCGTGCTTCGTCGCAAGCTCGCGCAGCTTCGCGAGGTTTCGACCGACGAGCATGGGTTCGACCTGTACCCGGGTTCCGTCGGACAGCAGCACGCCACCCTGCTCACGGATGGCGAGGATCGAGCGCAGCAGATGCTGGCGGTAGCCCATGCGTCCGGAGGCACCATTCATGATGATGCCGATGCTTCTGACGGTCAAGGCGGTCTCCTCGCTGAGATCGAAGCGCTCGGATGAACACTTGGGAAAGGGCTTTCCCAACTATACGCGGGGGTTTAGGGCCGCGCAACGCGAGGCGGTCAGCGCTGGGGTGTGCTCCCGCGAACCGCAAGGGTGGCCGCGATTCCGGCGATAACCGGCGCTCGCCGCGAAGCCTCGAGGGCGAGTGAGATCGACTTCTCGCCAGCCTCTTCGAGCGGCACATGCACCGTCGTGAGGGCCGGCGATACGTCCCGAGCAGAAGGGATGTCGTCGTAGCCGGCGACGGCGATCCGCCCGGGAACATCGATGCCGCGATCGCGCAGCGCGGCCATTGCTCCGATTGCCATCACGTCGTTGACCGCGAACACGACCTCGAGCGACGCGAAGGCGTCCGAGTCGACCAGGCGCCCCATCGCCTCATAGCCGCCGTCGCGCGTGAAGCCTCCATGCACAACGGCTGCGGCATCCACCCGGATGCCCGCTTTGTCGAGTTCGGCCCGGAAGGCGTCATCCCGATCCCGCGCGGTCATCAGGTTGTCCGGACCGGCGAGGATACCGAACGAGCGATAACCGAGGCCGACCAGGGAGCGCGCGAGTTCTTCCGCGCCCGTGCGGTTGTCGATGAGGACGGTGTCGAACGGCAGCTGGTTCTGACTGATGATGACGACGCGTCCGCCGGCACTGGAGAACGCTTCCAGCTCGGCAATCAGCGCATCCTGTCGGCGATCGTCGACGAGACGGCTGCCGGCGACGACGATGATTTGCGGACGCTGCCCGCGCATAATGCGCACCAGCTCGATCTCGCGTTCGGAATCCCGATTGGTGACGGCCATGGTCACGGTCAGGCCGGCGGCCTCCGCCTCTCGAACGACACCCGCCGCGATGGACGAGAAGTAAGGGTCGGCGATGTCGCTGACCAGGAGAGCGACCGTGTTGGATGCGCCCCTGGCTACGGCCTGCGCCGACAGGTTCGGCGTGTAGCCGAGTTGCTCCGCCGCGGCGAGCACGCGTTCGCGGTACGAGTCGTTGACCTTGCGCGCGCTGCCGTTAAGCGCGCGTGAGGCGGTCGCGAGTGAAACGCCCGCCGCCAGGGCTACGTCGTAGAGCGTCGGGTTGCCGACCGGCTTTTCTGCCACGAGGTGAGCTTATCTATCGCCACGTTCGGGCGCGCTCGTTCCTCACCGCACAGAATCCAAAAGCCGTAGCCTTGCCGGGTGAGTGTTTTGTCTGCGGAGCTGCTTGAACGCATCCGATCGAGGGCCGCCGGTTACGACCGCGACAACGTGTTCTTCACCGAAGATCTCGCCGAGTTGACCGCCGCCGGTTACCTGGCTCCGCGGTCGCTGCTCGAGACTGCGCGCGACCAGCGACTGCTCGCGGCTTACGCGCCGGCGACCGCGCTCGCCATCAACATGCACCTCGTGTGGGTGGGCGTCGCGCGGGTGCTCTCCGAGCGCGGCGATTTGTCGCTCGACTGGGTGCTTGAGGATGCCGCGGCGGGTGAGCTATTCGCATTCGGTAACAGCGAGGCGGGCAACGACCTGGTGCTGTTCGATTCGCTGACGAGAGCCGTGCCCGTCGCCGATGGTGGCTACTCCTTCACAGGCACGAAGATCTTTACCTCGCTCGCCCCGGCCTGGACGCGCCTCGGAATCTTCGGGCGCGATGGCGACTCCCTCGTGCACGGCTTCATCACTCGCGACACCCCCGGGTGGAAGTCTCTCGACGACTGGGACACCCTCGGCATGCGCGCGACCCAGAGCCATACGACGGTGCTGGATGGCGTGGTGGTCCCGGCCTCGAGGATCTCGCGCATCCTGCCCGTCGGGCCCAGCGCGGACCCTTTCATCTTCGCAATCTTCGCCAACTTCCTGCTGCTGATCGCATCCGTCTATGCGGGCATCGCCGATCGTGCGGTCGCACTGGGAGTCGAGGCGGCGAACCGACGCACCTCTCTCAAGAACGACGGTCTGACCTACGCAAAAGACCCCGACATCCGCTGGCGTCTCGCGGATGCCGCCCTCGCCCTCGACGCACTGGCTCCGCAGATCGAGACGCTCGCGGCTGACGTGGATGGGCTTGTCAACCACGGCGCGGACTGGTTCCGGATGTTGACGGGAGTGAAACACCGTTCTACCGAGGCCGCTCGCTATGTCGTCGACCAGGCCGCTCGGGTCGCGGGAGGCGGGGCATACCGCTCGTCCAGCGAGCTCGCCAGACTGCAGCGCGATGTTCTGGCGGGCATCTTCCACCCGAGCGACACGGAGTCCGTGCACTCGACGGTCGCGACCAATCTGCTCGGCCCCCTCGACTAACCGCCCGCCCGCATTGGTGGTGCATTGGTGGCGCCGGGGTGGGCGGTGGTGGCCGGGAGGGCTAGAGCCAGCCGAGCTCTCTCAGCCAGGCCTCGCAGAGCGCGGGCCATTCGGCGGCCGTGCCGCGGTCCGTCGCGAGACCGATTCCGTGCTCGCCGCGCGGAAATACGTGCAGAGAATGCGGGACGCCGTCGGCGGCGAGTGCCATTCCGAGGAGGTAGGAGTGTTGCACGGGGACCGACGCGTCCTCCGCGGTGTGCCAGATGAAGAACGGCGGCGCGGATGCGGTGACGAGCTGGTCGAGGGAGGTTTTCACCCGCAGACTGGTCGACGCATCCGGTCCGATGAGTTGCTCACGCGATCCGCGATGCGATTCCAACAGCATCGAGACCACCGGGTACCCGAGGATGACGGCGTCCACCCCCTCGTCCATCGCCGCACCGTCTGCAAGCGCGGCCAGCCCGGCGGCATGGCCGCCAGCAGAGAAACCGATCAGCGCGACGCGTTCGATGCCAGTGGATCGCAACCGCCGGATCTCCGCCCTGATGACCTGGAGCGCCGCCGGGTACCGCGTCTTTACCGGGTACAGCAGCACGCTCGCGTCGAGTCCGAGCCCCCGCAGCCAAGCCGCGATCGGCTCTCCCTCGTGGGGTGCGTGGTGCGAATATCCCCCGCCCGGCAGAACGAGCACGTGCGATCGTGTCATCCTCTTAGTCTGCCGCCCCTGCCCGCCGAGCGCTAAGGGTGGTGGTGCGGATCCGATACAGACTCGTCGTCGCGGTCACATACAGATCATTGCCGTTGTCGCCCCCGAAGCAGACGTTGGCGATCGGCTCCGGCACCGGAATCGCGAGCAATTCCTGACCATCCGGCGCGTAAACGTGCACCGCGTCACTCGCTGACGTCCACAACCGGCCCTCGACGTCGATACGAAAGCCGTCCGAGATGCCGGGGCGAGGTCGCGCGAACTCGCGACCTTCGAAGACCGTTCCGGTTGCGACGGACACGTCGTACGCCCAGATCCGAGCGCGGTCGTCATCGCAGGTATCCGACACGTAGAGAATGCTCTCGTCGGGCGAGAACGCCAGGCCGTTCGGCGCGATCCGGTCGACGATGACGGGGGACAGGATGCCCGAAGCCGGGTCGAACCGGAACACGAAGCATCCGCCGTACTCCTCGTCGCCGTCGTGCCCCTCGATCGTTCCGGTCACAATCCCATAGGACGGGTCGGTGAACCAGATCGTTCCATCGGATGCGACCACGACGTCGTTCGGGGAGTTCAGCCGGTGCTCGCCCCAGTGATCCACGAGGGTGTGCGGCACGCCGTCGATCTCCGTCTCGACTGACCGGCGTCCGTGGCTGCACTGCACGACGTTGCCCGCGAGATCGAGCGTGCGTCCGTTGGTGAATTCGACCGCCTCGCGATACACCGCCGTTTGACCGGTTGCAGCGTCGAACTCGAGAATCCGATCGTTCGGGATGTCGCTCCACCGCAGCCGGGACGACTCCGGCATCCACACCGGACCCTCACCCCAGACGGTTCCGGTGAACAGTTTCTCAAGCGTCGCGCCGGGCGCAAGCAGATCACTCATCGAGCGGCGCCGGTCCGAGCTCATCGAGCAGTTGCTGCATGCGAACGTATGCGTTGTTGCGATAGGCGACGAGCGCCGGGGTTCGCTCGGCCGGAACGTTCAAGAACCCGGACCCGGTTTTCGTGCCGAACTTGCCCTGGGCGACGAGCTCCGCGAGCATCTTCGGGGTCGCGAACCGTTCGGGAAAGGTGGTCTGCAGCGAGCGGTAACAGAATTCGTAGACATCCAGCCCGGCCATGTCGGCGATCGCGAACGGGCCGAAGAACGGCAGACGGAAGCCGAACGTCGTGCGGACGATGGTGTCGATGTCACTGATCGTCGCGACGCCCTCGTCAACGAGTTGGGATGCCTCCGAGAACAGGGCGTATTGCAGGCGATTGAGCACGAAGCCCGTCGAATCCTTGATGCGCGCGCTCTGCTTGCCCGTCGAGGCGACGATAGCTTCTGCCGTGTCGACCGCGCTGTCGAGCGTGGCCGGATGCGGGATGAGTTCGACGCCAGGGATGAACGGGGCCGGGTTGCTGAAGTGCACGCCGAGGAACCGCTCCGGGCCGACCACCGCTTCGGCGAGTTTGGTGATCGAGATCGTCGAGGTATTGCTGCCGATCACGGCGTCGGGCCGGGCCGCCACACTCAGTCGAGCGAGCGTCTCGTGTTTGATCTCCAGAATCTCGGGCACCGCTTCTTCGATGAAGTCGGCATCACGCACTGCCTCTTCGATGCTGGCGGCGGCCGAAAGGTTGGCGAGCAGCTTCTCGGTCGAGCCTTCGGGCATCAGCCCGGCCTTGACGAAGTCACGCGACTCCGCGATCAGGCGGTCGTAGTTGGCGGCGGCGATCTCCTCGCTGACGTCGGAGATCACGACGGTCGTGCCGGCGAGAGCGATGACCTGCGCGATTCCTCCGCCCATGTACCCGGAGCCGACAATGGCAACGCGACGGACATCTGCACTCATAGGGTCTCCCTGAATCGGCTATCTCGTGGACTTTGGGCGACCAGGCTCTCCGGCAGCGCGTATCCATCGGTCTTTGGAAGAATTCGTTCGCGCAGGTAGGCCTGGTTGGTCGCGCTCACGCTGAGTCCATCGCCGCCGTAGTGCTCTGCGCAGATGATTCCCTGGAAGCCGAACGAGATGGCCTGTTTGAACGCCTCGCGGTAGCTGATGAGGCCGGTCTCCAGCGGTGCGGGCATCGCCACGAAGTAGCCACGCGCGATGTCTTCGTCGCGCGAATAGTTCTTGACGTGCCAGTAGTTGGCGTACGGCAGCACCTTCGCCATGATCTCGCGCCAGTCTTCGATCGGGCGATGCAGGCGGATGAGGTTGCCAACGTCAGGATTGATGCCGACGTTGCGCAGGCCAACATCCTGCACGAGGCGTGACGCGGAATCGCCGGAACCGAGATAGGTGTCTTCGTAGAGTTCGAGTGACAGCAGCACGCCGACTTCCGCGGCGTGCGTGCCGAGTTCGCGAAGCCTTGCAACGGCGAGTGCCCACACCTCCGGATCGTTCTCCGGGTCTTTGTGACCGTCGACGGTCCAGAACCAGAGCTGGGCCTTCTGCTCCGGGGTCAGCGCCTGGTGCAGGCCGACCGAAACGACCTCGCAGCCGAGGTGGGCTGCCGCGTCGATCGTGCGGTGGCTGTAGGCGAGGTTCTCGGCGCCGTCCGTCTCGTGGATGATGCTGCGCCGGATCGCGCTGATCACCGGAGCGCCGATGCCTGCTTCCGCGGCCGCCTGGCTGAGCTCATCGAGGCGGGCGGGCGTGAGGTCGCCCGGCCGAAGCCAGCTGTCTGTGAGGTCGACGTTGCGGAAGCCGGCATCCGCCACCTCGCGAAAGACCGAGACCCACTCTGCCGCGTCGGCATCCTGAACCGGCACTCCGCTCGGCGTTGTATCGGCGAACTGCAGCACGGCAGCGGTGATGGGCCAGTCTTCGGCAGTGAACGACATAACGACTCCGTCATGAGTTGGTGGGCTATTACAGGCTATGCCCGTTGGGAGGGTGTTCCGCGGCGGCAACCACCACAGTGCCGCCGCGGAAAGTTTTCGTAAATCGCGGGCTACCCGCGCGGGATGAGACGCTGCAACTGGGTGACGTGACCCGGCTCCAGTTCCGCGAGGCTGTTGACTCCGAGCAGTCGCATGGTGCGCGCGATCTGGTCGCCGAGGATCTCGATGGTGCGGTCGACGCCTTCGCGCCCGCCGGCCATGAGCCCGTAGAGATAGGCCCGCCCGATCATGGTGAATTTCGCTCCAAGAGCGATCGAGGCCACGATGTCAGCGCCCGACATGATGCCCGTGTCGAGATGTACCTCGGTGTCCTTGCCGACTTCGCGTACGACGGCAGGCAACAGGTGGAACGGGATCGGCGCGCGGTCAAGCTGACGCCCGCCATGGTTCGAAAGTGTGATGCCGTCGACTCCCATCGCGGCCAGCTTCTTCGCGTCATCCACGTTTTGCACGCCCTTGACGACGAGCTTGCCCGGCCACTGTTTCTTGATCCAGGCGAGATCGTCAAACGTGACGGTCGGGTCAAACATTGAATCGATCAGTTCTCCGACTGAGCCCGACCAGCGATCGAGTGAGGCGAAGGCGAGCGGTTCCGTGGTGAGGAAGTTGATCCACCACTCGGGCCGCGGGATCGCATTGATCACCGTACCGAGCGTGAGCTGGGGAGGAATGGAGAAGCCGTTGCGCTTGTCGCGGAGCCGAGCACCGGCCACCGGCACGTCGACGGTGACAAGAAGGGTGTCGAATCCGGACTTCGCAGCACGATCGACGAGCGCCATCGAGCGGTCGCGGTCTTTCCACATGTACAACTGGAACCAGTTGCGGCCCAGCGGGTTCGCGGCCTTGACGTCTTCGATCGCGGTCGTACCCATCGTCGAGAGCGCGAAAGGGATGCCTGCGGCGGCAGCGGCGGATGCTCCGGCGATCTCGCCCTCGGACTGCATCATGCGAGTGAACCCGGTTGGCGCAATGCCAAACGGCATTGCGACCGGGGCGCCAAGTACCTGCGAAGTCAGGTCGACCGCGGACACGTCGCGCAGGATCGCGGGGTTGAACTGGATGTCCTCGAACGCCTGCCGGGCGCGCGCGAGCGAGATTTCCGCTTCGGCCGCGCCCTCTGTGTAGTCGAACGCGGCTTTCGGAGTACGACGCTGGGCGATCTTGCGCAGGTCCCAGATGGTGAGCGCGGAATCGAGTCGGCGCTTTTTCGCGTTGAGCTCGGGCTTCTTGAACTTCATCAGCGGCGCGAGGTCGCGGGGGCGGGGGAATCGTCTTTGCATCATTGCTCTCAGTCGATCGGGTGAGTCTGGTCGAAGTGCGCAAGCAGGCGCTCGCGCGAAACCGCGATGTGTTCGCGGGTGAGCCGCTCGGCGAGGGCCGAGTCGCCCGCGGTTATGGCGTCGAGAAGTCCCTGGTGCTCGGCCGAGACATCCTGAGCGGTTCGAAGGTGGTTAGCCTGCACCTGACCGATGCACAGCTCGATTTCACCCATGAGCATGGCGTGCATGCGAGCGAGTCGCGCACTGGGCTGACCTGTGACAAGGGACCTGTGGAAGTCGATGTCGTTTGCCGCGAACGGTGCGTCCGTTTCGGCGCCGGCGAGGATGGTGCGATGTGCATCAAGCGCGGCGGCCGGAATGGTGCCGCTGCGAGCAAGCGCCCCCAGCGCGGCCGCCTCGATGATGACGCGATTGTCGAAGAGGTCGACGATGTCCTCGCGGCTCAGCTGAGGGATGCGCGCGGCCTGGTGCGCTTCACGTCGAAGCAGACCGTCTGACACGAGTCGCTCGATCGCCATCTTGGCCGTCGGGCGGGCCACTCCGAATTCGAGGGCGACGGCCGACTCAGTGAACGTGGTGCCGGACGGATCGGCCTGCGACAGGATGCGACCCCGAAGCTCCGAATAGATCGTGCTCGGGAGAACGGTGCTGACCGCTGGATTCGACATTCCGACTCCCGTCTTCGATGACTGTGGACGCACCAAATGCGGCGACCTGTCAGACAATATAGCAGATTGTTAGACAATCCGACCGAATAGTTTCCCCAGATGCTCCAACTGCCCCCTTCTTTCAACTCGAGTGGAGGGAGGGGTGGGACGGGCTCGGCGCCGGGAGCAACTAGGCGAAGGCAACCCGATGTGCGGAGCCAGAGCAAGGCACAGTGCCAATCGAAGCAACCGCCATGGCACTACACGCCTACGACAAAGAGCCGGGACGGAAGCCGCGGCCAACGATGACCGCCTAGCGCTGCCGTTCTTGGATGCTTGCGTTCCAGCGCCGAACCTTCACGAAACTGTTAAGCGCGAGCACTAGCCCCGCTACACCAATCGCAAACGACGCGATGGTGCTGGGGACCGATTGCTGACCGCTGAGCAGCGTTGATCCCTGGGCGACGAAAATCAGCGTCCCGACAACGGTCGCGGTGTAAGGGCGCTTGCGGTCAAACATGCACTGACCGTAGCACTAGCGGCCCGTACCCCTTTGGCAAGCGGGTGCCGTTGTATCGCTTACTGCATTACGGGCGCGATCCCCCAGGTGCTCGAAACTGCCCCTCTTTCACTCGACTTGACGCAAATGGCTGTTATCCCATCGCGGTGGCAGCCATTTGCGTCAACTCGAGGGGAGGGAGGGGGAGGGATGGGCTCGCCGCCGGGAGCAACTAGGCGAAGGCAACCCGGTGTTCACCGGCTTCCAGATCGCGCTCCCGCCCCGCCGCATCCACGAAGGTGAATGGCACGGGGCTGTCCACGGTCGCCTCGCCGTCGCGGAGAGCGACCGAGATCGTTCCGTGAGGAGTGGGTACGGATCCCGCAAGTTCGGTGAGCGGGCCGGGCGCCGGCGCGACGCGTGCGCGGGTGTAGCCGGGCGCATCCGGGCGGACGCCGAGCACGTACGACACGAGGTCGCGGGTGGGCGTGCTGCTCCAGCCGTGCACGGGCGTTCCCCAACCCCAGCATTCGCCGAATGTGTCGTACCCGTCGACGAGAAACTGCGACCAGCGTCGCACCAGCGTCACGAGGTCTCCACCTCGACCGGCCTCTGCGACCGCGTCGTGAATGACGTAGCTGAAGAACGGCTCGGCGAGCACGACTTCGCGGTCGACATCCCAGTCGGTTGTCTGGATGCCGCGAGCCTGGTCGCCCATCTTCTGCATGTCGTATCCGCCGTCGTTTCCGCCGATCCACGAGCGCACCACGAGGGTCTCCGGGTTCGTGATGGTGTCGATAACTCTGGACCATCGCTCGCGAGGGGCAAGGCCCGAAACGATCGCGGTTGCACCTGCAGCCTGCGAGGCGGCCGGCATCCGTTCGCCGTCCACGAAGTGATCGACGTAGGTGCCACGCGCCTCATCCCAGAAGTCTTCGAAACCCTTCTGTGCAGCCGTCCAGTGAGCCCTCGCCCAGCGCGCGGATGCGGCGTTGCCGATGATCTCGCAGATCTCGGCATACTCGGCGAGCCCACGGGCCCAGAGGGCGGTGAGGATGCTGCTGCGGCCGGTCGAAAAGACGCTCGCCCAGTCGACCAGGTTCCACTCGGGAACATCGCTGATTGTGCCGTGTTCGTCGACATATGGCTCGTACCAGCGCAGCACCTTCTCCACCGTGGGCAGCACGGCGAGAAGCTCGTCGGTCGCGCCCTCGAACATCATCAGGTTGTGCACGCCGTGAATCCAGTGCAGCGACCAGTCCGGAATGGTGGTCGCCCCGCCGGCCTCGATCTCGCCGACCACACTCATCGGCAGCATGTGGTCAGCGCGAGGCGAGTCGCCGAGGGTGATGTAGTTGCGTGCGAGCCGCCAGTCGGCGTTTGTCGTGAGGTGCACCATCTGGTGCACGACTCCGTCGCCGACCCAGGCGCGCTGCTCGCGGGTGGGGCAGTCGGTGAACGCGTCGAAGGAATTCATCGCGACGGTTCGGCGACCCGCGGTGTAGAGCGCGTTGATCTCGTCGTCGTTCGAACGGAAAAACGCCTCGCCCTGCCACGGATAGCTGAATTCGCGAACCCGGATCGCGCGCACCGCGATCTCGGCTTCCGCTTCGGCGTGAATCACGAGGTGCAGATAGCGCAGTCCGTTCAGCTCCAGCGCCGAATAGGTGTCGTCCGTACCACGGGTGATGTACCGGCCACTCGTTCGCGGCGCGGACATCAGTGCGACACCGGAATCGAACGAGTACTCCCGGTAGTGCAGCTCGACGAACGTGCCGGCAGGCGCATCGAGCTCGACCTCGACGAACCCTGCCGTGATGCGGCCGAAGTCGACGGAGATGTGCTGCAGAGTGCCGGGTGTGAGCTTCGCGTTCACGGGGAGCGTCGACGGGACCGCGGGCACGGCGGCATCCAGCACCTGGCGAACCCGATCGGATGGATGATCCGTGCTCCACTCACCCGGACGATCGCGCGTCGAACTGTCGCTCAGCGAAGTTGCCGAAACGATCGGTCCGGCCAGAGCGCCGATACCGCGCTCGAGCAGCGCACCGTAGGGGTCGGTGGGTGGCTGGGACCGCGCGAAACCACCGATGTGGCTGGTGGCGACGACAGTCGCGTCAACCCACGACGTGTCGTCGAATGACGAATCGGTCCAGTCGCTGGGCAGGAGCCTCGCATCGAGACTCTCTACCGGAACGCCATCGATGTCAGCTTGCTCGAATGCCTTCCACGCCTCCGAGCGATGTACCTTCCACGATGTGTCAGAGACGAGCAGCTCTGAGCCCAGCTTCGCTTCGAACACGAGCAGTGCATCCGTTCCGAGACCACCGCTCGCGGGCGCCGGCTGCCAGAACGCGTTCGCGTGGCCGTAGTAGGTGACCAGGACCGAGATCGTGTTGCGGCCCTGCGCCAGAAACGGAGCGATGTCGTACTCGTCATACCGCAGTCGCCGCGGCTGCGAACGAATCGGCCCGCGACCCACCTCCGCGCCATTCACGAACAACACGTACCGGGAATCGGCCGTGAGCCTCGCCGGTGCACTGGCTGGCACTTCATCGAGATCGAATGACCGCCGGTACTGCACTCGCGAGAACGCGTGCGGAGGGATATCCCCACCGAAGGTGATCTCCGACTGGGGCTGTGGCGGAGCCTCGGGCGCGATCCAGTGGCCGTGCCAGCCGATGCCGGTAAATGCTGTCGTCGTCATGGTCACGCCTTCGTCTTTCGGTCGGAGTTGAGTTCGTCGAGCGCCGACTGGATGTCCTTCTGCACTCGAGGGGGAAGCTGGAAGAATGCCTCTCCCAGCGCGCGGCCGGAGGTCCATTTGGTGTGACGGCGGAACACCCCAGCCGCATGTTCATCACTGGCGGCGATCGCCTTCCAGATCGTGGCGTAGGCATCCGGATCGTCGATTATCGCTGCGAGCGACGTGCCAATAGACACGGCCGGTGTGGTCGCCGCGGGTGCGGGGATCGTCACAGTCCATTCGTGGGCGCCGGAGCCCACTTCGAGCGTGTCGGTCGAGCCGGGCAAGGTGACAAGCGCCGTCGTGTTGGCTGGCACGACCGCGGTGACCGTGACGGTATCACCAGCCCTGGTCCACCCCGCGGTGGCGAGACCGTACGGCGTCTCGTGAGAGGCGGTCGCGTAATCGAAACCGTCGAGCAGCCGGGGTGCGATGGTCAGCGTCCGATAACCGGGTTCGGCCGGCGCGAGACCAGCAACCGAGCGGTGCAGCCAGTCGGCGACCGCGCCCAGTGCGTAGTGGTTGAACGAGGTCATTTCCCCAGGGTTGATGGAGCCGTCTTCGAGCATGCTGTCCCATCTCTCCCAGATGGTCGTCGCACCCATGGTGACCGGATACAGCCAGGACGGATTCTCGGTCTGCGTGAGCAGGCGGGTTGCCGTGTCGAGGTGACCGGTCTGGGTCAGTGCGTCCGTGATCAGCGGCGTGCCCACGAATCCTGTGCCGATTCGGTAGCCGGCGGCACGAACGAGCACCGCGAGACGGTTTCCCATCGCCTGGCGCTGAGCGTCGTCGCGGTACAGGCCAAAGGAGATGGCCGTGGCATAGCCGGTCTGCGCGTCAGACATCATCCGTCCGGATTCGCTCACGTATTCGCCGAGGAACGCGGCATGGATGCGGCCGCGAAGCGCTCCGTACCTCTCCGCATCGTCGGTCTTGCCGAGGATGACCGCCGCGCGAGCGACGAGGTCAACCGACCGGTAGAGGTACGCGCTTGCGACGATGTCGGCGTCGGTCTTTGCATCCGCCGGGAAGTCGGGCGATGCATCCGGATCGAGCCAGTCGCCGAACTGGAAGTGGTCCTCCCACAGCATGCGCTCTCCGCTCAGGCCGAGCAGGGCATCCGCCCAACCCTTCATGCTGTCGAACTGGTCGGCGAGCACCCCCACGTTTGCGAAGCGCTCGTGGAGCACCCACGGGACCACTGTCGCGGCGTCCCCCCAGGCCGCTGCCGCGCCCGGTCGGCCGCCCAGCACGCTCGGGATGACGAACGGAACCACGCCGTCCGCCGCCTTCTGCTCGAGCGCGAGATCGACGAGCCAGCCCGACAGGAAGCTGTCGGTCTCGAACAGGAAGCTCGCAGTGGGCGAGAAGACCTGGATGTCGCCGGTCCAGCCGAGGCGCTCGTCGCGCTGCGGGCAGTCGGTCGGCAGGTAGAGGAAGTTGCCCTTCATGCCCCACACGACGTTCTCGTGCAGGCGATTGACGAGTTCGTGCGAGCTGTCGAACCAGCCGGTGCGCGCCATGTCGCTGTGGATCACGACGGCGGTGACGTCGGCAGGGTCGAGTTCGCCCGGCCAGTTGTCGAGCTGCGCGTAGCGGAAACCGTGGAACGTGAAGCGCGGCTCCCAAACCTCAGCGCCGCCGCCCGCGCTGCCATTGCCCGCCGTCGTGTACTCGTCGGTCGCTTTCGCATGTCTCAGCGGACGGATGCCGAGCTCACCGTTCTCGAGCACCTCTGCGTGGCGCAGGGTGATCGTGCGTCCGCGCTCGCCGCGAACGCTGATGCGAAGTCGTCCGACCAGGTTCTGGCCGAAGTCGAGGATCGTGGCGCCCGAGGGTGAGGTGATCACGTCGCGCACGGCGACCTCTTCGATGATGCGCACGGCCGGGGACGTGCGCGCCCTGGGCGTCGGATACTCGTCAGTCTCGACTCGCACGGCGGACCATCCGGAGTCGTCAAAGCCGGGCGATGACCAGCCCGCCACTTCGCGCGTCGCGTCGTAGGACTCGCCGGAGTAGATGCCGCTGGCCGTGATCGGCGCATCACCGGTCGCGCGCCATGACGCGTCGGTCACTATTGTCTCTGAGGTGCCGTCTGCATAGTCGATGACGAGCTGCACCGCGACCGCCGGCTGTTCGCCATAGAAGCGCTCGGCGCTCTCCCGGAAGCCGAAGTTCTCGGTGTACCAGGCGCCTGCGAGGCTGATGCCGATCGCATTGACGCCCTCTTTCACGAGCCCCGTGACGTCGGTCGACTCGTGCACGAGGTGCCACTGGTAGCTGGTCCAGCCCGGCTTGAGGATCTGGTCGTCCACTTCGCTGCCGTTGATCTCGGCCTGATAAGCACCGTGCGCCGTCGCGTACAGTGTGGCGCGGCGGACCGGCCGGGAGGCCACGAATTCCTGGCGCAGCAGGGCAGGTTGGGCGGCGCGCGCGGGGTTGGCCAGTCCCACCAGCGGGGCGGTCCACTCGCCGTCGGCGAGGAAGGCCGCCACGATCTCCTGCGGCTCGCTCCACTCGGATGCGACGCCGTCTTCGCCCGTGACCCGCACGCTCACCTCGTGGCGGGACCGCGGCGCAATCGGTGCGAATGGCCAGTCAACCAACACCGAATCGCGACCCGACACCGAAACGCTGTCGCCGCCATCGAGGCGGAGTTCCGCGCTCGACTGCTTCCAGTCCGGAGTAGTGGCCGCTGTCTTCCAGCTGAGGCGGGGGGTGGGCGTCGCGACATCCGTGCTGTCGGTGCGAAGCTCCGCTCGAACGGATGCGACGCGGACTGCGGGGGCGGTGCTCATGTGATTCTCCTTTGAATTTGGTGCGCCGACGTGTGCCGGCAGGTGGTGCGGGGTGTTGCGACTCAGGAATACTCCGGGGTCTTGGTTCTGTAGCGCCAGGCAAGTTCGTTGTCGAGGATGAAGGTCGAGAGCGTCTGTTCTTTCGGAAGCGGCCAGGGGAGGAACGACTCGAGTGCGTCGCTCAGCGCCCGCGCGGTGTCGGGTGTCGGATTGCTGAGGACGGACTGGACGAGCTCTCCCCAACCGTCGGGTTTCCGCTCGACGCGGGCGACGGCTTTCGCCAGATACTTCGGGCCCTGGAACAGCACTCGGTTGTGCGCGAGCAGAGCCCGTGAAGCCGAGGTCACCAGGTGAACTGCGGCATGCTGCGTGAGCAGGGCGTCGCCCGCCTCGAATCCCTGCACCAGGAAATAGCCGCCGTGCAGCCGCACCTGCGCCACGAAGGAGGCGGTTCGCGTCGCCCACGTCTCATCCGGCACGACGGATGCGCGATCGAGCCGCTCTCGAAGGTCGTCAATGCGGCTAAATGCGATCCGCGAGTGCGCAAACGAGTCCCGCACAGGATCGTCGCCGCGATCCGCCGCGTCGTCCAGGTAGCTGAGTGTCGCCAGCTTGATATCGAGGTAACCGCCCGGGTATCCGACGCCCTCCGTCTCGGTGAACATGAGTCGCTTCTCGCGGTAGGCGGCATCCCACGCCTCTTCGGTGACGAGAAGGTAGAGGTCGATATCCGAATCCTCGCGTTCGGTGCCGCGAGCGAGCGACCCGGTCACGATCACCGCGAGCGTCTCAGCCTGTTCCGAACTCCTCGCGACGTAGCCCGCGATCGCTTCTTCGTGATGCTTCACGGCTGCACGCTCGCAACTCGTGGCTGGTATGCGATCGGGGGGAACGCTGCCGCCACGACCGCCCGGAGCGACTCGAGACTTCCGGTCACGAGGCCCTGCACGCGAGCCTGGATGAGGATGTTGCCGATTGCCGTCGCCTCGACCGGGCCGGCAAGCACCGGGAGCCCCGAACGGTCGGCCGTGACCTGACACAACAGTTCATTGAGCGAACCGCCCCCGACGAGATGGATGACCGATACCGACTTCCCTGACAGCTCGGTGGCGGTCGCGACGGCCTCCGCAAACGCGTGCGCCAGGCTCTCGATGATGCTGCGCACGAACTCGGCGGGGGATTCGGGGGCAGCGGTGCCATGATCCATGCACCAAGTCGCGATCCGCGCGGGCATGTCACCGGGTGCGAGGAAGGTCGGGTCGTTCGCATCGAAAAGCGGTACCGGCGTCGCGACCTGCGCTGCCCGCACCAGGAGGGTCGGCAGGTGCACTACCGCCCCTTCCTCCTCCCACGTGCGCACGCATTCGCTGAGCAGCCACAATCCCATGACGTTATGGAGGTACCGGACACGTCCGTCGACGCCGCCCTCGTTGGTGAAGTTGGCGAACCTGCTCGCCTCCGTGAGCACCGGGGCATCAAGCTCGACGCCGACCAGGCCCCAGGTGCCGCACGAGATGTATGCGAAGTCATCGCGGGTGCTCGGCACGGCCACGACCGCGGATGCCGTGTCGTGCGATCCCACCGCGGTGACCGTGACCCGTTCTCCGCCGCCCAGCATCTCTACCACCGACGGTCGCAGGTTTCCGAGAGGGGTGCCGGCATCGACGAGCTCGGGGAACAGCGATAACGGCAGGTCGAGGTCGTCGATCAGCTCGACGTCCCATTCACGCGAGTGCAACCCGAGCAGACCGGTCGTCGACGCGTTCGTGCGCTCGGCAACCTGCCTGCCGGTCAGCCAAAACGCGAACAGGTCCGGGATGAGCAGCAATCGGTCGGCCGCCTGGAGCCGCCCGGCATCGCGATCGGCCGTGAGCTGGAACAGCGTGCTGAACGACAGGTGCTGCAGCCCGTTGCGCGCATAGAGTTCAGCCGCACTGACGCGATTGTGGACCTCCCCGACAGCTGCCAGCGACCGGTCATCGCGATAGTGGAAGGGCGCGCCCAGCGACTGCCCATCCTTGAGCAGCGCGTAGTCGATTGCCCAGGCATCGATGCCGATGCTGCGGATCGAGGGCTGCTTGCGCAGCGCTGCCCTGAGCCCCGCGACGGTTGACCGATAGAGCTCATCGATGTCCCAGTGCATCTCGCCATCGCCGTGACGAGGTGTATTCGGGAAGCGCAGCACCGGATCGAGGCTCAGTTCGTTCGGGCCGACGCGTCCGAGCATGACACGACCGCTGGTCGCGCCGAGGTCGACCGCAGCGACTGTGCCGATCATGAGACCATTCCGGTCATCGCAGGAACGCGGCGGCAACACCCGCGTCAACCGGGATGTGCAGGCCGGTCGTGTGGCTGAGGTCGCTCGTGCACAGTACGAACACGGCGTTGGCGACATTCTCGGGGAGCACCTCGCGCTTCAGAAGCGTGCGCTGTGCGTAGTACTTGCCGAGGTCTTCCTCCGGGACTCCGTAGACGGCGGCGCGCTTTGCGCCCCAGCCGCCGGCGAAGATCCCGGAGCCGCGCACGACGCCATCCGGGTTGATGCCGTTGACCTTGACCCCGTACTCACCGAGTTCTGCCGCCAGCAGTCTCACCTGGTGGGCTTGGTCGGCCTTGGTCGCCGAGTAGGCGATGTTGTTGGGCCCGGCGAATACCGAGTTCTTCGACGAGATGTAGATGATGTCGCCGCCGAGCTTCTGGTCGATGAGCACCTTCGCCGCGGCCCGTGACACCAGAAACGAGCCCTTCGCCATCACGTTGTGCTGCAGGTCCCAGTCGGCAACTGTGGTCTCGAGGAGCGACTTCGATAGTGACAGGCCCGCGTTGTTCACGACGATGTCGAGGCCGCCGAAGGCGAGCAGGGTGGCGTCGATTGCCGACTGCACGGCGGTCTCGTCGGTGACGTTGGCCTCGATGCCGATGGCGACATCCGTGTTTCCGAGTTCCGCCGCCGCGTCCCGGGCTTTGGCGAGGTCGAGGTCGGCGATGACGACGCATGCACCCTCTGACGCCAGGCGAGTGGCGATGGCTTTGCCGATGCCGGATGCGGCGCCGGTCACGAGCGCGATGCGTCCCGCGAGTGGTTTGGGTTTCGGCAGGCGTTGCAGCTTTGCTTCTTCGAGCGCCCAGTACTCGATGCGGAATTTCTCCGCGTCCGAGATCGGCGTGTAGGTCGAGAGCGCTTCGGCACCGCGCATGACGTTGATGGCGTTGATATAGAACTCGCCCGCGACCCGCGCCGTCTGCTTGTTCGCGCCGTAGCTGAACATGCCGACACCGGGGATCAGGATGATTGCCGGATCGGCACCACGCATGACGGGGCTCTGCGGCGTTGCAAACTTCTCGTAATACGCCGTGTAGTCGGCCCGATACTGCTCGTGCAGCTCCGCGAGTCGCGCGACCGAGTCGTCGATCGACGCGTCGGCGGGCAGGTCGAGCACGAGCGGCTTGACCTTCGTGCGAAGGAAGTGGTCTGGGCAGCTGGTACCGAGCGCTGCGAGGCGTGGATGTTCGGAACTGGCCAGGAAGTCGAGAACGACATCGGCGTCGCTGAATGACCCGACCTGCGCCTTGTCGGTCGACGCAATCGCCCGGAGATGCGCCGCGAGGGCCGCAGCCTTCGCCCGACGCTCCGCCGGAACCAGTGCGGCGAAACCGGCAAGGGGAGCCCCAAACGGATTCTCGCGCCCGTTGGCTTCGATGTACTTCTCCGCCGTGTCGATGATCCAGAGGCTGTTCGCTTCGGCTTCATCGCTCGTGTCGCCCCACGCGGTGATGCCGTGCCCGCCGAGGATGCAGCCGATCGCATCCGGGTTTGCGCTCTTGATTTCGGCAATGTCGAGCCCGAGCTGGAAGCCCGGCCGGCGCCAGGGAACCCAGACCACTCTGCCGCCGAAGGCCGCGACGGTCAGCGCTTCGCCATCGGCTGCCGCCGCGAACGCGATGCCGGAGTCTGGATGAAGGTGGTCCACATGAGCCGCATCCACGAGCCCGTGCATGGCCGTATCGATGGATGGCGCGGCGCCGCCCTTACCGTGCAGCGTGTAGTCGAATGCCGCGACCATCTCGTCTTCACGATCGACACCGGGGTAGACGTTCACGAGAGCGCGCAGGCGATCGAGGCGCAGCACCGCAAGACCAGACTCGGTCAACGTGCCGAGGTCTCCGCCAGAGCCCTTGACCCACAGCAGTTCGACCGGCTCACCGGTAACGGGGTCGGTTTCCGTGCCCTTTGCCGAGGTGTTTCCCCCGGCGTAATTCGTGTTGCGAGGATCGGCACCAAGCCGGTTGCTCCGCGCAATCAACTCGCTGGCCGTGGGGTTGGTCATGACTTATGCGCCCCAGCTGGATTGCGTGCCGCCAACCCGGTCGGCGGCGATCTTCGCCTGGTAGCCGGATGCGAGGTAGGCCGCGTATGGGTCACGCGGCAGCCCGCGAGACTCGCGCCAGTCGGCGAGAGCCGGGCGCACATCCGTGTAAAAGGCGTCCATCAGGATGCCGTTCGCACCGAGCACGTCGTTAGCGTCCTGCGCGGCCCTGACCTCATCCAGATTGACGAGCAGGGCGCGGGCGGTCATCTCCTGAACGTTGAGAACCGACCGGATCTGGCCGGGGATCTTGTCTTCGACGTTGTGGCACTGGTCGAGCATGAACGCGATGCTCGAGTCCGGCCCATAGCCGCCGCCGCGGATGACTTCGTACAGGATGCGGAACAGCTGGAACGGGTCTGCTGCCCCGACGATCAGGTCGTCATCGGCGTAAAAGCGGGAGTTGAAGTCGAAGGAGCCCAGTTTCCCGAGGCGCAGGAGCTGCGCGACGATGAACTCGATGTTCGTGCCGGGAGCGTGGTGCCCGGTGTCGAGGCAGACCATCGCGCGGTCGCCGAGGGCCGTGACCTGGGCGTACGACGTGCCCCAGTCCGGGACATCCGTGTGGTAAAAAGCGGGCTCGAAGAACTTGTACTCCAGCACGAGGCGCTGGTTCTGCCCAAGGTGGGCATAGATCGACGCGAGCGAGTCGGCGAGCAGGTCCTGTCGACGACGGATGTCCTGCTGGCCCGGGTAGTTGGTGCCGTCTGCGAGCCAGATCTTGAGGTCGCGCGAGCCGATCTCGGTCATGATGTCGATGCACTCGAGGTGGTGGTCGATGGCCTTCTGGCGGATGCGCGGTTCCGCCGCGGTCAGGCTGCCGAATTTGTAGTCGTCGTCCTGGAACGTGTTGGAGTTGATGGTCCCGAGCTTCACTCCGTGGTCCTCGGCAAAGGTGCCGAGAGCGGCGTAGTCGTCGACCTTGTCCCAGGGGATATGCAGCGCGACGGTCGGTGACAGCGCGGTGAACTTGTTCACCTGGGCGGCATCCGCGATCTTCTCCTGCGGCGTGCGCGGGGTGCCTGGCGTGCCGAAGACCTTGAAGCGAGTGCCCGAATTTCCGAATGCCCACGAGGGAAGTTCGATGGCCTGCGACTCGAGTGCGGTCAGGATAGCGGCGTCGATGCTCACGGTGTAGTTCTTTCTCTTGGTAGCGCTTGTCGAGCTAAATGAATCGTTTCAAGTCGTGGGAACGATAGTAGGTTGTCCCCCTGCGCCGCGTCAATTGCAACGCACGGTGGCCAGGTATTTGGCGGGTGTCAGGCATGGTGGACCACGATTGCGGGCTCTGTAACGCGGATGCGATGAGTACCGTGGGTGAGCTCGACAACGACTGCGCCAGCCGCGCCATTTACCGTGACCGTCGAGTCGGCGCTCACGGGCGCCGAGACGAGTGCGGTCACGCCGAATGGCACAACGAGGTCCGCCGCAAAGACGCCTTCGGCCACCGTCCAGGACAGAGACAGCGACCCGAACGCCGTTTCGATGCTGGTCCGGGCAAAGTCGACGCCCTGCACGGGTCGAGGGGCGATGACTGCGCGTTCGTAGCCGGGCGCGTCGATCGACGGCGCGAGCCCGCCAACCGTCCGATAGACCCAGTCGATGACAGCGCCATACGCATAGTGGTTGAACGAGAGCATCTGCGCGCCCTCGGAGTTGTCCATGTCGCCGGGGTGGATTGACCCGTCCGCGCGGAGAGCATCCCATCGCTCCCAGACTGTTGTCGCGCCCATGTCGACCTGGTACAACCACGACGGAATGTCGTGGCAGAGCAACATCTGGTACGCCTCGACCAGGTGGCCCGTGTTCGACAGGGCATGCAGCACGAGGGGCGTTCCGAGGAAGCCCGTCGCGATGCGACCACCGGACTCGCGAACGAGTCGCGCGAGGTCCTCCGCGATGCCGTCCCGCTCGGCGCCCGGCGCGATCCCGAACTCAAGCGCGATCGCGCATCCTGTCTGGGTCGTGCGTGCGTGCGCTCCCCACTTTTCCCAGGTCAGTGTTGCGAGCTCGTTGGCCAGGTCGTTGTACTGCGTCGCCTTCCGGGGATCGCCGACGAGATTTTCCACCGCCGTAAGGATGCGAGCGCTGTGCACGAAGAACGAGTTGGAAACGAAATCGGCCGAGACCTTGGCGGCCCACGGCTGCGAGCCGGGCGCGTCCGGATCGAGCCAGTCACCGTACTGGAATTCGGTCGGAAGCAATCCGTCCTCCTGGCGACGCGCCACGAGGTAACCGAGCCAGCGACGCATGCTGGCGAGTTGCTGTCGCAGCACGGCGTCGGAGCCGGTCGACTCATACACGGACCACGGAACGATCGTCGCCGCATCCGCCCAGCCGGCTCTTCCCATGATGTCCATCGGAGCGCCATCGATCATGAACGCGTTGGCACCGAGGATGTTGGGGACCACGGATGCGACGCCGCCGTCGGCCGGCTGGTCGATCGCGAGATCCTTCAACCAGGATCGCCAGAACGACTCCGTGTCGAAGAGTGTGCTTGCGGTCATGGCGAATGCCTGCGCGTCGCCGGTCCAGCCCAGGCGTTCATCGCGCTGAGGACAGTCGGTCGGAACGGACACGAAGTTGTCGCGCTGCGACCACTGCACGTTGCTGTGCAATCGATTGAGCGTTGCGTCTGAGCTCTCGAACGATCCCCGCTGGGAGGTGGCGCTCGAGATCGCGATGGCCGTCGCTGATACGACGGTGGCAGTCGAAACGACGTCGGCGTAGCGGAACCCGTGGAACGTGAACCGCGGTTCGAGCGTCGATTCGCCGTCGTGACCGAGGATGTACACGTCGGATGCGCGAGCCGATCGAAGCGACTTTGTGTGCAGTGTGCCATCCGGCTCGAGTACTTCGGCGTGGCGCACGGTCACGACGTCGCCACGCTTGCCGTCGACCACGAGTCGAACCCAGCCGGCCACGTTCTGGCGCGCGTCGAGCACCGGACCCACTGAATGCATGGGATACCTTCCGACCTCGCGGACGCCCGACGTGATCGGCTGGTCAAGAATCCTGGGGTTGAGCTTCACCGTGTGGACGGGTTTCCAGATCGTGGCGTCGAACCCGGGGGAGTTCCAGCCGGGCTGATCGAGTCGGAAGTCGGTGTCGGTACCGTCGTAGATCCCGGATGACCGCACCGCCCCGAATGAGCCGAGCCAGGTCTTGTCGGTCGCTACCGTTTGCGTCGTGCCGTCGGCGAACTCGATCTCGAGCTGGGCGAGCGCCGCGAGCTCGGAGCCGTAGATGGCGTCGCGGTCTTCCCAGCCGAGCCGACCTCGATACCAGCCATCACCGAGTTCCACGGCGAGCGCGTTCGCGCCCTGCTGCAATAGCTCAGTGACGTCGAAGGTCGAGACGACGATCCGCTCCTGGTACGCGGTCCATGCGGGCGCGAGCGCGTCGGGTGAAACTGGCTGCCCGTTCAGGGAGAACTCGCTGAGGCCGAGGGAGGTGGCATAGAGGCGTGCGCGCGCCACCGGAGAATCGACCGAGAATTCGGTTCGCAGCATGGGCGACGGACCGGCGACGATCGAGTCGATCCCGACTGCTACCGCGGTCCAGTCGGATGGTTCGGTCAGGCCGGTCTCAACCGACGCGACCGGGCTCCATTCGGTCCACCCCGACTCGGTCGCGATTCGCACGCGGAAGAAGCGCGTCTCGCGGCTGCCCGTCGGGGATCCGGGCGACGGAACCGCGATTTGGGCTGGGCCGTCCACGGCTCCGGAGGTTTGGAGTACGACGGTGAACTCCGCATCCGCTGCCGCCTGAATTTCGTACGCGACCTGCCGGGCGGACGGATCGGATGACTCTACCTGCCAGGTCAGGCGCACCTCGTCGGCGGGCACGCCGAGTAATCCGTCGGGATACTGCGAGCGCAACGATGTCACGCTGGTGGTCGCCACTGCCGTTCGGGATGAGTTCTCGGTCGTACTCGCCGTCGCCACAGCTACCCCTTCACCGCGCCGCTGGTGAGCCCGGCGACGATCTGGCGGTTGAAGAAGATGTACGCGACGAGTGGCGGGATCGTGATGAGCAGCACATCCGTGAACAACAGGTTGTAGAAGCTGAGGTTCTGGCCCTGGAACTCGTACAGCGTCTGCTGCACTGTCGCGTTCTCGTCGCCCGGCAGGAAGTACAGCGGATTGGCGAAGTCGTTGAAGACCGCGACCGACTGCACCACGATGACGGTGACGATCACCGGGCGCAGGAGGGGCAGCACGACGCCGAAGAAGAGGCGGATCGGGCCGGCTCCGTCGAGCACCGCGGCTTCGTCCAGCTCGCGCGGAATGGTGCCGACGAACGCACGGAACAGCAGGATGCAGAAGGAGAGTCCGAAGGTCGCCTCGATGAGGATCAGGCCGGGCATCGTGCGGAACAGGCCGAGACCCTGCAACAGCCAAATGGTCGGAACGAGAGCGGGCGGCACGATGAGGCCCGCGAGCACGAAGAAGTTGATGATCGGATTCAGCCAGGTCGTCTTGCGGGACAGTACGTACCCGACCATCGCCGCGAACACGACCATGATGGCAACCGAGAACACCGTGAGCAGGATGCTGTTGAAGAAGGCCCGCCAGACGATGCCGTCGTTATAGTTCGAGACCTCGACAAGGTTTTCGAAGAACCGCCACTCCGTCGGCCAGGTAAACGAGAGGTTTGACGCCTCCGCAGGCGTCTTGGTTGCCTGCAGGATGACGAAGATGAACGGGATGATGAACAAGACCGACGTGACGACGATCGCGACGACGCCTTTGACCCGGCCAAGGGTTTGCTCTCGCTTCACAGCTCGACCGACCTTCTGTTGAGGTATGCCGTGAGGGGGACCATGATGGCCGTCACGACGATGAACAAGACGACGTTTCCCGCCGTCGAGAGGCCGAAATACCCGGCCTGGTATTCCTTGTAGATGACCGAGGTGATGACCTCGCTGGTGAAACCTGGCCCTCCGTTGGTGATCGCCTGCACGAGGTCGAATGATCGAAGGCCCCCGATCAGCGACAGGGTGATGACGGTGGCGGTCGCGGGACGGGTCAGGGGGATCGTGATGGTGCGGAGAATCTTCCACCCACTTGCGCCATCCACCTTGGCTGCCTCGAAGTATTCACTCGGGATCGCGACGATGCCGGCCATGAAGATGAGCGTGGCGATTCCCACGCCCTTCCAGACATCGACGCCCATGATCGTGACGAGAGCGAGGTGCGGGTCAGTGAACCACCCAGGCTGCGGGAGGTGGAGAAACCCGAGCGCGGCGTTCACCACGCCGTGGAAAGGGTCGAGCAGTGACTTCCACATGATTCCGACGCCGATCGTCGAAAGCAGCACGGGGAAGAAGATGATTGCGCGCAGGTAGCCGCGGGCGAAGATGGGGCCGGTCAGTAGCAGCGCGATAGCGAAGCCGAGGACGACCTTGACCGCAGAGGTGGCGAATCCGTACTCGAAGGTGTGGATGAAGCCGTTCAGCAGCTGGGGGTCCTGGAAGAACTGAACGAAGTTGTCGAAGCCGATCGGGACGGCCGTGAAGAGGTCCCAGCGAGTGAACGCGAAGTAGAAGGATGCGAACGTCGGGACCGCGAAGAAGACCACGTAGAGAGCGACGGCCGGGATGAAGAACCACGAGGGATAGAAGGACTTCATCCTTCCCCGGCGACGGGGAGTCTTACCCCGGCTCGCGCCCTCAGCGGCCGCGGCAGCGGGCGCGATACTGGTTGTCGTCATCATGACGGACTCCTCATTGAGTTGACGCTGATAAGTGGAACGGGGCCGGCGACTTGTATGTCGCCGGCCCCGCGACGGTGCGTTATGAAACTACGCTCACGTCAGTTGTGGTACTAGTTCCAGCCCGGCAGGTTGAGCTGCTGTGCCTGCTTCTTCACGTCCTGGTCATACAACGCGGCACCCTGAGCTGCCGTGGAGATGCCCGATCCGACCTGCACCGTGATCTGCGAGAGGTTCGGTCCCTTGACCGGCGAGATGAACTCGAGTGCGAGTCCGGTCTTGCCTGCGTCCTGGTACTTCTGCTCGTCGGCGATTAGTGCCGGCGCATCAGCCGGAACCTTGCAGTTCGTCGTCGCGTACGGGCCTGCGGGGGCCGATGCCTTGTTCTGGATGTCGCAACCAGCGGGCGAGTTCAGGAAGGCGAGGAACTTCTCCGCAGCCGAGAGCTTGCCACCCGTCGTCGTCTTCGGGATGTAGGCGCCGCCCGCTTCCCAGACCGTTGCGTGCGAGTTGCCGTTGGCGGTCGGGTTGGCGAAGTAGCCGATGTCGTTGACCGCTTCCGGGTTGCTCTGTGCGAGGTTACCGATCGTGACCGTGATCATCGGGTACTGGGCTGCCTTACCGGTGGCGAGGAGCTTCAGCGCGTTGACGTTGGTGAGCGAGGCGTAGTCCTTGTTCATCAGGCCGAGCTTGAAGACATCCGCGGTGTCCTGGAAGCCAGCGAGAGCGGGCGGGTCGACGTACTTCGCCTTGTTTGCGGTGTATTTCGAAGCCCACTCGGGATCCTGTGCACTGACGTTGGCGAAGTCCGCGAGCACGAACAGCTGTGCTGTCCAGGTGTCACCGTACGACGCGAGCACGGGAGTGATTCCACCGGCAGCCTTGATCTTCTGGCTGTTGCTGATGAAGTCTGCCCAGGTGTCAGGCACAGAGAGTCCAAGCTTCGCGTAGACCTTCTTGTTGTACATGACGCCGCCATCGAAGGTGCTGCCGAACGGTGCGCCGTAAACCTTCTTGCCGACGCTGACGGTCTGCTTGAAGTCGTTCGAGAGGGTCTTGACCCAGGGCTGGCTGCTGAGGTCCACCATGGTGCGCTCCGGGTGGAGGGCCTGGAAGAGCGAACCGGAGTTGTAGAAGAACACGTCTTCCATGGTTCCGGTCGACAGCTTGGTCTTGATGATGTTGTCGCCGTCGGTGCCGGCGGGACGGGTGTTGACCTTCACGTTGATCTTCGGATACTTCTTTTCGAATCCGGCCACGAGATCCTTTGCGGTCTTGATGGCGACCGGGTCGTTACCACCGGCGAGGAAGGTGATCTGGCTCGCGTCGCCGGATCCTCCTCCCGACGATGGGGTGCAGCCGGAAAGAGCTAGTCCGACCAGGGCAGCGGCCCCTGCAATCGCTATTGCGCGAGTCGCGGTTCGACGAATGAACATCTATACCTCCTTGTATGATGAGCGCTCAAATTCCGGGGGATCCTCGGGAGGGTGCGTTGAAACGCTTCAGAATGAATCATGAGTCACGAAACCTTTCGCGTCAATGCATGTCGGTAACAATGGGGTAACGGCATAGCGGCGATTTCACGAAATCCCGGGCGTTTCGGATGGTTTTTACGTAGGTGCGAATTTACACGTTTCATTCGCTGTCCCTCGCTTTGCTGCCATATACTTCAGCCGGAAAGGGGAGCTATGGCCGCGGCGAACGTCAAGGATGTGGCTGCCCTCGCGGGGGTCTCACTCGGCACCGTGTCCAACGTTCTCAATCGCCCCGAAATCGTCTCGCCGGAGACTGCCGACCGCGTCATGCAAGCGATTGAGAAGCTCGGTTTCGTCAGAAATGATGCGGCGCGTCAGCTCAAGGCCGGACGGAGCAACACCATCGGCCTCGTGGTGCTCGACGTCCGCAACCCGTTCTTCACCGACCTCGCGCGGGGAGCGGAAGACGGAGCGGGCGCCGCGGGACTCTCCATTCTGCTTGGCGACAGCGGGCGATCGCACGAACGCGAGACGGCCTACCTCGACCTCTTCGAAGAGCAGCGAGTGCACGGCGTCCTTGTCTCGCCGCTGAGTGATGTCGCTCGAAGGCTGGAGGGCCTTCGGCGCCGGGGAATCCCCGCAGTACTCGTGGACCGAAGCGGAACGGGAAGCGGGTTCAGTTCGGTCTCCGTCGACGACGTCGCCGGAGGACGGCTCGCGGTCGAGCACCTGATCTCGATCGGCCGGCGCCGCATCGCCTACCTCGCTGGCTCGTTCGATTTCTCGCAGGTTACCGATCGGCTTCGTGGCGCCCGCGAAGCCGTTGCCTCGCATCCCGGCACCACGCTGGAAGTGATCGATATCGGCGGACTCACGGTGCTCGAGGGTCGCGCAGCAGGTGAGCGGATCGTCGCCCGTGCAGCCGACGATCGTCCGGATGGCATCTTCACTGCCAACGACCTCATCGCGGTCGGAGTGCTCCAGGCCCTGGTGATGCAAAGCGACATCCGGGTACCAGGGGATGTCGCCCTGGTCGGGTACGACGACATCGACTTCGCGCAAACCGCGGTGGTGCCATTGTCGTCCGTGCGTCAGCCGAGCGCGCTGCTCGGCCGCACAGCGGTCGAGATTCTTCTCGATGAGGCGCGCGACCCCACCCTCCAGCCGCGGCAGATCGTCTTCCAGCCGGAGCTCGTAATCCGCGCGTCGACCGTCCCTTAGGGCCTCACCTCAGCCCCAGGCGACCACCACCGCGCCGGCCTCATACGTGGCGACCGGATGCGCAAACGGCAGCGGCGAGAGCTGCTCGGCTTCCTCGAGCCGAACATCCGGTATTGCCGCGAGCAGCTGGGTGATCGCCTCCGAGATCTCGACCCGCGCGAGCTGCTGGCCGACGCATCCGTGCGCACCGTGACCGAAGCCGACGTGACCGAACGCGTCTCGGGTCACATCGAACGTCGCTGGGTCCTCCCAGTGGCGGTCGTCACGATTGGCCGAGACGGTTGAGACGGATACCGAGGTTCCGTTCGGAATATCGACGCCCAGAATCGTGACGTCTTCGGTCGCCGTTCGCCGGAAGACCGTCAGGAACATGGTGCCGTAGCGCATGAATTCCTCGACGGCACCCTGGATGAGGCTGGGGTCGTCGCGCAGCTTCGCCAGCTGCTCTGGATTGGTGAGCAGGGCCACCATGGAGGTCGAGATCATGTACGCGACCGAGTCCCGCCCGGAGCTCATCAGCGTCATGACCAGGCCATCGACCTCGTTTCGCGACAGGTCCGATCGAAGGAGATCGCTGATGGTGTTCTCGCCGAGGTCGGTCGCGCGCGCGTCAACCACTCGCCGTACGTAATCCATGCGATCCCGGGTCGTAGCGACGCCCTCGAACTTCGCCCGGAACTCGTCGGCGAGCTCAGCCGGGATGCCAAGAACATCGCAGTGGTTCGCGGCGGCGATGGGTCGTGCGTACTCGGTGAAGAGATCGATCGGCGCGCCGTGCGCGAGCACGTGTTCAACTTGACGTGCGACGATCTGCTTCACGATCGCCCTGCGGTCGCGCATGGATTTCGCCGAGAACCGGCCCGTGATGGAGCGGCGCAGGCGCAGGTGCTGGTCGCCGTCGAGGAACAGCACACTCGCGGTGTCGAGAGCCTCGCGGGCGTTGTCGTCGAGTTCGGGTTCTGGTGCGGCTTCCGGGGGCGACTCGTGTAAGGGAGCCGTGTCCGACAGCGGCATCCGGTCGGGCCTCATGCTGAACCGTGGGTCCTCCAGTACGGCTCTCGCCAGGTCGTACTGGGTCACGACGAGGCCGCGATGGCCGTCGTTGTAGTCCAGTGGAAGAGCCGGCCCCGTCTCCCGCCATTCGGCGAAGCGCGGTGACGGATGCGTCGGGGTGCCATCGGTGGGCAGCACTGACGCGGCGTGGAACGGGCATCCCGCCGCCGCGGCAGCCGCCGCGACTTCGGGGCTCACCGCGTTAGAGTGCGGATTGGTGACGTCGTGGCTGGCGGTTTCGCCCGAGACGTGAATGCTCATAGTCGTGCGCCTATCGGATCGGTCGTGATGGGACTGGACAATGCGGGGGCAGCGGATGCGACCATGTCGGCCCGCGCCAGCCGGAAGTCTCGGGGCATGTTCCATCCGACGACACCGACAACGCGACCATCCTCAACTGACGCTGCCACGAATCGTCCGTCGCCCGGCTCTCCCGCGATTGTCCTCAGGGGTTCGTCGGCAGGGAATCGGCCGTAGGCCTGGATCTTCGTGCCGTACAGCTCCGACCAGAAGAAGGGCACAACGGCGGGCGACTCCTCACCCGTTACCAGAAGGCGAGCGACGGCCTGTGCCTGCTCTGTCGCCTTGAGGTGATGCTCCGCGCGGGTGTATGCCGTCGTCAGGTCATCGCGCCAGCGCGCGACATCGCCGATCGCGTAGACATCCGGAGCCGCGAGTCCATTCGAGTCGCACACGATTCCGTCGGCAAGGGTGAGCCCGCTGCCGTTCAGCCACTCGGTCGCCGGGAGGGAACCAATCGCCGCGACGACGACATCGGCGGGCACAACGGTGCCATCCGAAAGGACGATGGCGGATACGCGTCCTTCGCCGAGCACTTGCGTGACGTCGAAACCGAGTCGAAGGTCGACGCCGTTTTCGCGGTGAAGCGCCGCGATCAGGGACGACAGGTGGGTGCCCACCTGGCCGAGTCGAAGTTCGGATGATCGGCCGACAAGGGTGACATCGAGTCCCCTCTTACGGGCCGCCGCTGCGATTTCGGAGCCGAGCACTCCGGCGCCGACAACCGCGACGTGCTTCGCAGCACCCAGCTCCGTGCGCAACGCAACCACGTCATCCACGGTCCTGAGCGAGTGCACGCCCGCGAGATCACGCGTTCCGGCCATGCGCCGAGCCCTGACGCCGGTGGCAATGACGAGAGCGTCGTAGCGCACGACCTCGTCACCGACGGTGACCGTGTGGGCGGCGACGTCCAGTGACGACGCGCGGGCGCCCTGCATCAGCCTGAGGTCGAGGGCTGCGAGTTCGTCCGGATCGCTCAGGCTCGCCTGGTCCGGCGACCACTCACCGGTGAGCACGTGCTTGGAGAGCGGAGGACGGCCGTACGGGGCGTGTATCTCGTCGCCGATCAGCGTGATGCTGCCGGTGAATCCTTCCGCGCGCAGAGTCTCCGCCGTCGTGAGCCCGGCAACCGAAGCCCCGACGATGACGATCCGAGTCGCGTCGCTCATGCGCGTTTGCCTAGTCCGTAACCTTGATCGCGCGCGCCGGGCAGAGTGAGGCGGCGCGCCGGGCTCCCGCCTCGTGCGAGGAATCCGGTGAGTCGTCAAGCAACATGACGATCCCGTCGTCGTCCTGATCGAACAGGTCCTCAGCGGTCATCACGCACTGGCCAGCCCCGACACAAGCCGAAGTGTTCACTGTGATCTGCATTACATCCTCAAAAGTCTCGCTGGTCGACATCGGCATCGATGCCCAATTGAAATGCTGCCCGACTAAAACGTTACGAGCTTCGTGGCTGCGCCAACATATGAATTGGTGCCAAAACATGGACTATTCGATCACTTGCTCAATTGAGAGCCCCGATCTGCGGAATTCTCTATGCTGGGAGCATGGATGAAGGACGGCCCTCGCGTCCAGTGGTCGTGTGGGCCAACTGGTACCGATTTCGTTCGTCCGAACACATCAGACACGACCTCGTCGTCAGTGTCTCGTTCGTCTGGGTCGTGCAGGGGTCCGGCGTCATCCGAACCGGTGGGCAGGACTTCCGGCTCACCGCCCACTCGTTGCTTCGCCTGCCATGGCGGCATTCCGTCGAGTACTTCGCCGACGAGCGGTCGCCGTTCAGCGTCGGCACCATTCACGTGATCCCCCGCCACGACCTCGCGGTGCCGGTGGTCCCTCGCACGGCCTACACGGCCGACGACC
>JAUZFR010000006.1 GCA_030840335.1 Actinomycetota bacterium | reverse complement strand
CACCCCGATGCCCGCGGCTCCGGTGACGATCTTGTCCATGTAGTAGACGCTTGACGCATCAAGCATGCTGCCCCGGTCGGCCACCGCGATCATCGACAGGGCGTTCTGACGACCCGCCGCAGTCAGTGATGTGCCATCGATCGGGTCGACCGCAATGTCGCAGGATGGTCCGCGGCCGTTACCGACATGTTCGCCGTTGAACAGCATCGGCGCCTTGTCTTTCTCACCCTCCCCGATCACGACGACGCCGTCGAAGTTCACAGTCCCCAGGAACTTACGCATTGCGTCCACCGCGGCGCCGTCCGCCGCGAGCTTGTCGCCGCGACCGATAAAGGGAACCGCTCGGATGGCTGCGGCCTCCGTTGCACGAACGAGCTCCATCGCAAGGTTGCGGTCAGGCTCAAGAAAAAGGGTTGCCGTATCTGTGTTCACCAAAGTGTCCTCTTGCGGATCAGCGATGGTGGTGGGATCCCAGTCGGAATCAACGCTTGGGTCAAGACTACCCAAACCGGCGTCGATAGACTTTGGCTGAAAGCTCATCGCCGAAGAACCAAGGAGTCGTCATGCCCGTCGCAACCCCCGAGCAGTACGCCGAAATGCTCGACAAGGCCAAGACTCACGGTTTCGCCTACCCCGCGATCAACGTTTCGTCGTCGTCGACGATCAACGCCGTACTTCAGGGACTGACGGAGGCCGGCTCAGACGGCATCATCCAGGTGACCACCGGTGGTGCCGACTACTTTGCCGGGCAGACGGTGAAGAACCGCGCATCCGGTGCTCTCGCGTTTGCCGCGTTTGCCACCGAGGTGGCAAAGAACTACCCGGTCACGGTCGCGCTTCACACCGACCACTGCCCGAAGGACGCACTCGACGGCTTTGTGCTCCCATTGATTGCCGCATCCGAAGCCGAGGTCAAGGCAGGACGCAACCCGATCTTCCAGTCCCACATGTGGGACGGCTCGGCCGTGCCGCTCGCCGAGAACCTCGAGATCGCGAAGGTGCTTCTTCCCCGCATGAAGGCCATCAACGCCATTCTCGAAGTCGAGATCGGCGTCGTCGGCGGCGAAGAGGATGGCGTCAGCCACGACATCAACGAGCACCTGTACACGACGCTTGACGACGCGATTGCGACGGTCGAGGCTCTCGGCCTTGGCGACAACGGCCGCTACATGGCTGCCCTCACCTTCGGAAACGTGCACGGCGTCTACAAGCCGGGCAACGTCAAGCTTCGCCCGGAGCTGCTCGGCGTGATCCAGTCCGGTCTCGCTGCCAAGTACGGCACGGATGCCCGTCCGCTCGACCTCGTCTTCCACGGCGGATCCGGATCATCGGATGCCGAAATTGCCGAGGCCGTCGCGAACGGCGTCGTCAAAATGAACATCGACACGGACACCCAGTACGCCTTCAGCCGCTCGATCGCCGACACGGTTTTTAAGAACTACGACGGATTCCTGAAGGTCGACGGCGAGGTCGGCAACAAGAAGATCTACGACCCGCGCGCGTGGGGCAAGCTGGCAGAAACGGCGATGGCGGCACGCGTCGTCGAGGCGACCAAGCAGCTCGGCTCGGCCGGCCACTCAGGCAGCTAGCCGAAGCGGCGTCAGGCGCCGCTCGCGGGAATGCGGAAATTCAGCATCAGGCTGCGACCGTCATCCCAGGACAGGTCGTCGACCGTGGTTTTGAGCGCCAGATAGTGGGGAGCGAACAGCATCAGTCGCCGACCCTCTGGCAGGTCGACGTCGATCGTCAACGCGACGGCAGTCGATCCGTCGGGTTGTGCGCGTAGCTCGATCAACAGCGTCTGACGGTCGACGACCGGGCTGTCCAGCGCGGCGACGAGCAACCCACGCAGGGCCGAGCGCTGATCTTCGTTCATTTTGTCGGCGAGCCGACCCGGGTCGCTCACAACCATGCCGGATTCACGCGCAACGATGTCGAGCCAGCTGCTGTTCGCGACCAGAACGAGCTCGGAGCGCAGCCCGCGCGCGATCTGGGCGGCGAGTGCTCGATCCGCCGGAGTGATTACCCCCGAGTCGGCGACGCGTGCAAGGAACGGCGCGACGCGAGCGCTCACCCTCGCGATACTTCCGCTCTCCTGAACCTCGTCGAGTTCTTCGACGGCGGGGTAGACCTCCTCAACCCCTGCCGCTGTGTCCAGATAGGCGTTCGAGCGTTCGACGACCGTGTAGGAGAACACGACGGACGCGACGCCCGCGACGAGAACGGGACTCGCCGAGATCACGACGATTCCGAGCGGCGGCCAGTATGTCGAGATCGACGAGAACACCACCGAACCGACGACCGCCACAACGACGACCGCCGGGATCGAGTAGGCGATGAGCTTTCGCGGCGACGAGTAGGGGGCGAGGCTCGCGAGCGTCACGCCGAAAGCGATTCCGGGCCACCATTGCTCAACCGGGACGGTGCTGTTGACTGTTCCGGCCGCCGAAAGCACCAGGCCGCAAGCAGAGATGAGGAGCACAATCGCGGCGTTGATCGGTCGAAACTGAGGTCGATGCGGCTGCGTCCAGGTCGCGGTCAACACAGCGGCCGCGAGGAAGAACGGCATCGCGACAAACTGCAGAGCGAGGCTCGACCACGAATTCCAGTAGAGCGCGGTTATCGCGATGCCCTCGAGGATCGCCGCTGTCGCCAGCACGAGAGGTAACCGCGGCCCGGCGAACCAGCTCAGCGGGTCGGCCTCCTGCGGCGATCTCGCCCAGGCGCTACGCATCCGATCCTCCGGCTGAAGTGCCTCCGGCTGAAGTCCCTCCGGCTGAAGTCCGCGTCCGCGCGGCCAGCAGGGGCAGCGTGATCAGGACCGTCGTGCCATTGCCCGGTTTCGACCAGACTTTGACCACGCCTCCCGACAACTCGACACGGCGAAACACGGATGAACGCAAGCCGAGTCGGTCCGATGCCACGGCGGCCGGATCGAATCCCTTGCCCGCATCGCTGATCGTCCAGGTCACCGAGCTTTCCGTCGAACTCACGATCACTTCGGCCGAGTGCACGCCAGAGTGACGAAGGATGTTCTCAAGGCAGGCACCGAGGGCACCAACCGCTGCCTCAAGGACCTCAGGACTCATGTGCACAACCCGGCCGGTGTCTCCGGTCGCTTCGACAGTGAGGCCACGCCATTGAAAGTCGCTGACGAGCGCGGTCAACTGGTTACGGAGCGAGGCGTCGCTTGCGTCGACGAACTCGTCGAGGTCGACGTCTTCGAGCAGGTCTGGATCTGCGAGGGTCGCGACGTCCCGCCGCATGCTGTCGCGCATCCGGTCATCGAGTGTGTCCGGTCCATTGATGATCAAGGCCAGGTCATTGAGAACGGTGTCGTGAAGGATCGCGGTGGCCCGGTGTTCGAGGGTACGGGCCGCCTCGAGCTTGCGGGTCTCGTGGCGAAGACGCAGGAAATCGGGAACGCGACCGCGCTGCGCTCGCTGGATAAAGGAGAGGCCGAGATAGGTGGCGCTATACGTCGCGAGCGTGATTGCCGGACCGTTGCCGAACAGGATCGGCAGGCCATCCTGCACGCAGACGAGCGCGGTGACTGCTCCACCAGCGAGGAACCCGGCGAGACCCCACGCGACCGCGAGAAGCGGGCGCGGCCCAACGGTTCCGACGAGAACGAGCGCGACCGCCGGTCGGTTGATGAGGATGAGCGCTTGCGACATTAACTCGGGGTGCATATCCAGCACGCCGTGCAGGAAGAAGTACACGCATGCCGCGCCGATCACCACGTATGCCGCAAGCCAGGGAGAGGACGGTCGGATAAAGATGACGATGATCACGGCAAGCATCACAGCGACTGCGATCAGCGGCTGGGCGAGATCGGGCGCGAAGCCCTTGCGCACGTAGAGGTCGATGAGCCCGGGCACCGAAACGGTGAGTGTCGCGGCCGCAATCGCCCATCCGCTCCTCGCGACCGCAGAGACCGTGATACTCGCGGCGATCGCGCGGGGCAGGATGGGTATCCGCGTGGTTCCGAGTGTCACTCGATCAGGAAACCACACGAGGGGCATCGCGCCCCGCACATCTTCGACAGTGTCTGCAAGATCGGCTAGCCGACCGTGCCGGATATGGTGTTGCTCACGTCCTGGAAGTACGACGGTTCGGCACTGAAGAGCACCACGAACGCGACGACAAAGACCGCGATGAACAGCACGAAACCGATGATCGGCACAAAGGACGCGACTCTGCCGCGCGAGATCCGACGCACAGCCCACAAGACGGTGAGGAGGAATAGCACCGAGTGAGCGACCAGCATCCAGATTCCGACCTGGTTGGCGAGGTCAGGCTCCGGGAACTTGCCCCCACCGAACTGGCGGTACCCGGTCTCGAGCGTATTGGCGAAAGCGAGATAGCTCGGAATGGAGGTCAGCAGGAAGAACACGCCCAGCCCGAGCATGAAGATCGTGAAGAATCGATCGACCGGATGCCTGACCAGGACCATCCTGCGGCCGGGCTCTGGCGCCGCAAACCGGGTTGCGGCGTCGGGTGGGGGCGGCGTTGTCGCGCCGTGGCTTGGTGGCACGACCCTCGCGGCTGCCTGAGGGTCAAACTTCTGCCCGGCTGCCGTCGCTTGCTGCTCAGGAGTCGCGTATTCGCCGTACTGCGGGCGCGGACGGTCCTCTGTCATTGTCCCTGCCAATCGAGCCGACGCACGCGACCGCCGAGCCCGCGCTCATCCGGGTTTCCCTCGGAGTCGGTGCGCAACTCACGCGGCAGCGAGAACATGAGGTCTTCCTCGGCGGTGACAACCGCTTCGACGTCGGCGTAGCCGGCGTCGGCGAGATCGTCGAGGACTTCCTGCACGAGCACTTCGGGCACGGATGCCCCGGAGGTCACGCCGATGGTTGCGACTCCATCCAGCCATTCCTGCTGGATTTCGCTCGCATAGTCGACGCGGTAGGCAGCCTTCGCTCCGTTCTCGAGCGCAACGTCGACGAGACGAACGGTGTTGGAGCTGTTCATCGATCCGACGACGATGACGAGCTCGGCCTGCTCGGCCACCTTCTTGATCGCTACCTGGCGATTCTGTGTCGCGTAGCAGATGTCGTCGCTCGGCGGATCCTGCAGATTCGGGAACCGCTCGCGCAGCAGTCGGACCGTCTCCATGGTTTCATCGACGCTGAGAGTGGTTTGAGACAGCCAGACGACGTGATCCGGGTTCTTCACGACGACGCTGTCTACATCGGCCGGACCGGTGATGAGTGTGGTGCGCTCCGGCGCGTGCCCCATGGTGCCTTCTACCTCTTCATGACCGGTGTGGCCGATGAGCAGAATTTCATAGTCGTTCTTCGCGAACCTGGTGGCTTCGCGATGCACCTTGGTGACAAGCGGGCACGTCGCGTCAATGGCGTCGAGCTCGCGATCGGCGGCTCCCTGAACTAC
>JAUZFR010000193.1 GCA_030840335.1 Actinomycetota bacterium | reverse complement strand
GAGCGCTCGAGCGCATCCTCACGGGACGATCCGGTCACGATCAGCTTCGCGAGCAGCGAATCGAAGGCGCCACTGATGACGTCGCCCGTGGTCACTCCGCTGTCGACGCGCACGCCGGGTCCGCCTGGCAGGCGCAGCGTGTGCACCGGTCCGGGCGCTGGCATGAAGTTCAGGCCGGCATCCTCGCCGTTGATCCGAAACTCAAAGGAGTGCCCGCGCGGCATCGGGTCTTCGTAGTCGAGCGTGCCGCCCTCCGCGATGCGAAATTGCTCGCGCACCAGGTCGATGCCCGTGACCTCTTCAGACACCGGATGTTCTACCTGCAGTCGCGTGTTGACCTCGAGGAAGGAGATGGTCCCGTCGCGAGCGACGAGGAATTCGCAGGTGCCGGCGCCGACATAGCCGACCTCGCGAAGAATCGCCTTCGATGACGAATACAGCAGAGCATTCTGGTCGTCGGTCAGGAACGGCGCGGGCGCTTCCTCGACGAGCTTCTGGTGACGACGCTGCAGCGAGCAGTCACGAGTCGAGATGACGACGACGTTGCCCTCGGCATCGGCGAGGCACTGCGTTTCGACGTGGCGCGGCTGGTCGAGATACTTCTCGACGAAGCACTCCCCGCGCCCGAAAGCCGCGATCGCCTCGCGGGTCGCCGACTCGAACAACTCGGGGATCTCTTCACGCGTGCGCGCAACCTTGAGTCCACGGCCGCCACCGCCGAACGCCGCTTTGATCGCGACCGGCAGCCCGTGCAGATCGACGAAATCGAGAACTTCCTCGGCGCCTGAGACCGGGTTGAGTGTTCCGGGCGCGAGTGGGGCTCCCACCTTCTCGGCGATGTGGCGGGCGGAAACCTTGTCGCCGAGTTTCTCAATCGCGTCGGGCGAGGGTCCGATCCAGGTGATGCCGGCGGCAATGACTGCGCGAGCGAATTCGGCGTTCTCGGCCAGGAATCCGTAGCCCGGATGGATCGCATCCGCACCCGACCGGCGCGCGACCGAGAGGATCTTGTCGATGACGAGGTAGGTGTCCGCGCTGGTCGAGCCGTCGAGGGCGTACGCCTCATCGGCGAGCCTGACGTGCCGGGCATCCCGGTCCTGGTCGGCGTACACGGCGACGGAAGCGATCCCGCTGTCTCGCGCCGCGCGGATGACCCGCACCGCAATCTCTCCGCGATTGGCGATAAGGACCTTGGTGATTCGAGCCATAGTCACCCAGCCTATTGGGCGAATCGGGTCGGCCTTTTGGCTGGACCTGCCAAAAGAACCGGATGTCTGGCAGACATTGCCTACAACGCGCGATTCCACAGGGTCGGCCAGCTCACGTCGAATCGCAGCAGAAGCTGGCGGAGCAGTGCGAGCGACAATCCGACAACAGCGTGCGGATCGCCGCGGATCTCCGTGATGAATGCAGCCCCGAGGCTGTCGATAGTGAAGGCGCCGGCCACCTCCAGCGGTTCCCCGGTCGCGACGTAGGCGTCGATCTCGGCGTCGGAGATGTTCGAGGCAAACGTGACGATAGCGGTGGAGACGTCGCCGATCGCAGACTCGGTCGCTGGGCTCGTCGAAGCGCGATGATCGATCAGCCAGTGGCCGGAGTGCAGCTTGCCTTCCCGACCCCGTTGTTTCAGCCATCGCGCGCGGGCAACGGGTGCGAAATGCGGCTTCCCGTACAGGCGGCCGTCCAGTTCGAACGCCGAGTCGCCGCCCAGAATGAACCCGTCGATCGGCTCGCCATCGACGAGCTGATCCGCGACCGCCTCGGCCTTGAGCCGGGCGAGCAGCAGCACCGTTTCTCGGGGAGTGAGTGGTCCGGCGGCGGCAACCGCGGCCTCTTCGTCGACCCCGGAGGAGAGAAGGATCGGCTCGATCCCCGCTGCTCGAAGTGTCGCGAGTCGGGCGGGTGAGGTTGACGCCAGATACAGCCGCACGGGTTCTCCTATGCTCGACGGATGGGTGAAATGCAGGGGCGCGAGCTCGAACTCGAGGTTACCAATGTCGCGCACGGCGGCATCTCAGTTGCCAGGCACGACGGTCGAGTGGTGTTCGTCAGCGATGCCATTCCCGGCGAGACGGTGATCGCCCGGGTCACGGAGGATTCGAAGAAGTCGTTCTGGCGCGCCGAAACGCTGAGCGTCGTGGAGCCCAGCGAGTTCCGGCAGCCGCACATCTGGTCGGCGGCGAGCATCGACCGCGCGCCCGAGAATCGCGCTGGCGGCGCGGAGTTCGGTCACATCCGGATCGCTCACCAGCGTGAGCTGAAACGCCAGGTGCTGGTCGATTCACTCAAACGCATGGCAGGCATCGAATCCGATGTCATCGTCGAGGCGTTGCCGGGTAACGAAGACGGAACCGGATGGCGCACCCGCGTGCGCCTGCAGGTGGACGACCGCGGCCGGCCGGGTCCATTCGCGGCTCGATCACACCGCGTAATCGATGTCGACGACCTGCCCCTTGCCACGGACGGCGTGGAATCCGCTGCGCCTCTCGGCGAGACATTCCCAGGGGAGGAGCACATCGACGTACTCGAACCGTCGACCGGCGGCGCACGCCTGATCATCGGACGGCAGAAGCCGATGACGATCCGCGAACGCGTCGGAGACCGCGACTTCCAACTCAGCGACGGCGGTTTCTGGCAGGTGCATCGGTACGCGGCAGAGACGCTCACGGCTGCGGTGCAGGACGCGATTGACGAGGCGTTGTTCGATCCGCGCGCATCCAATCTCGATCTCTACGGCGGCGTGGGCCTGCTCGCGGCGGCGGTCGGCGACCGATTCGGCGGTACCACGCGCATCACCACAGTCGAAAGCGACTCAGCGGCCACGGAGTACGCGGGGGAGAACCTCGCAGAGTGGGTCGGCGCTGCGGCCGTCACGGCGCGCGTCGAGCGCTGGGTGACCTCCCTCGCCGCGACAGCGGGGCCGGGCGAACGCGCACGGTTGCGGGCGGCCACGGTCGTGCTCGATCCGCCGCGGGCGGGAGCAGGCAAAGAGGTCGTGAGCGCTATCGCGGCACTTGAACCGGCCCAGCTCATCTACGTCGCATGCGATCCGGTGGCGCTGTCCCGCGATGTCGCACTGCTTGCGGAGCGCGGCTACGATCTGGCGCAGCTGCGGGCGTTCGACCTGTTCCCGAACACGCACCACGTCGAAGCGGTCGCGCGCCTCGTTCGAAGCTGACTATTCCGGCCGCGGCGCCGCAGCGCTAGGCTGAACCCGCTCGCGCCACAGCGCGCCGAATGGAGAGGAGGACACAATGACTGCCTTTGTCGTGCCGTCAATCCACCCCTCATCCATCGAGGTCGCAGCGCTCTAATCGTCTGGTGGCCTCTTCTCTTTCGGAGATTCCACCTTGTCCTTTTTTGACCACATTTCTCTCGACGACAGCGTCGTCATACCAGTTTTCAGTCTCGATGACCCAGGTGACGGCCAGCGCTGGTCGACCTGGACCGCCATCACCCCAAGCGAGCGCGGTCCTCGGCCGTTTCCTGACTGGGTCGTGACGTCCGCCTCCGCCATCGACACCGAGCTCGGCATCGTGAAGTCCGGCAAGGAGGCGGATGTCTTCCTGATCGAGCGAGCCGTCCCTGGCGACCCCGAGCAGTCCAGCATCCTGGCAGCCAAGCGCTACCGAGGTTCGGCAACGAGCGACTTCCACCGGTCATCCCAGTACCGGGAAGGCCGACGGATGCGGCGCTCCCGCGACACGCGAGCAGTTGCCAACAAGTCCGCGTACGGCCGATCGGTTGCCGCCGACCAGTGGGCGTACGCGGAGTTCGAGGCGCTGTGCGCGATGTACGAGCGCGGGGTCGCCGTGCCCTATCCCGTGCAGGTCAATGGCACCGAGATCCTCATGGAATTCATCGGCGAAGGGTCGACTGCGGCGCCTCGTCTCGCTCAGCTGCGCCCGGCGCCAACCGACCTGGCAGACTACTTCGAGCAGGTGGTCGAGATCATGCACGCATTCGCCCGAGCCAGTTCCGCCCACGGCGACCTCTCGCCCTACAACCTGCTCGTGCATCGCGGCCGAGTCGTCGTGATCGATTTGCCGCAGTTCGTGGACGTTGTCAGTAACCCGAACGGCATGTCCTTGCTGCAGCGGGATTGTGACAACGTGTGCGGCTGGTTCATCCGGCGCGGCCACGACTGCGATGCCGAAGCGCTGTTCGCCGAGCTGGTCGGTGACGTGTATTAGCGGAGCGGTCAGCTACCAGCTCCCGCCGCCGCCTCCTCCTCCGCCTCCACCACTCGACGAGCCACCGCTGCTGAAACCGGAGCCACCACTCGAGCTAGTGGTGGGGGCAGAGGCGGTCATCGAGCTTTGTGCCATTGCACCGAAGCTTTCCATCGCCGATCCGATACCGGCGAGCGAGCCCGCGGCGCCAACGAGCATGCCAGTGGATAGCGCGCCGGTGTTGCCCGAGTACCAGTCCGGCGTCGAGGTGAATCTGCCGTCTTCGGTGAGCTCCTTGAAGACGCGCGCCCAGCGTTTGGTTTCACCAAAGGCGATCGCCCACGGCAGGTAGCGGCTGAAGACATCCTCGTTCTCTTCGAAACGGATCTGGCCAGCCTCCGCGGTCGCGATATAGCGGTGGAAGCCTTCCAGCTGCAGGAAGATCGCGTGGCCGAGCGCGCTCCGCCGCACCGCTCGCCTCGCGTTGCGGAGGCTCGCGAGCGAACCGACGAACACGCCGATCGGGATGAGGGTCCAGCCCTTCGGAACAAAGATCAACAAAACGAGGAACAGGATGATCGACCCGAAGACCGACCAGCGAAGAAACGGATGCGGGCCGGTCAGCTTGTCGAGGAACCAGCCCCGTCCGTCGATCCACACTCCAAGCGCTGCCTTGATCGCGTCCATCGATGGCGCAAAGCTGTAGCGAAGAGCGGACAGCGTGACGGTCGTTCGCTCGCTCTTGAACAGGTCGGCCAGCAGGAGCGTCTCGTGCGGCAGCAGGTCCGTGGCTTCCGTCGACCTCGTTGCGGCGGCACGCTGTGCGGCGACTTTGTCTGGCGTCGAATTGAGTTTGTAGTCCTTTGCGCGGCCGCGCTTTCCACCGGGGACCTCTTCTATCGTCAGATAGCCGCGTACGGCGAGGTCGACGAGGGTCGCGGTGATGTCGACGTTCTT
>JAUZFR010000132.1 GCA_030840335.1 Actinomycetota bacterium | reverse complement strand
CTCCGCCGCGACCCGAACCGCCCACGCGCGATGGAGATCCTCATCGACCTCCCCAGGTCTGACGATGCAAGCGCTCCGACCCCGTCATTTGGCGACGCCGTCATGGTGCCCCTCGTCGGTCGAATCGCCGCCGGTATTCCGATTACCGCTGAGCAGCACATCGAAGAAGTGTTCCCGCTCCCCCGGCAGATCGTTGGCAAGGGCGAACTGTTCATGCTCAAAGTCGTCGGTGACTCAATGATCGACGCTGCCATCTGCGATGGAGACTGGGTCGTCGTGCGACCACAGCAGCACGCCGAGAACGGCGACATTGTGGCGGCGATGCTCGATGAGGAGGCCACCGTCAAGGTGTTCCGTCAGCGCGATGGTCACACCTGGCTGCTGCCGCGCAATACGAGTTTCGAGCCCATTCTCGGCGACTTCGCCACGATCCTCGGCAAGGTCACCGCGGTTCTGCGCTCGATCTGAGCAACTGGTCTGCCGCAGAATCCCCCATATACCCGCCGTAACCCCCGTATGGCGGGAGAAACGCCTCTGCGGGCGGAGTAACAACTCCGCCCGCAGTGACATTTCCCCCGCCGCCGGTTGCGGCGATTCGCCGGTTGGGAGGCTGGGAGGATTGGTTAGTTAGGCGCTGGCCTTCGCGCGAACTGCCCGCGTCGCCGCAAGCACGTTCTTCAGCGAATCGACCGTCTCGCTGTAGCCACGTGTCTTAAGTCCGCAGTCCGGGTTGACCCAGACCTGGCGCTCAGGGATGGATGCGAGCGCGATCTCGATGAGGTCGGTGACTTCCTCGACGGACGGCACACGCGGCGAATGGATGTCGTAGACGCCCGGCCCGATTCCGCGGGCGAATCCGCTGCGCTTGATATCCGGAACGACCTCCATCTTGGAGCGCGCGGCCTCGATCGACGTGACGTCGGCATCCAGTCGGTTGATCGCGTCGATCACGACGCCGAACTCCGAGTAGCACAGGTGCGTGTGGATCTGGGTCTTCTCCGCGACTCCTGCGGTCGCGAGCCTGAACGAGCCAACCGACCAATCCAGGTACGCGGGCTGGTCCGCCTTCTTCAGCGGCAGCAACTCGCGCAGGGCGGGCTCATCGACCTGGATGATGCCGATCCCCGCCGCTTCGAGGTCAGCGATCTCGTCGCGAAGGGCCAGAGCGACCTGGTTGGCCGTTTCGCCGAGCGGCTGGTCATCGCGCACGAAGCTCCAGGCCAGGATGGTCACCGGCCCGGTGAGCATGCCCTTAACCGGCTTGCTGGTGAGGCTCTGCGTGTAGCTCGACCACCCGACAGTGATCGGCGCCGGACGCGAGACATCACCCCAGAGCAGCGAGGGGCGCGTACACCGGCTGCCGTACGACTGCACCCAGCCGTTTTGGGTGACCGCGAACCCGTCGAGGTTCTCGGCAAAGTACTGGACCATGTCGTTGCGCTCGGGCTCGCCGTGTACGAGAACATCGAGTCCGATCTCCTCCTGCAGTTCGACGACCTTCTTGATCTCGTCTTCCATCGCGCCGACGTACTCACCCTCGCTGATCTCGCCCTTGGCAAAGCGCGCGCGCTCACGGCGGATATCGCCGGTCTGCGGGAACGACCCGATGGTGGTCGTGGGCAGGAATGGCAGGTGGAGGGCCGCGTCCTGTGCCGCCAGGCGTGCCGCATAGTCACCACGGCTGAAGTCGGCGTCGGTGAGCTGAGCCTCACGGGCACGAACGGCACCATCGCGAACGCCGGGAGCGCTCGCGCGGTCGGCGAGAGCAGCGGACGCGGCATCCAGTTCACCGGAAATCGCGTCCTTGCCGTCGGTGAGGCCCTTTGCCAGCGTCGCAATCTGGCCGACCTTCTGGTCTGCGAACGCGAGCCAGCTCTTGAGGCGATCGTCGAGCAGCGGCTCGTCGGCGACATCGTGAGGCGTGTGGAACAGGCTGGTGGATGACGAAACGGCAACCGACGCGCCAAGCGCCTTGAGCGCATCCAGCTTCGCCCACGCGCCAGCGAGGTCGCCACGCCAGATGTTGTGGCCGTCGATGACGCCTCCAACGAGGGTCTTGCCTGCAAGTCCGTCGATGGCGTCCGCGGGCACTCCACCGCGAACGAGGTCGAGGCCGATCGCTTCGACGGGCGTCGAGGCGAGCACGGGCAGGGCGTCGTCGAGGCTTCCGTAAGGAGCGGCGACAAAGATCTGCGGGCGAGCGGGCACGGCCGAGAGGAGATCGTAGGCGCGCTTCGTCGCGGCAAGCACGGCATCCCGCGGGACCTCGATGCTCTCGCTCACGAGCGCCGGCTCATCGAGCTGCACCCATTCGGCGCCGACTGCGGTCAGCGCAGCAAGCAGCTCGGCATACACCGGGAGCAGGTCATCGAGGCGATCGAGTGGCGTGAAGCCGTCTGGCGCGTTCTCGCTTGGCTTGCTCAACAGCAGAAAGGTGACCGGGCCGACGATGACGGGACGCGTGCGGTATCCCGATGCGGTGGCTTCGGCGACTTCGCGCACCAGTCGGTCAGACGCGAATGAGAATTCGGTCTCCGGTCCGATCTCCGGCACCAGGTAGTGGTAGTTCGAGTCGAACCACTTGGTCATTTCGGCAGGGACATTGTCGCCTTCCCCGCGCGCAATCGTGAAGTAGCCCGCGAGATCGACCGTGCCATCTTCGCCGACAAGCGAGGCGAATCGTGTCGGAACGGCGCCGACGGTGACGGCGGCATCCAGCACGTGGTCGTAGAACGAGAACGCCGACGGGATCGACGAGTCGGTACGGTCGAGGCCGAGATCGACCAGACGCTTGCGAGTGGCCTCCCGAAGATCGGATGCGGCCGTCTCCAGCTCGTCGGCGCTGATCTTGCCGGCCCAGAAGGATTCAACGGCCTTCTTGAGCTCGCGGCGACGGCCGATTCGCGGATACCCGAGGATCGTGCCGGTTGGAAAGGCTGGGGTGGTCATGCGTGCTCCTTGGTGGGGGTGAAGAGTCCGACTTCGCCGAGAACGGAGAGAACGGCCTGGTGCTTGTTGAAGGTATAGAGGTGGAGCCCGGTGGCTCCGCCGTCGAGCAGCTCGCGCGACAGGGCGCTTGCGTGCTCGACGCCGACGGCGTATTGCGCGTCTTCCGTGCCCGCGGACTCGAGCCGGGCGAGCAGGTCGAGAGGCATCCGCTCGCCTGTGAGTTCGATCATCCGATGCAGTCGCTGCGGGGACAGGATCGGCATCACGCCGGGCAGGATACGCATGGTGACGCCCGCCGCGCGCGCCTGTTCGACGAAGCGAAGGTAGTCGTCCGCAGCGAAGAACAGCTGCGAGATCGCGAGGTTCGCGCCCGCGGCTTCTTTCGCCAGCAGGGTGTCGATGTCTTGCTCAACCGAGCGGGATCGCGGATGCCCGTTGGGGAACGCCGCGACGGCGATGGTGACTTTCTCGCCACTGGCAAGACGTTTGGCGCCGGGGAATCCGGGTACATCCACCTGGCTGAAGGGAGCGCGTTCGACCTGGACCCGATGAATCAGCTGCACGAGTTCGCCAGCGCTCTTGAGGTCGCCGAGGAAATTGTCACCCTCAACCGCCCCGGCGGGAGGATCCCCGCGCAGCGCGAGAAAGCTGGTGAGCCCGGCGTCGAGAAACTCGCGGATGACCCTGGTCATTTCGGGGTAGGTCCAGCCGACACAGGTGAGGTGCGCCATCGGAGCGACGGATGTCGTCAACAGGTGGCGAAGAACACCCAGCGAAGCGTCACGTGTCGACCCACTCGCGCCATAGGTCACCGAGATGAATTCGGGAGCTGCGGCAACGAGTTCGCCGAGTGACTCGTACAGCGAGAGTTCCGACGCGGCAGTGCGCGGCGGATACAGCTCGAACGAGTAAGTTGCCACGCGGGATTGCCCTCCGGAAGTCGTCACGGTGGGGCGGATGCCGGGCTCGGCTGTCGCTCCGGGCGCATCGATTGACCGCGCCTCCGAATCAAGGCTACCAAGCCCTGCCCGGGCTCCCTCGCTGTGTTACGAACTGTTCCGGCCACGTACTGTGGCTTCCGATCGTTAGACCGCGACCGCCTCGAACGGCTTGAGAGCTTCGACGCTCTGCGGGTGCACGAGCGCCGTGACGAGAGTGCCAGCCTCGAGATATTCCGTCGACAGAACGCGGCCGCCGACGTGCAGGCGAGAAATGACCTCACCGCGGTCGTAGGGCACGAGCAGGGTCATCGCGACCTCCGGCTGCGGAATGAGATCGGAGATGCGAGCGAGGAGTTCGTCAACACCTTCGCCCGTCCTTGCCGACACGAACACGCCGGTCGGCTCCAGTCCACGCAGCACCAGCCGCTGGTCGTCATCCACCAGGTCGCTCTTGTTGAAGACCACGATCTCGGGAATTTCGCGAGCCTCGATTTCGCCAATGACATCCCTGACCGTTGCAAGCTGGCTCGCCGGATCGGGGTGAGATGCGTCAACGACGTGCACGATGACGTCCGACTCCCCCACTTCCTCAAGGGTCGAGCGGAACGCCTCGACCAACTGGTGAGGAAGGTTTCGCACGAAACCCACCGTGTCGGTGAAGGTGTACGGACGACCGTCGGCTGTCATCGACTTGCGGACTGTCGCGTCCAGTGTCGCGAACAGGGCGTTCTCCACCAGCACGCCAGCACTCGTGATTCGGTTCAGCAGGCTCGACTTACCCGCGTTCGTGTATCCGGTGATGGCGACACTTGGCACCGCGAAGCGATTGCGATTCGCGCGCTTTGCTTCACGGGCGGGGCCGAATCCCTTGATCTGCTTGCGCAGGCGCGACATTCGGGTGTGGATGCGACGACGATCCAGCTCGATCTTGGTCTCGCCGGGTCCACGGCTTCCCATTCCGTTTCCGGCGCCGACCTGGCCACCGGCCTGTCGGGACATCGACTCGCCCCAGCCACGCAGGCGGGGAAGAAGGTATTCGAGCTGCGCCAGTTCGACCTGCGCCTTGCCCTCACGACTCTTGGCGTGCTGGCTGAAGATGTCGAGGATGACGGCCGTGCGGTCGATGACCTTGACCTTGACGACGTCTTCGAGCGCGCGACGCTGGCTTGGTGCGAGTTCGGTATCGGCGATGACCGTGTCGGCGCCCAGCGAGGCGACGATGCCCTTCAGCTCCTGCGCCTTGCCGCTACCGAGATAGGTGCTCGGATCCGGATGCGGTTTCTGCTGGAGCAACCCGTCGAGCACCCGCGCGCCAGCCGTTTCCGCGAGCGACGCGAGTTCGCGCAGCGAATTGTCTGCGTCCGGCAGATTGCCGCTCTGGTACACACCAATGAGCACGACGTTTTCGAGGCGCAGCTGCCGATATTCGACCTCTGTTACGTCTTCGAGCTCGGTGGAAAGCCCTTGAACGCGGCGTAGCGCAGCTCGATCCTCGCGTTCGGACTGGTCGCCATCGCGGGAGTTCTCGTAGTGCGAGTCGTCCTGCAGCGCATCCGCCCGCCCTGCGCCAAAAATCGTGTATCCCGCCGAGCGCGCGTCGTCGCGCGCCAGCACCCTGGCGATCACATCATCGGCAGCGTCCGTCTCCGGACGAAGTTCGTCGTTTTCAGTCATTTCCACCAACTTTAGTCTCCTGTTTTTCGATAGGTTTTGTGGATGGGCAATGAGCATTATTTCTCCTCGTCACCGGAGAGTGAGCTCAATCTGCGACGGTTTCACGCCCGTCTGGCCGGTCAGGTATACGAACTGACCACCGCGAGCGGGATTTTCAGCCCTGAGCGCATTGACGCTGGCACCGAGGTTCTCTTGTCACACGTTCCCGCACCGCCCCCTGGCGGCAACCTTCTCGACCTTGGATCGGGTTGGGGACCGATTGCCCTCAGCCTCGCCATCCATTCGCCTCGAGCCACCGTGTGGGCGGTGGATGTCAACGAACGTGCTCTCGATCTCGTGCGTAGGAATGCCACCACTCTCGGTCTCGATAACGTGAACGCCGTGACGCCCGCGGATGTTCCCGACGATGTGACATTCATGACCATCTGGTCGAATCCGCCGATTCGGGTGGGCAAGAACGAACTGCACGACCTGCTCGAAAAGTGGATCCCCCGGCTCGAGCCGGGATCGGATGCCTGGCTCGTGGTGCAGAGGAACCTCGGCTCCGACTCACTCCATCGCTGGCTGCAGGCGACCTTCCCCGAGGAGTTCACCTTTACTCGTGCGGCCACGAACAAGGGCTACCGAGTACTGCGGGGCCGTCGCCGCTAGCTGTACTCGGTCGTGACGTTCGGTGACGAGACTCAGACCTCGAGCGTGCCCTCGAAGACAAGCTCGGCCGGGCCGCTCAACGAGACGTGTTCGCCGTCCTCGGTCGCGAACATCCGCACCCCGACGGTTCCGCCAGGAACTTCGACGGTCCACTGGTTCGGCGCGCCCGCTCCCGCCCAGTGACGGGTCGCCAACGCCGCGGCGACGGCGCCGGTGCCGCATGACAGGGTCTCCCCGCTGCCGCGCTCGTGCACGCGCATCCGGATTCGGCCGACGCCGTCCTTCACCAAAGGATCGAACGGCACGACGAATTCGACGTTGGCACCGTGCGCAGGCTCCGGGTCGATTTGCGGGATGTACGTCAGGTCGGCGCTGTCGAGCTCTTCGTCGCTGGCGAGCGCAACGACCACGTGTGGATTTCCGACGTTGATGCCGAGCCCCGGGCGAGCGACCGACAGGTTGCGCGCCCGCACGAGCGGTTCGCCCCCGTCGAGTGACCAGCGACCCATGTCGGCCTGAAACCCGCTTCGGTTCTGCTGCACATCGCGGACGCCGCTTCGCGTGCCGATCGCCAACGTGTCGCCATCGATCAGTTCTGTCAGTCCGTTGTCGAGCAGAAAACGGGCAAACACCCGGATGCCGTTCCCACACATCTCCGCCACACTTCCGTCGGCGTTGTGGTAGTCCATGAACCACTCGGCCGCCTCGTCCTCGGCCAGGGCCGCGGCGCCCTCGGGCAGCTTCCTCGATCGCACCGCGCGAATCACGCCGTCGCCGCCAACGCCGAAATGGCGGTCCGCGATCGCGGCAATCTGCTGCGGCGTCAGCTCGACGAGACCGTCGGGGTCAGCGAACAGCACGAAGTCATTGCCCGTGCCGTGGCCCTTGGTGAAGTGGATCGTCGCGCTCACTGTGCAATGGTATCGAGCGCGGTCTTCGCAATGTCGGGGTCGTCATAGTCGAGCCAGCGCGCGATCGGATAACGACGGAACCAGCCGACCTGCCGACGCGCGTAGCGCCGGGTGAGGGCGGCGGTTTGCTCGATCGCTTCGGTTTCGGCCAACTCGCCACGGAGCTGGGCGATCGCCTGCGCGTATCCGATCGCCCGCGCGGCAGTGACGCCCATCCGTTCGGGTCCGAGGCTTCGCACCTCATCGAGCAGGCCGGAAGCCCACATTTCGCTCGCGCGCGCATTGAGTCGCGACACGAGCTCGTGCCTCGGCGCCTGAATGCCCAGAATCGTGGCCGGTTGCCACAAGGTGGACTCGTCGGGCAGCCCCGAACCGAACTTTTCGCCGGTGAGTTCGATGACTTCGAGCGCGCGCACGAGGCGACGACCGTTGCTCGGGCCGATTGCGGCAGCCGCATCCGTGTCGAGTTCCTTGAGGCGTTGATACAGCATGCCCGGCCCGTGCTCGTCGAGTTCCGCTTCGAATGCCTTGCGGATGTCGGGATCGGTGCCGGGAAACCGGAAATCCCACAACACGCTCGACACGTAGAGACCGGAACCACCGACGAGGATTGGCACGGCGCCACGTTCCATGATTTGGGCGATCGCAGCGCGCGCGTCGACCTGATAGTCAGCAACGCTCGCTTCGTCTTCCGGATCGAGCACATCGAGCAGGTGGTGGGGAATGCCGCGTCGCTCAGCTATCGACAGCTTTGCCGTGCCGATATCCATGCCGCGGTAGAACTGCATCGCGTCGGCGTTGACGATCTCGACGGTCGTGCCCCGCTCCGCGAGCCGTTGTGCGAGGTCGAGGGACAGCCCTGACTTGCCGGTGCCGGTGGCACCGACGATGGCGATGAGCATCAGGCGTACTAG
>JAUZFR010000120.1 GCA_030840335.1 Actinomycetota bacterium | reverse complement strand
ATCCCGCACGCAATCGGCCTAACCCCGAGTGACCGCAAGCGCGTCGCGCGGCCCAGCCGCGCGCAAGAAAAACGCCGGGCTCGGTCTTGCTGCAGCCGGGTCAGCCGCGGGCTATGGCGTAAGTGTGCTGTTCCCCGGCTTTCCGTGGCTCACCGCATCCCTGATCCTCGGAGTCGTCCTCGGATGCATTCCGGCCGTGCGACCTGCGCTGGATGGCGTCCTGAAGCCGGGCCTTGCCGTGTCAGCGCGGCGGCTGCTGCGCCTCGGCATCGTCGTGCTCGGCCTGCAGGTGAGCCTTGAGACGATTGGAAGTCTCGGCTGGGTGACCATCGTCGCCATTGTCGCGCTCGTGGGTGTGAGCTTCGTAATCACCTGGCTTATCGGTCGCCTGTTCAGGCTCGAGGGCGACCAGGCGGTGCTCCTCGCCGCGGGGTTCTCGATCTGCGGTGTGTCTGCGGTCGGTGCGATGAGCGCCGCGCGTGGATCGGACCCGAAGGACGCCGGCACCCCGACCGCGCTCGTGACGCTCTACGGGACGGCGGCGATCGTCATCCTGCCGGCGCTTGCATCCCTGTTCGGCCTCGACTCCGTGCAGTTTGGCCACTGGGTCGGCGCGAGTGTTCACGACGTCGGCCAGGTGGTCGCCACGGCGCAGACGCTCGGCGCTGCGGCCCTCGCCGCGGCGGTGGTAGTGAAACTCACGCGAGTGCTGATGCTCGCACCGATGGTCGCGATCGCATCGATCGTGACACGCCGACGCGGAACCGCGGTCGGCAAGCAGCCTCCCATCGTGCCGCTCTTCATTATCGGGTTCCTCGTGTTTGTGCTCGTTCGAACGTTCATTCCAGTGCCGGATGCGGTGCTCGCCACGGCGGGCATCGTTCAGTCGATCCTGCTGTCGATGGCACTCTTCGCCATTGGCGCGTCGCTGCGTCTTGAGCAGCTTGCACGCTCGGGCGCTCGGGCACTCGCCGCGGGCGCGACATCCTGGATCGTGATCCTCGCACTCGGTCTCGGTATTGTCTGGCTCGCCTGATTGCAGTTCATCGCTAACCTGACAGCGTGAGTAGTCGGGTTCTGGTCGGGGCGACGGTGGCGACGATGTCGTTTCTCAGCTTCGCAGGGTGCACTTCGGATGCGCCCGTAGTCAGGCCCGAAGCCGCGTGCTCTCCAGCGACCGCGACGATCAACTGGGACGCGGGGAGTCGCGCCGACGACGCACTGATCGGTGTCTACCGCCTGACCTACTCGACGGATGTCCAGGACTGGGTCTCGACGTATTCGCCGATCACCGCGAGCCCGGCCTTCGCCGACGACGCGATCACGACGATTACCGGCGGCAGTCGGACCGCACGAGCGGAGTGGGAACTTGCTTTGCTCGTGGACGCACGCCGCACCGGGCAGGTCGGCCAGACGTATGGCTTGTTGCCGACGGTGGATGACCCTACGGCACCAACCATCAAACCCGACGGGCCGAACAGCGGTACGTTCGTCGTCGCCGTCAACGTGAACCAGTTCACCATGCCCTTCACGATCCACTGCAACTCCGGCAGAAAAGTGATCGGATCTGTTACCGCACCTCTGACCGGCGGTTTTGCGTCGGCCCTTTACGAGTGTGGTGATGCGCGCGAGCGGGGTCAGCCCGCCCTCGACTACTGCAACAAGTAGAATCGACGGGCCATGTCTGCCGCCTTCTCCACTGCCACCGGTTCCGATGTTCGAGTGCGATTCTGCCCTTCACCGACGGGAACGCCGCACGTCGGACTGATCCGCACGGCGCTGTTCAACTGGGCCTACGCGCGCCACACGGGCGGCAAGCTCGTCTTCCGCATCGAAGACACGGATGCCGCGCGCGACTCCGAAGAGAGCTACCTGCAGTTGCTCGATGCGCTTCGCTGGCTACACATCGACTGGGACGAAGGCATCGACGTCGGCGGTCCGGATGAGCCCTACCGCCAGTCTCAGCGCACCGAGATCTATCTCGACCTGATCGAGAGGCTGAAGGCATCCGGGCACCTCTATGAGAGCTTCGCGACGGGTGAGGAGATCGAGGCCCGTAACATCGCCAACGGTCGGGACCCGAAGCAGGGCTACGACAACTTCGAGCGCGATCTGACCAGCGACGAACGCTCCGCATACCTGGCCGAGGGCCGCTCGCCGGCGCTGCGCCTGCGCGTACCCGACACCGACCTCAGCTTCGACGACCTCGTGCGAGGCGAGATCACGTTCCCAGCGGGCTCATTCAGCGACTTCGTGGTCGTGCGTCCCAACGGTGCGCCGCTGTACACGTTTGTCAACCCGGTGGACGACGCGCTCATGGGAATCACGCATGTTCTGCGTGGCGAAGACCTGCTGTCATCCACGCCCCGACAGATTGCGCTGTACCACGCGCTCATCGAGATCGGCGTGACCGACTTCATCCCCCGCTTCGGGCACCTTCCCTACGTCATGGGCGAAGGAAACAAGAAGCTGTCGAAGCGCGACCCCGAGTCAAACCTGTTCCACCATCGGGACCGCGGATTCATCCCCGAGGGTCTCGTGAACTACCTTGCCCTGCTCGGGTGGTCGCTGACTCACGATCGCGATGTGTTCTCGATCGACGAGATGACGGCCGCGTTCGACGTGAAAGACGTGAACCCGAATCCGGCCAGGTTCGACATCAAGAAGGCCGAGTCCCTCAACGGCGACCACATCCGGCTCCTGACCGTCGAAAACTTCGCGGAGCGACTCGTTCCGTACCTCGGAGCCCTTCTGCGCGATGCTGACGACCGGGAGCTGCTCACTCGAGCGGCCCCGATCGTGCAGGAGCGCATGCAGCTGCTGGGTGAAGCGCCTGCACTGCTCGCGTTCCTGTTCACACCGGATGATTTGCTCGAGTTCGACGCGGACGCCCTGCCCGGTGCCGACGCGGCTCCGATTCTCGACGCGGCGATCATCGCGCTCGCGGGTGTGGAGGCGTGGACCCACGCGGCGATCGAGGATGCGTTGCGTGTCGCCCTCATCGATGGGCTCGGACTCAAGCCGCGTGTGGCGTTCGGTCCACTCCGCACCGGAATCTCGGGCAAGCGCATCAGCCCGCCGTTGTTCGAGTCGATGGAATTGTTGGGCAAGCCATCGACCCTCGCGCGTCTCGCGCGACTTCGCGAGCGCCTGTGACGCAGACTCGCACGGTCGACCAGATCCGTCGTCGTCGACGGCTTCTTGGCTGGATTCCGACCGCGATCGGCGTGCTGGTGATTGCCACGGTGGTCACGGTGACTCTCGTCGAGCAGAGACAGAACCCGGGTGTTCCCGCGCCAGCGCCGACATCCGACTCGCGTTTCGATGCGAAGGGACTGCGCGCTATAGAGCGGTCCCGCGTGACTCGCATCAATATCGCGACGCTTCCGATCAGCGCGGCGTCCGTCGGGCTGGGGCCCAACAAGACCGTCACTATCGAATCCGCGGCCGGAGTGGATGAGTACCTGCAGCTCGAGGGCAACCGCACCTACGCAGCTCTCACAGCGGATTCGTTCAGGATTGTCGCTCGCGACGGCTTCCTTTCGAAGATCCTCTTTGCGGGACAGAACGTGGGCGGATTTCCCGACCTCACCGCAGAACTTCAGGCCGCGTCACAGTTTGGATTGACGGGTCAGGTCGCGCAGGACGCGCTCGATGAGGTGCGCTTGCACAACCACGACGGCAAGCCGTTCACGAAGGTACTTGGACCTTTTCACGAATTGGGTGTGCCGGTGACCGTCACCGTGGCGGCGGATGGAGCCGGGTCATACGCGGTCGACTATGAGATGAGCCTCGGGAGTTAGCGGGGCGGATCCTCGTCTCCGAGCTCCTGCTCGGGGATGACGATGGAGAACTGATCAAGGAGGAATTTGAATTCTTCCGCGATGTCGAAGTCAGGTTCATGGAGCCAGCGGATCTGAAGCCCCTCAGAGACAGCAAGCAGGATGCGCGCGATGCGATCCTTGTCTGCATCCTTCGGAATGTTTCCCTTGTCCTGCTGGACTTGCAGCTCGTTGTTGATACGGGCGGTGAGTCGCTCGTAGCGCTTCTTGAAGAACGGGCGCCCGGGGTGATCATCATCCGTCGCCTCGACGACTGAGGTCGTATAGAGGTGGAACAGACCGGGAACGACGGCGTTGTGCCGAATGGACCTGAGCCAGCCAGCGAAGTGGGAGACGTTCTCGCCGCGCTTGGTATTCGACATGTCCCACTCGTTGATGACGCCGAGGAGCAGATCGTCACGTGAAGCGAAGTAGTACTGGAGCAGCGCGGGACTGATGCCGACCTCCCGCGCGATGGCGCGCATGGACGCCTTCCGGGACCCAAGCTCCGAGAAGGCGTTGAGGGCGCCCTTGAGAATTGCTTCTCGGCGCGCCTGTCCTTTGAGGTAGGGACCACGCTGTGCCACGGCAGCCATTCTAAGAGTCGGTGTGCTGAATATTCGTAATTCCGCACCTTCGGCGGCGACGGAATACTGCTGTTGAAAACTTGTCGTTGACAACGTTTTAAACTTATCCTACGTTTAGTTTTCACCGAGGCGCGATCACGAAAGCAGAGCAAGCAATCGAGTCGTGGCAGGCCCAGATCGATCACAGCACGCGACGAAGGAGTCGAAATGAAAAAGGTCTCTCTGTTGGGTGTGGGCGCAGTCCTTGCGGCCACTGCCATCGCTCTCTCCGGATGTACCGGTGGAGCTCCCGCCAGCAACTCTGGCTCAAACCAAATCACCTACCTCATTGGCCAGCCCGATACGCCCGCACAGCTCACGGCCCTCAAGGCCGACATGAAGAACTTCGAGAAGGAGTCGGGCGTAACCGTCAAGCTCAATGTCCTGCCGAGCGACACCATCCGCACCGTCCTCCAGACGCAGCTTCGCTCAGGATCCGGGCCGGATGTGTTCGGCTACGACACTGGCGCAGGTTTCGCCGGAGTCCTCGCCAAGGCCGGTCTGCTTTACGACCTGACCGCCGAGTACAGCAAGAAGAACTACGCGATCTACGACTTTGCGAAGAAGGCCGTGACCTTCGACAACAAGATCACCGGAATCCCCGACCAGATCGAAGAGGTCGGCCTCTACTACAACAAGGACATGTTCGCGAAGCAGGGACTGAGCGCGCCGACCAGCCTGCCAGACCTGGAAGCCAGCCTCGCCAAGCTGAAGGCGAGCGGTGTGATTCCCATGGCCGCAGCCGAGAAGGAAGGCTATGAAGCCGGCTGGTACCTGAGCATGGCACTGGCCAGCCGCGCCGGCGCGGACACAGTCAAGGGCCTCATTGCAGGCACAGGCGACTGGTCATCGCAGGACGTCGTCGATGCGATCGACTCGTGGAAGCAACTGAACGAGAAGGGCTATCTTCCACCGTCGGTGACGTCGATCGCGAGCCAGAACGGCGACGCACTGTTCCTTTCCGGCAAAGCCGCGATGTACCCATCAGGCACCTGGCTGGTGCAGACCATCGACAGCACCGCGAAGTTCAATGCGGGCTTCATCCCGTTCCCCGGACCGGATGACAAGGGCATTTCGACCACCGGCCTCGGCGGCGGAATCTTCATGTCGGCTAATTCAAAGAACCCGAAGGCCGCTCTCAAGCTCATGGACTACCTCGCGAGCCCGGAGCACGGCAAGTACGAGATCAGCCAGGGATTGATCCCGACCTTCCCGGTGTCTACTGACGGCATCAAGGTGTCGCCCCTCTTCCAACAGGTGCTCACCGATACGGCGGCGTACGCCAAAGGCACCGGTCAGGTCGGTCAGAACATCGACGTGGCAGAGACGGATGTCTTCAACAAAGCGATGTGGGACGGCTTCCAGGCTGTATTCAACGGCACCATGACCCCGACCCAGATGGCCAAGTCGCTGCAGAAGGCGTCGACCACGAAGTGATCACGTCCACCGTTCCGAAGGTGACGAGGCGGGCGCAAGCCCGCCTCGGCATCTTTATGGTTGCCCCGCTCATGATCCTTGTGATCGTCTTCTTTCTCTTTCCGCTCGGGTCGTCGGTCTACTACTCGGTCGTCGATTTCGATGGAGTGACCGCCAACCCGCCGTTCGTCGGATTGGCGAACTACGTGCGGATGTTCACTGACCCCGAAGTGCTGCACGCCCTCACCAACAACCTGATCTGGATCGTGATCGGCACGATCGCGCCCCTGGTCATCGGTCTCCTGCTGGCGCTGATGCTCTGGACCGTACGCCGGGGGAGTGCGCTCTACCGCCTCGCGTTCTTCTTCCCATTCGTGCTTCCCGGCGTCGTCATCGGGATCGTCTGGGGTTGGATCTACGACCCGCTCTCCGGCTGGTTGAACGTCGCCCTGAGGGCCGTCGGTCTCGGCTCGCTCGTGACCGGATGGCTCGGAAATCCGAACACGGCGCTCTATGCGGTGCTGGCCACCGCGATCTGGGCGGGGTTCGGATTCGCGATGATCATCTTCCTTTCCGCGCTTCGAAATGTCGACACGGAACTCGTCGACGCCGCACGGCTGGACAGGACGAATGCCGCCCAGCGGCTGTGGCACGTTATCCTTCCGCAGATCATGCCGGTCTTCCTGATGGTCACGACGATCACGCTGGTCGGTGGTTTCAGCGTGTTCGACATCATCTTCATCATGACGAACGGCTCGATCGCGACGAATGTGCTCGGCACCTACTCCTATTCGAACGCGTTCCAACTGAACAACATCAGTTACGGCACGACCCTGGCGCTCCTCATCACGGCACTGTCCATTCCGTGCGCGGTGCTGCTCAACAGGTTGCAACGCAAACTCTCACTTCAGGGGACGAGCGCATGACCGACTTCACGGAAACCGAGCGAAGCCAGCTGCGGCTCGCGAGCGGGCTCGACAAACCCCTGCCGCGCGAACAGAACAGGATCTCGCCGAGGCGCAGGTTCGCTCTCACCGGGAAGCATCTCCTGTTGATCCTGTTGGCGGGCCTCACGCTGGCACCCGTTGTCCTGATCATCTCAACAGCGCTCAAGACGGATGTGGACGTCAAGGTTGATCCCTTCGGCCTGTTCACGTCGTTCTCGTTCGAGAACATCGTCAACGCCTGGACCCAGGGCGGCTTCTCCGACTACGTATGGAACAGCGTGTTGCTGACCGTGCCGAGCACTGCGCTCGTGCTCGTTCTGTCGACTCTCGCGGGATACGCGTTTGCCCGACTTCCATTCCCCGGACGCACGACGCTGTTCTACGTTGTCGTGCTCGGACTCCTTGTGCCGTTCTTCACCTACATGATTCCGCTGTTCTATCAGCTTCGTTCCCTTGGCCTGCTGGATACCCTCCCGGGCGTCATCCTGGTGTTGACCTCAACCGGAGTCTCGTTCGGAACCTTCTTCATGCGGGCGTTCTTCACGGACCTGCCTGTCGAACTCGATCAGGCGGCGCGGATCGACGGAGCATCCGAGTGGCAGATCTTCCATCGCATCATGCTGCCGCTCGTCGGCTCGGGAATCTCCGCGCTGGGGGTATTCACCTTCCTGGGCGCCTGGAACAACTTCCTTGTGCCTTTGCTCTATCTGCCCGGCGGCAACTTCAGACCCGTCACGACAGGGCTGTACCAGTTCATGAGCGCTCGCTTGATCGACGTCGGACCGCTTGCCGCGGCCGCGCTCATCACGATCTTCCCCGTGCTCGTGCTGTTCGTCGTCCTGCAGAAGCAAGTCGCCACCGGCTTCATCTCCGGCGCGGTCAAGGGCTAATAGCCCGTGTGCCAATCACATAACCAGAAAGAAGATCAATGAGTTCCGTAGTCAGTTTCGTCTCCCCGCGCACGGCGAAGGTCGTACAGGAGGATTCTCGGCCACTCGCTGCAGACGAGGTACGCATCCGTACTCTGTTTTCGGGCATTTCGGCCGGAACGGAGCTGACGGCGTACCGCGGCAGCAACCCGTACCTCAACAAGCAGTGGGATGTCGACCGGAGGCTGTTCGTCGACGGAGTAGCGACCCAGGAGTATCCCCTCAACGGCTGGGGTTACGAGGAGGTCGGGGAAGTCTCCGAGATTGGCGGCGCCGTCACCTCGGTCAAGATCGGCGACCGGATCTGGGGCACCTGGGGCCACAGGGCGGAGACGGTCAAGTCGGCTGAATACGCGAGCAAGCGCATCCTGCCAGCCGGGGCGGATCCTCGCATCGGCATCTTCTCGCAGATCGGCGCGATCGCGCTGAACGTGATCCTCGATGCGGACATCCATGTCGGTGAGACAGTCGTGGTGTTCGGGCTCGGCGTACCCGGTCAGCTCGTGGCGCAGCTTGCCCGCCTCAATGGTGCTCGCGTCATCGGCGTGGACGGGATCGCCGCTCGACGTGAACTTGCGCGCGAACTGGGGATCGATGAGGTGCTCGACCCGGCCGACGGTGGTGTTGCCGAACGTGTTCGCGCGATGACTGATGACCGCGGCGCAGACGTCTGCCTCGAGGTGACGGGCAACTATGGCGCAATGCATGAGGCCATCCGTACGGTCGCGTACAGCTCGCGCGTGTGCGTCGCCGGATTCATGCAGGGAGAAGGCACCGCGCTGCGACTCGGCGAGGAGTTCCATCACAACCGAGTTGCGGTCATCGGTTCGCAGATCTCAGGCGTGGCGCCCGCGCTGCAGCATCGCTGGAACGGCTACCGTCTCGCCAACACGATGATCGGTCTCGGCGTTGAGGGCAAGCTGCGGCTGACCGAGTTGATCTCGCACACGTTGCCGGTCAGCCAGGCGCCCGAGGCGTTCACAATGCTGGACGAGAAACCGCAGGAAGCACTTCAGGTAGTGCTGAGCTTCGAGGAGGAAAAATGAGTTTCAGGCTTGCCGGTCAAGAGTCCATGTTCGAGGGTTCGAACCTGATCGAGAAGTTCGCGTTCGCACAGTCCGTCGGCTTCGACGGGATCGAGCTCTCCGGAAAGGGCAATGGCGTCTTCGCCTCTCGAGTCGATGAACTGCACGCCGCCCGGGACGCGGGAGTTGTCATGCCGAGCGCGGTGGTGTCGGTCGATCACTTCATTGGTGACTTCGATCCCGTAAAGCGGCAGGGCGCGGTCGAGGAACTCAAAGTGCTTCTGAGTACCGTCGTGGAAGCCGGCGGTCGCGGTGTCGTGACCCCTCATGCCTTCGGCCTGTTCTCGAAGTCGCTTCCGCCCTTCACGCCGCCGCGTTCCGACGAGCAGACCCGTGTGGATCTGCTCGACTCATTGCGGCAGGTTGCCGACCACGCGGCATCCATCGGGGCGATCGCGTATCTCGAACCACTCAACCGTTTCGAAGACTACGTCGTGAACACCCTCGCTGGTGCGGCATCCTATGTCGACGAGATCGACTCGGCGGGACTCGCGATCATCGCGGACACCTTCCACATGTCGATCGAGGAGGCGAACATCGGAGCGTCGATTCGCGCCGCAGGGAACAGGATCAAGCACGTTCAGCTCGGCGACAGCAACCGACTCGAGCCTGGTGCGGGACACTATGACTGGGATGAGACGCTTGAGGCTCTCGAAGACATCGGTTACGACGGATGGCTCGCGATGGAATGCCGCCTCAGCGGTCCCCCTGCCGAGGTGCTTCCGAAGGTGTCCAAACTCTTGAAGCGCTGATCGAGCCTGAAATGATCGACAACGAGGAGACAGCTCTGTGAGCACCGCCGCTATCCGTGTGACCGTGTGGAACGAAGGCGTCCACGAAAAGACCGACCCGCGGATAGCGGCGGTGTATCCCGATGGCATCCACGGCGCGATCGCCGCGGGCCTGCGAGAGAAGCTGCCGGCTGACTCGCTCATCCGCACCGCGACCCTCGACGACGACGAGCACGGCCTCACCGCCGAGGTACTCGCCCAGACGGACGTGCTGCTGTGGTGGGGACACCTCGCGCACGACAGGGTAGATGACGCTGTCGTCGCTCGCGTGCGCGACAGAGTGCTCGCGGGGATGGGCCTGATCGTGCTGCACTCCGGGCACTTTTCGAAGATTTTCGTCTCGCTTATGGGAACTACGTGCTCGCTGAAGTGGCGGAATGAGGGTGAACGGGAGTTGGTCTGGACGCTGAATCCGACGCATCCGATCGCCCGCGGCATCGAATCGCCCGTGGTCATCGAGAAGCAGGAGATGTACGGGGAGTTCTTCGACATTCCGACACCCGATGAACTCGTCTTCATGAGTTCGTTCGCGGGTGGCGAGGTGTTCCGCTCTGGTGTGACCTTTCGTCGTGGCAATGGCAAGATCTTCTATCTCAGCCCGGGAGATGAGTCCTACCCGGTCTACTACCAGGAACAGATTCGTCAGATCCTGGGAAACGCCGTCGTGTGGGCGCTGCCCGAGCGGCCCGATGCTGGTCTGCCCGTCGTCACCAACCCCCGGCGGGGATGGTTCGAGAACACCGACTGACGGCCATTTGGGCGACCGCCACAGGGTACGTTAGAGTAACTAGTCGGCCCGGCTTCGGCTTGGTTCGGTGGGGTATGGTGTAACTGGCAACACGGAAGATTCTGATTCTTTTGTTCTAGGTTCGAATCCTGGTACCCCAGCTTTAGGAGCGGTCCGCGAGGGCCGCTTTTTTGCGCCGCAGCGAACCCATTGCTGCTGATCGACCGGCGGCAATTGGTTCGGCATGTCGCAATCGTCGCCTGTCATAATAGACAGCGCCACTATCGATAGTTACACTATCCATTATGCGGATGTCCGAACTCAGTGAGCGAAGCGGCGTGGCCGTTCCGACGATCAAGTACTACCAGCGTGAGAATCTGCTGCACGCCGGGGAGTTCTCGAGCCCGACCCAGGCCAGGTACGACGACACGCACGTCGACCGACTGCGCCTCATCCGTGCGCTGATCGATATCGGCGGACTGTCAGTGGCGAGCGCCCGCGAGGTCATCGCAGCGATCGATGACACCAGCCTCCCGCTGACCTGGACCTTCGGCGTTGCCCAGCGCGCCATCTCAACCAGCGTGGCGTCCGTTGACTCGCCTTCCACCGGCAGGGGAGCGGATGATGTCGCCGCAGCACTCGATGAGGCGAGCATCGCCATTCATTCGGACAATCCGGGGCTGCCGCTCGCCTCCCGGGTGCTCGACTCGTACTACGAACTCGGTCATGACGAACTGGTCGGAGTACTGCCCGACTACCTGCGGGCTGCCGTGATCGTCGCGAACGCGGACCTCGATGCTGTCGGGCGCCAGGCCGGTCGATCGGACATGGCGCAAACCGTCGTCGTCGGCACCGTGCTGGGTGACTCCCTCTTCGCCGGGCTTCGTCGAATTGCGCAGGAGTACGTTTCGCGCCAGCGCTTCCCCGATCCCGACGACTCCGAACGGCAAACGAAGGACGAGAGCTGATGAAGACAATCACCTGGCACAAGCCGCTGCTGTGGCTGGCCGTAGCAATGGCCGCGCTCGCTGGGGCCGTCGGAATAGCCGCGATCTTCGACCATCGTGTTGTCACCGGTGTGGATGTCTGGATCAAGCCCCTCAAGTTCGCCATTTCGGTCGGCGTCTATTCGATCACTCTGTCGCTTCTGATCGGGATGCTCGGGCGCTGGCGGCGGATCGCATGGGTCGCGGGAACGATCGCAACCCTCGGACTGCTGATCGAGATGGTCATCATCGTCGGCGTCGCCGCCACCGGTGAGACGAGCCACTTCAATGTTTCGACACCCTTCCACACCGCGCTCTGGGGCACGATGGCATTCTCGATTGTCGTGGTGTGGGTGATGACGTTCCTCGTCGGGCTCGCGTTCTTCCGCAATCGATTCGGGGATGCGGCTCGCAACCTCGCAGTTCGTGCCGGCGTGCTGGTAGCCGTTGTGGGAATGGGGCTGGCATTTCTCATGACGAGCCCCACAGCATCCCAGCTGGCGAACTTCAAGGGGATCGCGGGCGCACACACCGTGGGGATTGCGGATGGTGGACCGGGACTGCCGCTACTCGGCTGGAGCACCGTGGTCGGCGACCTGCGCATCCCGCACTTCGTGGGGATGCACGCGCTGCAGGTACTTCCGCTTTTCGTGCTCCTGCTCGAGGTCATCGGTCGGCATTGGGCGCCGCTCGCCTCAGTGCGCACGCGGGTACGACTCGTCTGCATCGCGATCGCGACCTACGTCGCGACCCTCGGGGTACTGACATGGCAGGCGCTCTCGGCCCAGTCGATCGTGCACCCGAGCGGCGCGATCCTGCTCACGGCCGTTGTCGTCACGATCGCTGCGCTGCTCGCCGCAGTCATTGTGCTTGCTGGCGGGTCAGGCTCGGCTACACGAAGGCTGACAACCCCGTGATCGCTTTGCCCACGATAAGGGTGTTCATCTGACGCGTGCCCTCGAAGGTGTAGATCGCCTCCGCGTCCGCAAACGGCTTAGCAACACCATTTTCGAGAACGATGCCGTTGCCACCGAGCGCCTCACGGCAGAGTGCGACGGTTTCTCGCGCGCGACTCGTGACGAAGGCCTTGGCGAGCGCGGACTGCGCATCCGTCTGGCGCCCTTCGTCGAGAAGTCGCGAGACCTGCATGCACATTGCGATACTCGCCGTGATGTTGCCAAGGCTGCGTGCCAGCAGGTCCTGGACGAGCTGATAACTGCCGATCGGCTTGCCGAACTGCAGACGCTCCTTGGAGTAGGCGACGGCAGCCTCGTATGCGCCGATCGAATTACCGACGGCCTGCCAGGCGACGCCGGCACGGGTCAGGCGCAGAACCACGGCAAGATCGCGGAACGAGTTGATGTTTTGCAGGCGGTCTTCTTCCCGCACTTCGACGTTGGTCAGCGTGATGTCAGCGTTCTGGACGATGCGGAGGCTCTGTTTGTCCTCGATCTTTGTCGCGGTGAATCCGGGGGAGTCCGAGCGCACGATGAAGCCCTTGACCTTGTCGTCAGCTGTGTCCCGTGCCCAGATGATCACGACATCCGCAAAGGTGGCATTTCCGATCCAGCGCTTTCCGCCGTTGAGAACCCACGTGTTGCCGGTTCGCACCGCGACGGTGTTCATACCGCGGGCGGTATCGGAACCGGACAGCGGTTCGGTGAGACCGAAAGCACCCATCACTTCACCCGTTGCCATTTTCGGCAGCCAGTAGGCGCGTTGCTCGGCGGATCCACCGACTCCGAGCGCGCCCATCGCGAGCCCGCCCTGCACGCCGGAGAACGTGGTCAGCGAGGAGTCGATGCGCGCCATCTCCATGCCGGACCATCCGCGATACACCGCGCTGTTCTCGAACTGGCGCGACTCCTCCCACTCGGGGCCGAAGACGCCGAGCTTCGCGATGCCGGGCACGAGGTGGTGCGGCATCTCCGCGCGCGCCCAGTATTCGTTGGCAATGGGGCGCACTTCGGTCTCAAAGAACGAACGGATCTCGTAGATCGACTGGTTCTCTCGATCGCTCAACTGGTCCTGGAAGAAGTAGAAGTCACTTTCGAGCAGGTTCGTGGGCGTCGTCAGTGTCATTGACATGACTCCAGTGTGCATCATTTACCAGAATGTTGCAGGGATATTTCGGCGAAGGAATAGAATTTCCGCATGACCCGGCCGACGGCAGTGGATAGCGGGGTGCGACTCGGTGCGCTCGGTACCGAAGCCGCACCATCTCGGTTATCGCTGCGTCTCGAGCCGTCGCCGCTGCGCCATCCGGATGCGGAGCGAGCGTTCGTGCGCGCGCGCCAGCTGTTCATCGCGGGAGAGCGCATCGACATGGGCGAACTTGCGGCCGAGCTCGGCGTCGACCGAACTAGCCTGTTTCGCTGGGTCGGTAACCGCGACGAGCTGCTGTCAGAAGTGCTCTGGTCGCTCGCGGTGCCGACGCTCAATCACCTCGATGAGGCGACAACGTCGCGCGGTGTCGATCGGCTGACGGGCATCCTGACCGGCTTCGTCGAGGCGCTGATCACCGCGGACTACTTCCAGACGTTCCTGCGCCGAGAGCCCGCACGGGCGCTGCGATTGCTGACGACGAAGCAAAGCGAGATGCAGCGAAGGTTCGTTGCCGTCGTCGAGTTTCTGATTCAGGCCGAGACGGATGCCGGCCGACTCGCGCTCCCGCTTGCGACGCACGAGGTCGCGTCGCTGCTCGTCCGCATCGCGGAGTCGTTTTCTTACGCAGACATCATCACTGGCGAAGAGCCGAGCGCTGAGCGGGCCGGTGCCGCTTTCGCTTTCGTGCTGCGCCCGTAGCTGGCGAAGCTAATCAGGCGGTCTCGACTTCTGCGAAGCGATCGCGGAACCAGTGCACGGCCCTGATCTCGTCGTCGGTGCCGCCACCCTCGTGGCCGTTGTACTGCCAGAGGGTGATGTCCTTGTCGCCGACATAGTTGTTGAAGGCGCCGTAGACCGACGATGGCGGGCAGATCGGATCCATCAGCGCGGCAGTGAACAGCGCAGGCGTGGTTGCTCGCTTCGCGAAGTTGACTCCATCGAAGTAGGCGAGAGTGCGGTGCACGGCCTCGGTGCTATCGCGATGAATGTTCAGGTACCGACCGATCTCTTTGTAGGGATCGTTGTCCGTGATGAGCGTCACTCTCGGGAAGTCGCAGAGGAAGGGCACGAGAAAGATGGATGCCGCGACGTCTCCGAGCAGTGCCGTCGCGGCCAGCGAGATGCCGCCGCCCTGGCTGCCGCCGTAGACGGCGACGCGCGACGAATCCACGATGTCAAGAGAGCGAACGGCCTCGACCGCGCGCACCGCATCCGTGAACACCCGCCGATAGTAGTAGTTCTCGGGTGAATCGATGCCGACTGTGAGGAAGCCCGGGCCGTGCGAAACCGAGCCGTGCGGGTCGGGAGTGTCGCCGACGCTCCACGCGGAACCCTGGCCACGGGTATCCATCACGAGGTGTGCGAAGCCGGACGCAGAGAACAGCAGACGCTCTTCGGCGCGGCCTCGGCCGCCGCCGTAGCCGATGTACTCGACCACGGTCGGAAGCGGACCGGTCGCACCCGCCGGAACACGCAGCCAGGCCTTGATCGGGTCACCGCCGTATCCGGCGAAGGTCACGTCATAGACATCGATGGTCGTGAGTGCGGTCTCGACTCGTTCAACGACGACGCCGAGGTCGTAGGTTCGCGCATTGGCAAGCGTGGCGCGCCAGAAGTCGTCGAAATCGCTCGGGTCTGCCTGTGCGCTGCGATAGTGCGGCAGTTCGGCCGCAGTGAGGTCGGTGAGCATCGGTTAGAGTTCGATCGATTCGCCAGGTTCCAGCGGGAAGAATTCGCCGCCACCCTGCGAAGTCACGGCTTCGATGCGGCCGTTCGCCATGCCGTTGCCGATAACGGAGTTGACCATCTCGTGGGTGGGGAACGTGCGCTTCGGATTCGCGGCGATGACATAGTCCATCACCTCGCCGATCTTCAGCCACGGCGCGCTCGACGGAACGGCAAGCAACTCAACCTGCGTCGGCGGCGCCGTGAAAGAGTCGCCCGGGTAGAAGACGGTGTCGTTGATGAGAACACCGACGTTGTCGACGAGTGGGATGGATGAATGAATCTCGGCGTGCTTTTCGCCGAAGAACTCCAGGTGGAACGGTTCGACATCGATCTGGTCGCCCGCGTTCACGACGGTGAAATCGAAGTCGGATGCGGCATCCGCGACTCCCGCTGGTCCGAACAATTTTGCCTCGGGGCTGTGCTCGAGGATGCGCTGGAGCTGTTCGGGGGTCCAGTGGTCTGCGTGCTCGTGGGTGACAACGACCGCGACGATGTTGTTGTTATCGGGCAGTGGAACGGTGAACCCACCCGGATCCACGACGAGCTTTTTGTCCGCGATTTCTGCAACAAAGCAGGCATGTTCATACTTGGTAATTCGCATGATTCAAGCGTATGTCATCACGGATGGGTGGATACCCCTGGGGGGTATACTGTCGGCATGATCGAAGACATCAAGAAGCGCGCCTTGCACCGCAGTCGCATCCTTCAGGGTCAACTGCGCGGTCTCGAGAAGATGATCGAAAACGAGGAGTACTGCGTCGACATCATCACGCAGTCCCTGTCGATTCAGAAGTCGCTGCGCAGCCTGAACAAACTTCTCGTGGAGAACCATTTGCGCACCCACGTGACCGACATGTTCGAGGCGGGCGGCCACGAACGCGAGGCCGCCGTCACTGAACTGCTCACCGTATTCGAACTCAACAACAACAGAGGGGAGTGACCGTGGATCACGAACACCACAACCATGCTTCGGGAACGGCGCCTGAGCTTGTCGAAGGGCACGAGGAACACGAACATCACGACCACCACGACCACTCCGACCACTCGCACCACGACCCCTCCCAGTTCCGTCGCAAGTTCTGGTTGAGCCTCGTCCTCACGATCCCGACACTGGTCTTCAGCTCCGGACTTCAGGGCATCCTGAGTCTGTCCGGTCCGCGTTTTCCGGGTAGCGAGGTCATCCCGGCGGTATTCGGCCTGGTCATCTTCGTCTATGGCGGCCGCGTGTTCCTGACCGGCGCCGTGAGTGAACTTCGGGCGAAGCAACCGGGCATGATGACACTGATCTCGCTCGCCATCCTCGTGGCGTTCGGCTACAGCGCCGCTGTCACGCTCGGCCTCAAGGGCATGGACTTCTGGTGGGAGCTCGCGACACTCATCACAATCATGCTGCTCGGCCACTGGATCGAGATGTCGGCGATCATGGGCGCGCAGAACGCGCTCGGCGAGCTGGCGAAACTGATTCCGGATGAGGCGGACGTCGTTCACGGCGACCACGTCATGACGATGCCGGTCTCGCAGCTCAGCCTCGGAGACATCGTGCTGGTGCGGCCCGGAGGCAGCATTCCGGTCGACGGCGAGGTCGTGGACGGTGAGTCCGAAGTGAACGAATCGCTGCTGACTGGCGAGAGCGCTGCGGTCGCGAAGACGATCGGCGCCGAGGTGGTGGCGGGGAGTATCAACGGATCCGGGTCGCTGACGGTGCAGGTCACAAAGCTGGGGTCCGATACCGCGCTCGCGGGCGTCATGAAGCTCGTCGCCGAAGCGCAGGAGAGCAAGTCGGGTGCGCAGGTTCTCGCCGATCGCGCTGCGGCCTGGCTGTTCTATGTGTCCGTCACCGCTGCCGTCATCACAGCCATCGCCTGGGTGCTGATCAAGCCGGATGACCCGACCTTCGTACTCGAGCGAATCGTGACGGTGCTCGTGATCGCGTGCCCGCACGCACTCGGACTGGCAATTCCCCTGGTTGCACAGATCTCAACCGCGCTCGGGGCTCGTTCCGGGCTGCTGGTGCGCAGTCGCGCCGCACTCGAGGATGCGCGAAACATTGACGTCGTGCTGTTCGACAAGACCGGCACGCTCACCGAGGGTCGCCAAGGCGTGTCGCAGGTCGTGACAGTGGCCGACGTCAGTGACGACGATCTGCTTCGGCTCGCGGCGGCGGTCGAGGCGAAGTCCGAGCATCCGATCGCTCGGGCAATCGTTGGCGAGGCGTCCGATCGACACCTGCCCAAGCTGCGTTCGAGCAAGTTCGGCTCTCTCGCGGGGCGCGGCGCAGAAGCGACGGTGGATGGCGAGGTCGTCTCCGTGATCAGCGCGCGGGTGCTGACCGAGCGCGGGATCACGATGGATGCGCGACTCGTCCACGAGTCGAGGGACGCCGGCGCCGAGGGCAAGACGGTGGTGTTCGTCGTGAGAAACAACGAGGCGCTCGGCATGATCGCGCTCGCTGACGTTATCCGCCCGACCTCCGCAGAGGCCGTGCTCGCGTTGAAGGCGCGCGGCGTACGCGTAGCGATGCTGACCGGGGACTCACATGAGGTCGCCAAATGGGTCGGCGGGAAGCTCGGGATCGACGAGATCTTCGCCGAGGTGCTCCCCGGGGAGAAGGCGGATGTCGTTATTCGGCTCCAGGAAGGTGGCACCAAGGTTGCCATGGTCGGTGACGGAGTGAATGACGCTCCGGCGCTGGCCCGAGCCGATGTCGGCATCGCGATCGGTGCCGGGACGAATGTCGCCATCGAGTCCGCCGGGATCGTGCTTGCGGGCAGTGATCCGCGAGGTGTTGCCGACATCCTCAAACTCAGTCAGGCGACGTATCGCAAGATGCAGCAGAACCTGTTCTGGGCGACTGGATACAACGTGATCGGTATACCGCTGGCCGCGGGGGTTCTGTATGGGGCGGGCATCCTGTTGGCGCCCGCGCTTGGGGCAATCTTCATGTCGGTTTCGACCATTGTGGTGGCGCTCAATGCCCAGTTGCTTCGTCGAGTGAAGCTGCGTTCGTAGCTTCGGTCGCCGTCGAAGCCCAGCCGTCGATTTCGACGCGGGAAACTAATGAGCGGGTGTGTCCACGGGTGGCTCCTCGACCCGGCATAATCAGCACATGTCGTCGACAAAGAAGTCCAAGCGCATCGTCGTTGCCGTCAATCCAACGGCGTCGTTCGGGGCGACCCGCGCGGTCGGGCCGGCCCTCGTCACCACGCTTCGCGGGCTCGGTCATGACGTCACGATGCTTGTCGAGGCCGACTACGTACAGCTGATTACCACTGCGAAGAAGGCGGTGGCGTCGAAGCCCGACGCGTTCGTCGTGGTTGGCGGTGACGGCATGGTCAACCTGGGCACGAACCTGGTCGCCGGCACAAAGGTTCCCCTCGGGATTGTGCCAAGCGGCACGGGCAATGACATGGCTCGTGCGCTGGGCATCCCGATCGGAAACCTTGAGCAGGCGGTCGCCGTTCTCGAGGAGGCGCTCGGTCGACCGCCGCGGGTAATCGACGCAGGGATGATCACGGATGCTAACGGCGAGTCCCGCTGGTTCGGATGCATTGTCTCGGCCGGTTTCGATTCCGTCGTCAACGAGCGCGCGAACCACATGCGCTATCCGAAGGGGAAGAGTCGCTACACGGCGGCCCTGCTCCTCGAGATGATCGGGCTCAAACCGATCTCCTATCGCATCGTGATGGACGGAACCGAGCTCGTCACGAAAGGCATGCTCGTGTCGGTGGGCAACGGTCAGTCGCTGGGAGGCGGAATGCGAGTGACGCCTGACGCACTCCTCGATGACGGACTGCTGGACGTTCTGGTGGTCGAACCGCTGACGCGCATCCAGTTTCTGCGGATCTTCCCGAAGGTATTCAAGGGAACGCATATCGAGGATCCGCGAGTGAACGTGACGAGGGCCA
>JAUZFR010000099.1 GCA_030840335.1 Actinomycetota bacterium | reverse complement strand
AGTGACCTCGTGGTTCTGGCAGATCTTCCTGCCGAACAACGACCAGCAGTGGTTCCTGTCGAAGTGGGTCATCGAGCTGTTCAACGGCAGCACCCGCGGTGTCGACCTCGCTGCGGTCGACTCCGTTCTCTACCTCGTTCTCGGGTTCATCATGCTCGCGCTGCTGCCGCTCGTCACGCGCGGCCTCGTTCTGGTCAACTACTGGATCGCGCGCGGAATGCTCGGAGCCTGGAAGTCGGATGCTCTACAACGCGAGGTCATCGACCTGAACGCGTCTCGCGGAGCCGCTGCGGCCGCTGAGGGTCACTCTCTCCGACGACTGGAGCGCGACATCCACGACGGCCCGCAGCAGCGCCTGGTGCGTCTGCAGATGGACCTGGCCGCGGCTGACCGCCAGCTCGACGCCGACCCGGCAAAGGCGCGCGAACTCCTTGGCGAGGCGATGCAGCAATCGAAAGAGGCGCTCGAAGAGCTGCGCTCGCTGTCTCGAGGGTTTGCGCCGCCGATCCTGTCCGATCGGGGGCTGGTTGCGGCGCTGGAGTCTGCCGCGATCCGCAGCCCGCTCTCGACGCGAGTCGTTGACGAGCTGCCAGCCGGCATCGTACTTCCGCAGGAGATCGAGCGAAACGCCTACTTCGCAGCGAGCGAGGCGCTGACCAACGCGATCAAACATTCGGGCGCAACCGAGGTCGAAATTCGCGTCACGTCGCTCGGCGTCCGCGGACAGGACTGGCTCGAAGTGTTCGTAACCGACAACGGTTCGGGTGGAGCGACTGCATCCAATGGTCACGGGCTCGCTGGCCTCGAAGAGCGGATGCGTGGCGTCGGCGGGACCCTGACGATTCAGAGCCCGGTTGGCGGTCCGACGACCGTGTCTGCGCTGCTGCCCCTCGGTGCGTCGAACGCCAATCCGACTCCGCCCAATACCCTGAAGGCATGACCGAACTCCGCGTCGTCGTCGCCGACGACTCCGTGCTGCTGCGCGAAGGGCTTGTGCGCGTGCTGCGCGAGTCCGGCGTCAACGTGGTCGCCGCGTATCCGGACGCTGAATCGCTGCTGGCCGAAGTTGCCGACTCGCGTCCCGACCTGATTGTGCTCGATGTGCGGATGCCGCCGACGTTCCGCGATGAGGGAGTACGGGCGGCGATTCGGGCGAGGGAGTTGATCCCATCGGTGGGCATCCTGCTGCTCTCGCAGTATGTCGAAGTCGCTTACGCTCAGGAACTCCTGTCAGCGGGAACAGGCGGAATCGGCTATCTGCTGAAAGATCGGGTGGCTTCCCTCGACGAGCTCAAGGATGCCGTCGACCGAATCGCCAACGGCGGTACTGTTCTCGACCCAGAGGTCGTGGCGCAGCTGCTCGGACGTCGGCACGATCCGCTCGCGCGGCTCACGCCGCGTGAACGCGAGGTACTCGCCCTCATGGGTGAGGGACGCACGAACGCCGCGATCGCATCCGCGCTCGTCATCGGCACAGGCGCGGTCGAGAAGAACGTCACCGCGATCTTCCAGAAGCTCGGACTGGACGATTCGGGCACCGACCATCGCCGCGTTCTCGCAGTACTGGCCTGGCTCCAGCGCTAGCGCAGCGAACCCACCCGCATCGCGACACTTCTGAGGTTCTGGATGCGTTTCTCGTACCGTGCGGCCAGCAGGATCAACAGGATGCCGCCGATCCCGAGCCACAGCCACCACGGCACCGATTCGTAGGCGGTTCGGATCTGCACCGCGAACGTGCCGATTCCGTGGATGAGAGCGACGACGACACCGAGGATGAACGGCGCCTGCAGTCGGCGAACGACGCCGATCACGATGGCAGCCACAGCGACGACTCCGAGGGCGACGAGCCGCCAGATCGGCCGGTCCGCGGCGGTCGCGAGAAGGGACGGAAGAAGGAGCACGAGGAGTCCCGGGCCGAGCTGTCTCCAGCTGCGTGCAGCGGGGGTGTCCGCCAGGTGGATCGCGCCCGATGCCAGCAGGGCGAGCGCGATCGGCACGGTGCCCGTTTCGATCGGCTTGAAGGCGAGGCTATTCAGCCCGATTACCGCAAAGATCGCTCCGAACGCGATCGCCATCCAGCCGACGAGACGTGTCAGCGGTGATCGCCGAATCCGGAGCGCAATGACATGGATGGCGCTGAACAGCAGCACGACCCCAAGCGCCCGAGCCCGCCCGTACGGCTCCGACCCCACCGAGCCACCCTCGAGCAGCAACACCGCGACCAACGCGACGATGACGGCGGCCTGCGCAGCAATCGACCTGGCGGTGTTTTGCGAGTCCAGCCCGGTGCGCAGAGGTCGAGCGAACCCGAATGCCCCGGCGACGATGACGGCGAATGCGAGCGCGAGCCAGGCATCCGAGTGTGCGGATTCGATGCCGTCGATCGAACGGTCAGCCAGGGCGCGACCAACTCCGACAACGAGCACACCGATGGCTCCGACGAACGCGGCGCCGGTGAGGTAGTCGCGGTCGGCGGCGCTGCGTGGTCGCGCGTATGCACCGACGGCGAGTAGCGCGGTCGAGACAAGCCCAACGGCGATTGGCCGCACGACGGTTCCGCTTGACGACGCGAGCGCCAGCGGAAGGATGCCCACCGCCAGCCCGCCGAGAGCAACGAGCGGAGCGGCGCGACCCTGGGGAACGCGGGTGCGCGCGGCCCGATCGATCAGCAGCGCAACAAGGAGCAAGGCGCCTGCGAGCGGGAGCACATATGGCTCGATGGGAGCAACCCGGTCGCTTCCCAGGCGCCACCAGAGTCCGACGGTTGCGAACAGCAAGGCGATCCAGCCGAGATGACGCCGTGCGGATCGCGAAGCGAAGAGGCCGTCCGAGCTGATTGCGAGCACCAGGAAGGTGACGCCGAGCAGTTCGAGCGCGAGCCAGGTTGACGTGGGATGCATCAGGAGCACAGCAATCGTGCTGGGCACGCCCACGATCGCGATGCCGATCTCTCCCGCCCACCGCGGCACGGCGTTGGCCCGCTCGCGAATCACGGGGACGATGGTCAGCGTCAGGATTGCCGCCGCGACCAGCAGGGTGCAGGCAAACGGCTCGATCGACAGCACGAACGACGGCACGTGCGCGAGCCGCAGGACCGCGTCTACGAGCAGCAGGACTGCCGGCGCGACTGATGCTGCAGCGGTGATCCGCTCGGCCGCGAGCGGAAGGTAACGGCGGGCCAGCAGGGCGACCGCGAGTGCCGCAACCAAAACGATCGCGACGACGAGACTCATCGGGTTGCCGTCGAGAAGGGCGTTGTCACTATGCACGCCAGCCAGCCACGCACTCAGCAGTCGCGCGATCCCCGCGGCACCGAGAGCCACCGGCAACGAAACCCAGAACAACACACGGCGATCGACTCGTGAGCCCCAGGGCACAGCGAAAGCCACGACAACCAGTACTGCTGCGACTACAGCGACGACCTGCAAGCCGTCCCGGGCGGGCAGCGTGCCCGTTGGCTGGTTGCCGCCGAGCTGCCGGCTGAGCGCCGCAGCGCCGATGACGAGCACGGCAAGCGCCGGGATCAGCAGTGCAGCACGAGCCACGACCCTGGTGGCTGCGAAGGTGTACCGCGCTCCGAGCACCACGACGAGCGCGGCCGCGGATCCGTAGGCCCATGTTCCGATGCTTGCCCATGACGCGAAGTACCCGAGCACGGTGCCCATCACGACGAGACCGATGAGCGCCGCCCGGATGGCGCGGTTCGACCCGCCGCGCCGTCGAACGACAATGGATGCGGCCAGGCTGGCGAGCCCGAGGAACAGCCACACGCACACCACGACGAGCGAAACCTTGAGCAGCGGCACGGCGGCGGCGATGAGCACGGCGATGATCCAGATAAGAAGCCTCGTCCGCTGCAGGCGCACGGACAGCCAGACCACCGCTGCCACGACTGCGAGGATTGCGAGTACCTCCACGCTGTGGAGCACCGTTGCGCCGCGATCACCGACCAGGTCGAACGGCTTTGCGTGCCACGGACTGACCACGCCACCCGCGGCGGACGCCACGTTCGCCAAGACCACATACAAGGGCGGGACGATCGACAGTGCGGCGATGACGACGGCACACATTGCGGCAAGTCTCGCGATCGCAAGCCAGTACGGGGAGCCGGCACGTCGCAGGAGTGCCTCGAT
>JAUZFR010000061.1 GCA_030840335.1 Actinomycetota bacterium | reverse complement strand
ATATGACCGGAAACCTGTTGTTCATCGGGTTCGCGCTGGTCGGGGTCGCAGGCATTCCGTTTGCGAACAACTCGATCGCGCTCCTGGGGTTCATCGTGGGGTCGATCGTCAGCGGACGCATCGTCGGTCGCGGACACGCGAAGGGGTTCCCGCGCGTTTCGGCATACATACTTCTCGCCGGCGGGATCCTTGCAATCATTCTTGCGACGACGTGGACGATCATCGGCCCCCTTCCGCAACCGGTGCTGCTCGCGCTCACATTTCTGCTGGCCGTCGTGATGGGGTCACAGGTTTCCGCGGTCAAGCCGATCGGCAACAGCGACGTCACGACGATCGTGGTGACGAATACGGTGGCGAACCTCGCTCGTGACAGTCGGCTGGCCGGCGGCAGGGGCGAGCGATGGGTTCCGCGCCTGCTCGCGGTAATCGCAATGGGCGTCGGGGCGGCGATCGGCGCATCCGTCATTCAATGGGCGGACGGATCGATCGCCCTCTACGCCGCCGCAATCGTCTATGGCGCGGGCACGCTCACGCTCGTGCTGACGGCGCGGGATGCGCGGAGGCACGCGATCCCACCCGTTCCCGCTGCGGGCGGAGAAACCCAGTAGCGGGCGGAGTTGTTAATCCGCCCGGGGCCAATATCTCCGCCCACACGGTGAGAGGCGCCGAGCGCGACACGCCCGGGTTGCAGCAATGCCGCGGATGTGGCAAACTCGTCTAGTTCAACATTTCGCCACCACGCGTGCGCGGATCACCACCAGGCAGTGCATAGGCCGAGTTTTCATGTTATTCGCATGAGCAGACTCGAGGTTCTAGGCCGCGGGGGGAAGAACACAGCTTAATCAAATCCCGAATGCTCTCGCGAGCGTCTAGCGACGCCTGTGTTGTGCGCGGGTTTGATCGAACGCAACAGCAATAGCAACAGTCGCAACATCAGCAGCATTTGACAGATCAATAGTGGTGCGTCAGCAGAAACGCTGAGCTAACACAGCATCCAATAGTTGCGCTTGGTTCGTGAGAACCGGGCGCTGGCCACGATGCATTAAAGAAAGAGAGTCAGACATGGCGGGACAAAAGATCCGCATTCGACTTAAGTCGTATGACCACGAGGTCATCGACAGCTCGGCACGCAAGATCGTTGACACGGTCACCCGCGCGGGTGCAACCGTCGTCGGACCGGTGCCGCTGCCTACCGAGAAGAACGTGATTGTCGTGATCCGTTCCCCTCACAAGTACAAGGACAGCCGCGAGCACTTCGAAAAGCGCACCCACAAGCGACTGATCGACATCATTGACCCCACGCCCAAGGCCGTCGACTCGCTGATGCGTCTCGACCTGCCGGCTGACGTCAACATCGAGATCAAGCTCTAACGAGCGATCGGTCGAAGAGGAAAATCATGTCTACAACTAAGGCAACCAAGGGTCTGCTGGGCAAGAAGCTCGGTATGACCCAGGTCTGGGACGAGAACAACAAGCTCATCCCCGTTACCGTCGTGGAGATCACGCCGAACGTCGTTACGCAGCTTCGCACCCCTGAGGTCGACGGCTACACGGCAGTTCAGATCGCCTACGGCCAGATCGATCCCCGCAAGGTCAACCAGCCACTGACCGGCCACTTCGAGAAGGCTGGCGTCACGCCGCGCCGTCACCTCACGGAGCTGCGCACCGATGACACCTCCGAGTACACGCTCGGCCAGGAACTCACGGTTGACCGCTTCGAAGCCGGCCAGTTCGTGGATGTCATGGGCACCAGCAAGGGCAAGGGCTTCGCCGGTGTCATGAAGCGCCACAACTTCAAGGGTGTTTCGTCATCGCACGGTTCGCACCGCAACCACCGCAAGCCCGGCTCGATCGGCGCTTCCTCGACCCCGAGCCGTGTCTTCAAGGGCATGCGCATGGCGGGTCGTATGGGTGGTGACCGCGTGACGGTTCTCAACCTCAAGGTCCACTCGGTCGATCTCGAGAAGGGTCTGCTGCTCGTCAAGGGCGCGGTACCCGGTGCTCGCGGTCGTATCGTCTTCGTTCGCAACGCAGTGAAGGGAGCGTAGTTTCATGGCTACCTCACTTGATGTGGTTGACGTCAAGGGCAACAAGTCCGGCAGCGTTGAGCTTCCGGCCAACCTGTTCGACGTTCAGACCAACGTTCCACTCATCCACCAGGTCGTGGTTGCGCAGCTCGCTGCCGCACGCCAGGGAACGCACAACACGCTCCGTCGTGGTGAAGTTTCCGGTGCCGGCCGCAAGCCGTTCAAGCAGAAGGGAACCGGTCGCGCTCGCCAGGGCTCGATCCGTGCTCCCCAGATGACCGGTGGTGGCATCGTGCACGGGCCACACCCGCGCGACTACTCGCAGCGCACCCCCAAGAAGATGATCGCCGCAGCCCTGCTCGGTGCCCTCTCGGATCGCGCACGCGGTGACCGCCTTCACGTCGTCGAGACGCTGTCACTCGGAGACACCCCATCGACAAAGGCCGTTGTGGCTTACCTCGATGGTGTCGCGGTCAGCAAGCACGTCCTGATCGTCCTTGATCGTGGCGATGACCTCTCTGAGAAGAGCGTCCGCAACATCCAGACGGTTCACGTGCTGCGCTTCGACCAGCTCAACGCCTACGACGTGCTCGTGAGCGATGACATCGTCTTCACCAAGGCCGCCTTCGAGGCATTTGTCGCCTCCAAGACCAAGGAAGAGGTCAGCGCATGAGCGCCGCAAACAAGGACCCGCGCGACATCATCATCGCTCCGGTTGTTTCCGAGAAGAGCTACAGCCTGATCGACGACGGCAAGTACACCTTCGTAGTTGACCCGCGTGCCAACAAGACCGAGATCAAGCTCGCCGTTGAAAAGATCTTCAACGTCAAGGTCGATTCGGTCAACACGCTCAACCGCACCGGTAAGGCAATGCGCACGAAGTTCGGCATCGGCCACCGCAAGAACACGAAGCGTGCAATTGTCACGCTCAAGTCCGGCACTATCGACATCTTCACGGCTGTCGGCTAGGGGCAAGGGAAAACATCATGGCTATTCGCAAATACAAGCCCACGACTCCTGGTCGTCGCGGTTCCTCGGTCGCAGACTTTGCCGAGATCACGCGTTCGACCCCGGAGAAGTCGCTGCTGCGCCCGCTGCCGAAGACCGGTGGCCGCAACAACGCTGGCCGGATCACGACGCGTCACATCGGTGGTGGCCACAAGCGCCAGTACCGCGTGATCGACTTCAAGCGCAACGACAAGGATGGCGTCAACGCCAAGGTCGCCGAGATCGAGTACGACCCGAACCGCACGGCGCGCATTGCGCTGCTGCACTTCCTGGATGGCACGAAGCGCTACATCATCGCGCCGAACAAGCTCAACCAGGGTGACATCGTCGAGTCGGGCCCGTCCGCTGACATCAAGCCGGGAAACAACCTTCCGCTGAAGAACATCCCGGTCGGTACCGTTATCCACGCGATCGAGCTGAAGCCAGGCGGAGGCGCCAAGATGGCGCGTTCGGCCGGAGCATCCGTTCGTCTCGTCGCCAAGGATGGCCCCTACGCGCAGCTTCGACTGCCGTCGGGCGAAATCCGCAACGTGGATGTTCGCTGCCGCGCCACGATCGGCGAGGTCGGCAACGCCGAGCAGTCGAACATCAACTGGGGCAAGGCCGGCCGCATGCGGTGGAAGGGCGTTCGCCCAACCGTCCGTGGTGTCGCCATGAACCCGGTCGACCACCCACACGGTGGTGGTGAGGGCAAGACCTCCGGTGGACGCCACCCGGTCAGCCCGTGGGGCCAGAAAGAGGGCCGCACGCGTCATGCTCACAAGGAAAGCGACCAGCTCATCGTCCGTCGGCGCAACGCCGGCAAGAAGCGCAAGTAGGAGTTGTAGAAGATGCCACGCAGTCTGAAGAAGGGCCCCTTCGTCGATGAGCACCTGCTTCGCAAGGTAGTTGTCGCCAACGAGGCCGCAAGCAAGAACGTAATCAAGACCTGGTCGCGTCGCTCGATGATCATCCCGGCAATGCTGGGACACACCATCGCAGTGCACGACGGTCGCAAGCACATCCCGGTGTTCATCACCGAGACGATGGTTGGCCACAAGCTCGGCGAGTTTTCGCCCACCCGCACCTTCCGCGGCCACGAGAAGGACGACAAGAAGGGTCGTCGCCGCTAACGCGGTGGCGTAAGGAGGAGAGAAATGGTTGAGTCGATCGCTCGCGTGAAGCACATCCGCGTCACCGCCACAAAAGCTCGTCGCGTCGTCAATCTGATCCGCGGCAAGCAGGCAACAGAGGCACTGGCAATCCTGAAGTTCGCACCCCAGGGTGCGAGCGAGCCCGTGTACAAGCTGGTCGCATCCGCGATCGCTAACGCACGCGTCAAGGCGGATGCCGCCAACACGTACCTCGACGAACAAGACCTGTTCGTCTCGGCAGCGTATGTGGATGAGGGAACGACCCTGAAGCGGTTCCAGCCGCGTGCACAGGGTCGCGCGTTCCAGATTCTGAAGCGCACCAGCCACATCACGATCGTTCTGGCAACGCCAGACGAACTCGTTGCCGACGGTTCGACGGGCTCGAGCCGCACGAAGGCAGGAAAGAAGTAATGGGCCAGAAAGTAAATCCGTACGGCTTCCGTCTCGGAATCACCACCGACCACGTGTCGCGTTGGTTCTCCGACTCGACGAAGGTCGGCCAGCGGTACAGCGACTATGTCGCAGAAGACATCAAGATCCGCAACCTGCTCAAGACGTCGCTTGACCGCGCCGGTGTTGCCCGCATTGAGATCGAGCGCACGCGTGACCGCGTTCGCGTTGACATCCACACTGCGCGCCCCGGTATTGTCATCGGCCGTCGTGGTGCCGAGGCGGAGCGCATCCGCACGGACCTCGAGAAGCTGACCGCAAAGCAGATCCAGTTGAACATCCTCGAGGTGAAGAACCCCGAGGCCGAGGCTCAGCTGGTTGCGCAGGGTATTGCCGAGCAGCTCAGCGCTCGTGTGGCTTTCCGCCGCGCGATGCGCAAGGGCCTGCAGGGTGCACAGCGCACGCCGACCGTCAAGGGTGTCCGCATCCAGGTGTCGGGTCGTCTCGGTGGAGCAGAAATGAGCCGCTCGGAGTTCTACCGCGAAGGTCGCGTGCCACTGCACACGCTGCGCGCGAACATCGACTACGGCTTCTACGAAGCTCGCACCACCTTCGGCCGCATCGGCGTGAAGGTCTGGATCTACAAGGGCGACATTACGAACAAGGAGCTTGCTCGCGAGCAGGCCAACCAGAAGTCGTCGCGCCCGGAGCGTCGTGATGGCGGTGGCCGCGATGGCGACCGTCCTCGTCGTGCCCCGCGTGCAGACGCTGCCCCCGTGGCAGCTGCGGCACCGACAGTAGGAGCAGAGGCGTAATCATGTTGATTCCTCGGAAGGTCAAGCACCGTAAGCAGCACCACCCCGGCCGTAGCGGCCAGGCGACTGGTGGCACCAAGGTGTCGTTCGGCGAGTTCGGCATCCAGGCGATTACGCCTGCGTATGTCACCAACCGCCAGATCGAGGCAGCGCGTATCGCGATGACTCGTCATATCAAGCGTGGTGGAAAGGTCTGGATCAACATCTACCCAGACCGTCCGCTCACCAAGAAGCCGGCCGAAACCCGCATGGGTTCCGGTAAGGGTTCTCCTGAGTGGTGGATCGCCAACGTCAAGCCGGGTCGTGTGCTCTTCGAACTGAGCGGTGTCAATGAGACCATCGCTCGCGAAGCACTCACCCGTGCAATTCACAAGCTGCCCCTCAAGGCACGCATCATCAAGCGCGAGGAGGGCGACGCATAATGGCGATCGGATCCAAGGAGCTTGCTCCAGATGAGCTCGACACCTACGAAGACGAGCGACTGCTCGACGAGCTGAAGAAGTCGAAGGAAGAGCTGTTCAACCTGCGCTTCCAGTCGGCTACCGGGCAGCTCGAGAGCCACGGACGACTTCGCGCGGTCAAGCGCGACATCGCCCGCATTTACACGGTCATCCGTGAGCGCGAGCTGGGCATCCGTGCCACGCCCGTTCCTCTCGAGACCGCACCGAAGGCCAAGAGGGCCACGAAGAAGTCCGCCGAAGCGGTGTCCGACGACACCACAACCGACGAGACCGCACCGGCTGAGGAGGCCAAGTAATGGCTGAAGTTAAAGCACCTGCTGGCCACGAGTCATCAGCGCACGACGTCAAGGACGCCGCAGCGCGTGGGTACCGCAAGGTTCGCCGCGGCTACGTCACGAGCGACAAGATGGAGAAGACCATCGTCGTCGAGGTCGAGGACCGCGTAAAGCACCCGCTGTACGGCAAGGTCATCCGCCGTACCTCCAAGGTCAAGGCTCACGACGAAGAGAACTCCGCCGGTGTCGGCGACCTGGTTCTCATCAACGAGACCCGTCCGCTCAGTTCCACGAAGCGCTGGCGCCTCGTCGAGATCCTCGAGAAGGCCAAGTAAGCGTCCGCGCTTGCTTGATTAGCAGGAGAAACCAATGATTCAGCAGGAATCCCGACTCAAGGTCGCCGACAACACCGGCGCCAAGGAGATTCTGACCATTCGCGTGCTCGGCGGCTCTGGCCGTCGTTACGCCGGGTTGGGCGACGTCATCGTCGCCACCGTGAAGGATGCGATCCCTGGCGGCAACGTCAAGAAGGGTGACGTCGTCAAGGCAGTCATCGTTCGCGTCAAGAAGGAAACCCGTCGCTCGGATGGTTCGTACATCAAGTTCGACGAGAACGCAGCAGTGATCTTGAAGCCTGACGGAGACCCCCGTGGTACCCGCATCTTCGGACCGGTCGGTCGCGAGCTTCGCGACAAGAAGTTCATGAAGATCATCTCGCTCGCACCGGAGGTCATTTAGTCATGGCAAACATCAAAAAGGGTGACCTGGTTCAGGTCATCAGCGGACCGACCCAGGCTCGCGGCGGAGACCGCGGCAAGCAGGGTCGTGTCATCGGAGTCGACGCGGACAAGAACCGCGTAGTCGTCGAGGGCATCAACTTCGTGACCAAGCACCTGCGCGTCGGCCAGACCGACCGCGGCACCAAGACCGGTGGCATCGAAACGCATGAGGCGCCCATCCACGTCTCGAACGTTGCCCTGGTCGACCCCAAGACCAAGAAGCCGACTCGCGTCGGCTTCCGCGTAGAGAAGAACGCAGAGGGCAAGACCGTCCGCATTCGCTACGCAAAGAGTTCAGGTGAGGACCTGTAATGACGAACACTGCAACTGCTGCGCCAGCTGTCAAGGTGCAGCCGCGCCTCAAGCAGAAGTACAAGACCGAGATCTCGGCCCAGCTCCAGAAAGATTTCGGCTTCACGAACGTGCACCAGGTGCCCGGACTCGTGAAGATCGTCGTCAACACGGGTGTCGGCGAGGCGGCCCGCGATGGCAAGATCATCGACGGCGCGGTCAAGGACCTCACGGCCATCACCGGCCAGAAGCCCCAGGTCACCAACGCACGCAAGTCGATCGCACAGTTCAAGCTGCGCGAGGGCCAGCCCATCGGCGCACACGTCACGCTTCGTGGCGACCGCGCCTGGGAATTCCTCGACCGACTTCTGTCGCTCGCTCTTCCCCGCATCCGTGACTTCCGTGGCCTGTCGGACAAGCAGTTCGATGGCAACGGCAATTACACCTTCGGTCTCAACGAGCAGTCCATGTTCCACGAGATCGACCAGGACAAGATCGACCGTGTTCGTGGATTCGACATCACCGTCGTGACCACGGCTCGTAACGACGACGAGGGTCGCGCGCTGCTCAAGGCGCTTGGCTTCCCGTTCCGTAACGCCGAGAACACGCCTTCTTAGGGTTTCGACAAGCTCAACCACCGAAGTAACACCGTAGTAACACCGATCGGCAAGGTCGGCATTCATGTAATGGATGTCGAAACCAGACGAATTAAGGAAAAAATCGCATGACAATGACAGATCCGGTCGCAGACCTGCTGACCAGACTGCGCAACGCGAATTCGGCATTTCACGACACCGTGTCGCTGCCGAACAGCAAGCTCAAGACGAATATCGCCGAGATCCTGAAGTCCGAGGGCTTCATCTCCGCGTGGAAGGTCGAAGACGCCCGCGTCGGACAGACGCTGACCATTGACCTCAAGTACGGCCCGAACCGCGAGCGCTCCATCGTGGGCATCAAGCGCGTTTCGAAGCCGGGCCTGCGCGTATACGCAAAGTCGACCGAGATCCCCAAGGTCTTCGGCGGGCTTGGCGTCGCCATCCTGTCGACCTCCTCCGGTCTCCTTACGGACCGCCAGGCAAGCAAGAAGGGCGTGGGTGGGGAAGTCCTCGCCTACGTGTGGTAATTCGTCATGTCGCGTATTGGAAGACTTCCCATTGACATCCCAGCTGGTGTTGATGTCACAGTCGACGGCTCGGCCGTCACGGTCAAGGGCCCGAAGGGTGAGCTCGCTCTCACCGTCGCGAGCCCCATTGAGGTGAAGATCGAGGATGGCCAGCTGTTGGTCACCCGCCCGGACGACGAGCGCGAATCGCGTTCGCTGCACGGCCTCACCCGCACGCTCATCGCCAACCAGATCATCGGTGTGACGGATGGCTACACGAAGGGCCTCGAGGTCGTCGGAACCGGTTACCGCGTCGCGTCCGACGGGCAGAACATTACGTTCGCGCTCGGCTTCTCGCACCCGATCACCGTCGCTCCACCGGCAGGCATCAGCTTCACGGTCGAAGGCAACAACCGCATTACCGTGAGTGGGATCGACAAGCAGGCCGTCGGCGAAGTCGCCGCAAACATTCGTAAGTTGCGCAAGCCGGAGCCCTATAAGGGCAAGGGCGTTCGCTACGCAGGCGAAGTAGTCCGCCGCAAGGCCGGAAAGTCAGGTAAGTAATCATGGGTCTCGGAACAAGAGGCAAGAGCAAGTCGGCCGCAAAGGGCCGCAGGCACGCACGTCTTCGCAAGAAGGTCGTCGGCACCGAGGCGCGTCCGCGCCTGGTTGTCACCCGTTCGGCCCGGCACGTATTCGTGCAGGTCGTCGATGACAGCAAGGGTCACACGCTGGCCTCCGCGTCAACGCTCGAGACGGATCTGCGCACCTTCGATGGTGACAAGACCGCCAAGGCGCACAAGGTTGGCGAACTCGTCGCCGAGCGCGCCAAGAAGGCCGGCGTCGAAGCCGTCGTATTTGACCGTGGTGGCAGCAAGTACGCGGGACGCGTCGCTGCTATTGCCGAGGGAGCTCGAGAGGGTGGACTGGACCTGTGACCGACGCAAGCAACACGAATGAGGAGCCAACTGTGGCTGAATCACCCGAGGCCGTACCGGCTGAGGCCGTTACCGTTGAGGCTGTTGCCACGGCGGCCGTCGTTGACGCGCCGCCCACGGACACCACGAACGAGCCTCGCGAGGCCCGCCGTGGCGGTCGTGAGCGCAACCCCAACCGTGACCGCGGAGCCCGCGACACCGAGAAGAGCCAGTTCCTGGAGCGCGTTGTCACCATCAACCGCGTTTCGAAGGTCGTCAAGGGTGGTCGTCGCTTCAGCTTCACCGCGCTCGTGATCGTCGGCGACGGAAACGGACTCGTTGGCGTCGGCTACGGCAAGGCTCGCGAAGTTCCGACCGCCATCTCCAAGGGCGTCGAGGAAGCGAAGAAGAACTTCTTCCGCGTTCCCCGCGTCGGAGCGACCATCCCGCACCCGGTGCAGGGTGAAGCCGCGGCTGGCGTCGTGCTTCTTCGTCCGGCCGCTGCGGGTACCGGTGTTATCGCCGGTGGTCCCGTGCGCGCCGTACTCGAGTGTGCGGGCATCCACGATGTGCTCTCGAAGTCGCTCGGTTCGTCGAACACGATCAACATCGTCCACGCAACCGTCGCTGCTCTCAAGCAGCTCGAGGAGCCCCGCGCCGTCGCCGCACGCCGTGGTCTGCCCTTCGAGGATGTCGCTCCCGCCCGCCTCGTGCGTGCGGACGCCGAGGCCGCCGGTGCGCTTGTTACCGCAAAGGCAGGTGTCTGATGGCTGCGCGCCTGAAGGTGACCCAGATCAAGTCCAAAATTAGTGAGAAGCAGAACCAGCGTGACACCCTGCGGAGCCTTGGGCTCCATCGGATCGGTGACGTGGTTGTGCGCGAGGACAACCAGCAGAACCGCGGGTACGTCCGCACGGTTGCTCACCTTGTCAAGGTCGAGGAGATTGACTAATGGCCGAAGAAACCACTCCAGCAAAGAAGCCAGCCGCTAAGGCTGCTGCCCCGAAGGCTGCTGCGACCAAGGCTGCAGCTCCCAAGGCCGCCGCCGAGAAGAAGGCTCCAGCCGCCAAGGCTGCTGCGACCAAGGCTCCGGCCAAGGCTGCAGCTCCGAAGGCTGCTGCCGCCGACAAGGCTCCTGCCGCGAAGGCTCCTGCCGCGAAGGCTGCTGCTCCCAAGGCGACCGCGCCAAAGGCTTCGACCGACGAAAAGGCTGCTGCCGCTTCGACGTCGACTGCCAAGGCCCCCGCCAAGAAGGCAACACCGAAGAAGGCTGCGCCGAAGGCCGATGTCGTCGCGCGTCCGCAGGTTCTGAAGGTTCACCACCTCCGTCCCGCTGCCGGATCCAAGAAGGCCAAAACCCGTGTGGGTCGTGGTGAAGGATCCAAGGGTAAGACTGCGGGTCGTGGAACCAAGGGCACCAAGGCGCGCTACCAGGTCAAGGCCGGCCTCGAAGGCGGCAACCTGAACTTCGTCATGCGTTCGCCGAAGCTGCGCGGGTTCAAGAACCCGTTCCGCGTCGAGTACCAGGTCGTCAACCTCGAAAAGCTTGCCGAGCTGTACCCCAAGGGTGGTGAGGTCACAATTGCTGACCTCGTCGCGAAGGGTGCCGTGCGCAACAACGAGAAGGTCAAGGTTCTTGGCAATGGCGATATTGCGGTTAAGCTAAACGTTGCTGTCGACAAGGTCTCCGGCTCAGCCGAGCAGAAGATCGTCGCAGCGGGCGGCTCCGTCAAATAGTCGCTTTTTGGCGACACTCTCGCGTAGTGAAGTGGGGCTCCCGAACCGGGGGCTCCACTTCATCCGCAATAAGAACGAAATAGCAGGAGGCCTTTGTGTTTAGAGCTGTCGCGCGAATCTTTCGCACGCCTGACCTTCGCAGGAAGATCGGGTTCACGCTCCTCATCATTGCGCTGTTCCGCCTCGGGTCATTCATCCCGGCGCCGTTCGTCGACTTCGGGCACGTCCAGACCTGTCTTCAGGCCAACTCCAACACGTCCGGCCTGTATGAGCTCGTCAACCTCTTCAGCGGTGGAGCACTGCTCCAGCTGTCGATCTTTGCGCTGGGGATCATGCCGTACATCACGGCCTCGATCATCGTGCAACTGCTGCGCGTCGTCATCCCGCACTTCGACACCCTGTACAAAGAGGGCCAGTCCGGCCAGGCGAAGCTCACGCAGTACACCCGCTACCTGACCATCGGTCTCGGCATCCTGCAGTCGACCACGCTGATCACGGTCGCTCGCAGCGGCGCGCTGTTCGGCACGAGTTCCGGCACTCCGGAGTGCTCGGAGCTGATCACCGATGACTCCTGGTACTCGATCCTGCTCATGGTCATCACCATGACGGCCGGAACCGGAATCATCATGTGGATGGGCGAGCTCGTCACCGAGCGCGGCATCGGCAACGGAATGTCGATCCTGATCTTCACGTCGATCGCGGCTCGCTTCCCGTCCGCCCTCGGCAGCATCAACGATTCAAAGGGCTTCCCGATCTTCGTTCTCGTCATTGCGGTCGGCATCCTGATCATGGGCGCTGTCGTCTTCGTCGAACAGTCGCAGCGAAGAATCCCTGTGCAGTACGCGAAACGGATGGTGGGTCGCCGCACCTATGGCGGCAACAACACGTACATCCCGATCAAGGTGAACATGGCTGGCGTCGTGCCCGTCATCTTCGCCTCGTCCCTGCTCTACCTGCCGGCCCTGATCGCCCAGTTCAACCAGCCGAAGTCCGGCGCGACCGGCAAGGCCGCGATCGTTGCACCCTGGGTTCAGTGGATCACCGACAACCTGACCAAGGGCGATGGCCCGCTCTACATGCTGTTGTACTTCCTGCTCATTGTCGGGTTCACCTACTTCTATGTCGCGATCACCTTCAACCCCGAAGAGGTCGCCGACAACATGAAGAAGTACGGTGGGTTCATCCCCGGTATCCGTGCCGGGCGTCCGACTGCCGAGTACCTCGACTACGTGCTCACGCGCATTACGCTTCCAGGCTCGTTGTACCTCGGTTTGATCGCTCTCGTTCCGCTCGCGGCACTGGCGTGGGTCGGCGCGACACAGAACTTCCCGTTCGGTGGCACGAGCATCCTCATCGTCGTCGGTGTCGGACTCGAGACGGTCAAGCAGATCGATTCGCAGCTTCAGCAGCGCCACTACGAGGGTCTGCTCCGTTGACCCGGCTCCTTATCGTCGGTCCCCCCGGCGCCGGTAAGGGAACCCAGGCGGCCCGCATCAGCCTCCTCTTCGACATTCCGGCGATCGCTACAGGCGACATTTTCCGCGCGAACATCAAGAACAAGACCGAACTCGGCAAGAAGGTGTCGGCGATCATCGACGCCGGCGACTTCGTTCCGGATTCGCTCACGAACGAACTGGTTGCGAGCAGGCTCAAAGAGGATGATTGCCAGCGAGGATTCCTGCTCGATGGCTACCCGCGCACGCTCGACCAGCTGGCATTCCTCGACGCCATGCTGAGCGCCGAGGGCAAGTCCCTTGACGCGGTGATCCAGCTCATCGTGGATCCGGACGAAGTCGTGTCCCGCCTTCTGAAGCGCGCGCACGAAGAGGGTCGCTCTGACGATACCGAAGAGACGATCCGATACCGCCAGTCGCTCTATCAGCGCGAAACCGCTCCCCTGATCGACGTGTACAAGCAGCGCGGCCTCGTCATCCAGATCGATGCCCTCGGTGACGTGGAGGAAGTCGCTGGCCGTATCGCAGAATCACTCGCGGAGCGCGGCATCGTCGCGAACACGTCGGACACTGCGACGGCCACCAACTAGTGGCGCGGTCAGTCGGCCTGTACAAGACGCCGGCCGAGTTGCGAGCAATGGTGCGGCCGGGCCTCGTCACGGCTGCCGCGCTTGCTGCGGTGCGCGCCAGGATCGCGGTCGGCATCTCGACACTCGAGCTCGACGCGATTGCCGAGTCGGTCATCCGTGGGGCCGGCGGCGTTCCGAACTTCGCACTCGAGCCCGGATATCACCACACGATCTGCGCATCCATCAATGACGCAGTCGTGCACGGCGTGCCGACCGATCGAAAGATCGAGGCGGGCGACATCGTCTCGATCGACTGCGGGGCGGATGTCGACGGCTGGAACGGCGATGCAGCTTTCACTGTCGTCGTACCGGACTCGTCTCGACCGGAACTCGTCGCCGCTCGACAACGTCTTTCTGAAACGACCGAGACGTCGCTGTGGGCAGGAATTGCCGCGTTTGCGACGGCGACCAGGCTCAACGAGATCGGCGGGGCAGTCGAGGATGCGATCGCCGCGGTCGGTGATTTCGGCATTCTGGAGGACTACACCGGGCACGGCATCGGTCGCTCGATGCACGAAGAGCCATCCGTGTTCAACTACCGGGTGCGCGGCGGGTCGACGAAGATCAGGGCCGGGCTGGTACTGGCGATCGAACCCATGGTGACCCTCGGCACGATCGAGACTCACGTTCTCGCGGATGACTGGACGATCGCCACGGATGACGGAAGTGACGCCGCGCACTGGGAACACTCGGTCGCCAGGCACGCCGATGGCATCTGGGTTCTCACCGCGGAAGACGGTGGAGCGGCCGGACTCGCGCCGTTCGGAATCGTGCCTGTCCCCGTCCGCTGATAGCGGAGCGAAAGTATACGCCGGTGTTGGCTAAAAGTTCAGTAATGACCTAAGCTTGATCTTTGGTGTCTGCTGCCCGTTAACCGGTGCGCGCATGTACGCCACAATCCCATCCGCAAGACCAGTATTCATTTATTTTTAGCGACGAAGAGGCAATGGCCAAAAAAGACGGCGTCATCGAGATCGAAGGTGCAGTGGTCGAAGCTCTGCCCAACGCAATGTTCCGCGTTGAGTTGACCAACGGACACAGAGTACTTGCCCACATCTCGGGGAAGATGCGTCAGCACTACATCCGAATCCTCCCAGAGGACCGCGTGATCGTAGAGCTGAGCCCGTACGACTTGACCCGCGGCCGAATCGTTTATCGCTACAAGTAGCGCCCGCTACAAGTAGTGCCCGTTGAAAATAAGTACTGCTGGAAAGTAACGAGCGAATCGGCTAGCCGACTCGTATCGAAGACAGCGAAGAGAGAACCACAATGAAGGTCAACCCAAGCGTCAAGCCGATCTGTGAGAAGTGCCGCGTGATTCGTCGTCACGGCAACGTCATGGTCATCTGCAAGAGCAACCCGCGTCACAAGCAGCGCCAGGGCTAATAGCCCAACTTATACAAGCGACATCAGATCCTGAGCAATCAGGGGACACCCGGGGTGGAGGCCCCGGCACCGATGTCGCTCAACACCTCCACTTACTCCTGAAGGAGAAGCCACCATGGCACGTCTGGCCGGCGTAGACATCCCGCGCGACAAGCGCGTTGAAGTCGCACTGACTTACATCTACGGTGTTGGCCGTACGAGGGCACTCAAAACCCTCGCCGACACCGAAATCGACGGAAACATCCGCGTCAAGGATCTGACCGATGATCAACTCATCGCTCTCCGCGACTACGTCGAAGGCAACTACAAGGTTGAAGGTGACCTCCGTCGTGAGGTTGCCGCCGACATCCGCCGCAAGGTCGAGATCGGAAGCTACGAGGGTGTTCGCCACCGTCGCGGGCTCCCGGTTCGTGGCCAGCGCACCAAGACCAACGCTCGCACCCGCAAGGGCCCGAAGCGCACCGTTGCAGGCAAGAAGAAGGCCCGATAGTCGCTGGGTCTAACCCATCGGCGTCGCCATTTAGGTTTTAGGAGAACACATTGGCAGCACCAAAGTCGGCCGTTCGTAAGCCGCGTCGCAAAGAGAAGAAGAACATCGCCGTGGGCCAGGCCCACATCAAGTCGACGTTCAACAACACCATCGTCACGATCACCGATCCCTCGGGTGCCGTACTGAGCTGGGCATCGTCCGGCACGGTCGGCTTCAAGGGTTCGCGTAAGTCGACGCCGTTCGCCGCCCAGCTTTCGGCGGAGTCAGCCGCGCGCCAGGCCCAGGAGCACGGTGTCAAGAAGGTCGACGTTTTCGTCAAGGGACCAGGATCGGGTCGCGAAACCGCGATTCGTTCACTGCAGGCCGCTGGCCTCGAGGTGGGCGTCATCAGTGACGTCACTCCGCAGGCTCACAACGGATGCCGCCCGCCGAAGCGCCGCCGGGTTTAGTTCTTTTTCCGCTCACTGAGTTTGTCGAAGTGGCCAAAACCCTTCGACACGCTCAGGGAGCGATTAGTCACGTTCCACCGATCACAACTCAATAGCTTTTAGACGGGCCAGCCACCCGCCACCTCATAAGTGTCATATAGCGGACACTTCGCCGAAAGGAACAACCAGTGCTCATTGCACAGCGCCCCACTCTTGCCGAAGAGAACATCTCAGAGTTCCGTTCGCGGTTCGTGATCGAACCGCTTGAACCTGGTTTCGGTTACACCCTCGGAAACTCTCTTCGCCGCACTCTGCTGTCGTCCATTCCGGGTGCCGCAGTGACGAGCATCCGTATCGACGGCGTGCTTCACGAGTTCAGCACCGTTCCGGGTGTGAAAGAAGACGTCACCGAGGTCATCCTGAACATCAAGGGACTGGTCGTCTCCAGCGAGCACGACGAGCCGATCACCGCGTACCTGCGCAAGCAGGGTGCCGGCCAGGTCACGGCCGCAGACATTTCTGCACCGGCCGGCGTCGAGATCCACAACCCCGAGCTCGTCATCGCGACGCTCAACGACAAGGCGAAGTTCGAACTCGAGCTCACCATCGAGCGTGGCCGCGGCTACGTTTCGGCAACCCAGAACCGCAGCGAGTTCAGCGAAGCCGGCCAGATTCCGGTCGACTCGATCTACTCGCCCGTGCTCAAGGTCACCTACCGCGTCGAGGCAACTCGTGCCGGTGAGCGCACCGACTTCGACCGCCTGGTCGTGGATGTCGAGACCAAGTCCGCGATCACCCCGCGCGACGCGATCGCTTCGGCCGGCCGCACGCTGACCGAGCTGTTCGGTCTCGCTCGCGAGCTGAACACCGCCGCAGAGGGAATCGAGATCGGCCCGGCACCTGTTGACGCGGTTCTCTCGAGCGAGCTCAGCATGCCGATCGAAGACCTCGACCTCTCCGTGCGCAGCTACAACTGCCTCAAGCGCGAGGGCATCAACACCGTGAGCGAGCTTGTTGCGCTGTCGGAGATGCAGCTCATGAACATCCGAAACTTCGGACAGAAGTCGGTTGATGAGGTTAAGGACAAGCTGGTCGAGATGGGCCTCAGCCTGAAGGACTCGGTTCCCGGGTTTGACGGTGCCCACTTCTACGGCGGCGACGACGACGAGAACATCTAAGTTTCGTCTCGACTAACCACGACACTTTGACAACGAAAGAAATCGACTAATGGCTGCACCAACTAAGGGACCCCGCCTCGGCGGCGGACCGGCGCATGAGCGCCTCATGCTCGCGAACCTCGCGGCTGCCCTGTTCACCCACAAGAGCATCAAGACGACCGAGACGAAGGCCAAGCGCCTGCGTCCCGTCGCCGAGCGCCTGATCACGTTCGCGAAGCGCGGAGACCTCCACGCTCGCCGTCGCGTGCTCGCCGTCATCGGTGACAAGGCCGTCGTGCACGAGCTGTTTACCGAGATTGCACCGCTCGTTGAGCTGCGCGAGGGTGGATACACCCGCATCACGAAGCTGGGCTTCCGCAAGGGCGACAACGCATCGATGGTTCAGATCGAGCTCGTTCTCGAGCCCGTGAACCCGAAGCCGAAGAGCGCGAAGAAGACTGCAGCTGCTGCGGCTGCCTCGACTCCGGTTGCTGCAGCGGCCTCGGACGAAGCGGTCGACGCCCCGGTCGAGGACGACATCGTCGCCGAGTCCGAGACGCCAGCAGTGGACGAGACGGCGACCGAGGTCGCCGCGGACGAAGTTGCCGCAGAAGACGCCGCCGAGGCGGATGTCGCGGACGCAGCCGACGCTGAAGCAGTCGTCGCCGACGATGCTCCCGCCGAGGATGCCGCAAAGTAATTCTGTGTTTCCCAAGGGGCCCGACTGTTCGCAGTCGGGCCTTTTGCAGTTCTACGCCGGTTAACCGCTGTTGGCGTGCGCGTTGGAGTCGTCGAGGCCGTCGACCTCGACCGTCGAGAGTTGCGGCCGTTAGGGTGGATTCTCATGACGAACTCTCCGTTGAGCAGCCGGGTCCCGGTGCCGTCTGTGACACAGCCACCTGATACCGACCGGCTCGTCTGGCGCCCGATCCGCCTCGCCGATCTTGACGACCTGGTCGGCCTGTCGCGCGCCATTGCGCTCGCGGATCATCCGAACTACGTCGAAACCCGTGAAGAAATCGCCGAAGAACTCGGCCATTCCTATGTAGATCTCGTTGATGACTCGCTGATCGCGATCGATGCCGCCACGGGCATGTTTGTCGCGCACGGACTGGTTATCATGCCGCCGGGGCAAGACACACTGGTGCGTTCCATCCTCCTCGGCGGCGTGCATCCGGATCGCCGTGGCGAAGGCATTGGGCGGACACTGCTGGCATGGGAGAACGCGCGCGGTCTACAGCAGCTCGCGTCCTCCGACAAGACGCTGCCCGGATGGCTGATGCTCTTCACCGAGGAGCGAGCTGCGTCGGCGGCGCAACTTTACGCTCACTTCGACTTCGAGCCGACCAGGTGGTTCCTTGGCCAGCGTCGCGACATCGCGGACCCGATCCCCGAAGTGGAACTGCCGCCGGACATCCGGCTTGTCACGTTTTCGGCGGATTACTCCGAGGCGGCGATGAAGGCGAAAGACTCGGCGTTCCAGGACCACTGGGGCAGCCAGCCCACCTCGACCGAGCAGTGGAACTCGATGTTGGCGTTGCCGAGTTTCCGTGCCGAACACTCGTTCCTGGCGGTCACCGATGTGGGCGAAGTGGTTGGACTGCTGATCACGGACGTCGTCGAAGCGGACTGGGAGCTCGAGGGCTTCTCGAGTGGCTACATCGCGATCGTCGGCGTCGTTCGGGAATGGCGGAGGAAGGGCATCGCCCCCGCGCTGCTGGCCCGAGCTTTCCAGTCTTTCCGCGCCGCCGGTTACGAACGCGCGGAACTGGATGTCGACTCCGACAACCCCAGCGGAGCCCTCGGCCTTTACCGCGGCATGGGCTTCACCGAGACGACCCGCCAGATCGCCTTCACGAAGGTCTACTGACCCGCCCCCGCCCCCGCGCCGACCTCGAGTTGACCCATATGGCTGTTATTCCGTCGGGGTGGCAGCCATTTGCGTCAAGTCACCCGGTGCCGGGCATGCGAGCCGATGAGCGCCCGGGCGCAAGGTCTACCGACGCGAGGCCGTCGGTGTCGGCACCCGCAGGTCGTTGACGTTCGGGTATGGCGGCAGGTCAGCCAGCCGACGAAGCGCGGCGCCCACCGCGTTCGCGTAGATGCTACCGCCGGTCGGTCCCGGATGGATGTGGTCGGGCGCGAGGATCGAGATGCGGCTCGAGATCGCGCGGTGCCAGTCGGCCAACTCGACGTTGTTGTAGTCCGCTGCGAAGCTCGACAGGATCCGGTTCACGCTCGACTCCCATCCTCGCGGGGCCTGAATATTGATCAGCACGATTTGCCGATCGGGTCCGAGCATCTTCCGCACCTCCTCGAGCGACGGACGGGCGATGTATCCGTTGGTGCCGAGGCCGATCACGAGCGTGTGGCGGATTTGGTTGCGCTCCACGAGTCGGTGAACGATCGCAGGCAACTTGCTCATCTGCCGCGAAACGACCGCGTCGATCGTGATCCCGGGGAACTTCTGTTGCAGTTCGGGAGCAGCGGCCAGCATGACGGAGTCGCCGATCGCGGTCAGACGACTGCCGGCCTCCCCTGGAGTTGGCGGCGGCAGGCTGCGGGCGTTCGCCAATGCGACCTTGCCCGCGGCGATATCCTCCTGCGCAAGGCCCTCCCGCGGCGCCCCGGCGATGGCGACCGAAGTTGCGCCGACGGCGCCGAAGAGCAGCAGCACCGAAAGGATGGCGCTGATCACGCGCAGTCCTCGTCGTGGGCCGGCCCGGAAACCGGATCCAAACGCGGCCCGGAAACCGTTGCGGCGGATGGGCGACTCGACGAATCGATATGACAGGGCGGCGGCTCCGACGGTGATGGCGACCGTGACGGCGCCCAGAACCCAGACGAGAGTCGGGTCATCCTGCCAGGTCGGCAGAGCTGCCAGGAGGAGCACCAGAACCGGCCAGTGCCACAGGTAGATGCCGTACGAACGCTTTCCAACCCAGGCGAGCGGAGGGACATCCAGCACGCGCCCGAGGGCGGAGCCGGGGATGATCGACGCCCAGATGGCGACGGCCGTCAGCACCGCGACGAGAGCGAGCCCGCCACGGAAGGTCAGCGCAGTGTCGGCGGGCAAAACCACCGCAAGCCCCAGGAGCGCGAGAACCGCGATCGCGCCGGGGATCGGAAGCAGCCGTCGCTGCCATCTCGACCATTCGAGATGAGTCCTCGACATGTCCGAGGTCAGGACCGCGAGAGCTGCACCGATGGCCAGACCGAAGCTGTGGGTGTCGGTGCCGTAGTAGACGCGCGTCGCATCCACCCCGGGCACGTAGAGAAGCGCCATGGCCGTCGCGGATGCGACGGCCAGCAACACGAAGAGCATCGTGCGAATCGAGCGGTGCCGCACGAGCACGACCAGAAGCACGATGAACGGCCAGACCAGGTAGAACTGCTCTTCGACGGAGAGCGACCACAGGTTGCGGAACAGCTCCGGCGTGGTGCCGGTGAAATAGCTCGTGCCGTCCGCGATCGCGAGCCAGTTGCTGCTAAAAGTGCCAGCCCCGAGCACCTGGCGGCCGATTCCCACCAGCAGGTCGCTGCCGACGAACAGTGCTGCCGTCGAGCACACGGCGACCAGGATGAGGAGCGCGGGCAGCAGCCGTCGCGCCCGCCTCACCCAGAAGCTGCCGAACCGGATGCGCCCACTCCTCGCGCGCTCGCGGATCAGCAATCCAGTGATCAGAAAACCGCTGATCACAAAGAAGATATCGACGCCGATACCGCCCCCGGGGGCGACGCCGGGAAACACATGAAACACCACAACCGCCGCCACCGCAATTGCGCGCAACCCATCGAGGCCCGGCAGTTGCGACGACTGAACCCGCACGGCGGGCGGCACCGGCGGTGGTGTTGTGGGGAGGAGTTTTTTAGCCATAAGACTTCAACGAGCCTTGCCCACCTTGGTCGGTCCGTCAACTTCGCGGAGGTGGCGAGTAGGTTGAGAGCATGGCAACCGAAGCCGAACTGCTCGAGATCGACAGCCCTTCGGGAACGCGCGTCGTGCGCATCTCGAGCCCCTCACGCGTGCTCTGGCCGGAGGTCGGCATCACGAAGCTGGATCTCGCTCGCTATCTCGTCGAGGTGGGCACTCCGTTCATCGCGGCGAACGGTGATCGACCGGTGTCGCTTCAGAGGTTTTCGGACGGCGTCGACGGCGAACAGTTCTTCTCGAAGAACCCTCCCAAGGGCGCGCCTGACTTCGTGCGATCGGTGCCGGTCGTGTATCCGAGCGGTCGCTCACATCCGCAGCTCGTTCTCGACGAACCGGCGGCCGCGGTCTGGGCCGCGCAGATGAACACGATCGTGTTCCATCCCTGGGCATCGCGCGCGGAAAACTCGAATAACCCCGACCAGTTGCGAATCGACCTCGACCCGCAGCCCGGGACGACCTTTGCCGATGCGGTGACTGCCGCGCTCGAACTGCGCACCGTCCTCGCCGAAGCCGGCCTTGGCGCGTTCGTGAAGACATCCGGCAATCGCGGCGTTCACGTCTTCGCGCCGATTGAAGCGACTCGCGAGTTTCTGGATGTGCGGCACGCGGTCATCGCCGCCGCCCGAGAACTCGAACGGCGGATGCCCGAAGCCGTCACGACGGCCTGGTGGAAGGAAGAGCGCGGCGAGCGCATCTTCGTCGACTTCAACCAGGCGAACAGGGACCGCACCATGGCGGGCGCGTACAGTCCGCGGGCGCTGCCGCATGCAGCGGTGTCCTGCCCGGTGACCTGGGACGAATTGCCGACGGTTGATCCCCGAGACTTCACGGTGCTGACCGTCCCCGCTCGACTGCAAGCCACGGGAGACCCGTGGGCGGACATGTCGGAGAACCCGGGCACGATCGATGTGCTGCTCGAGTGGTGGGCTCGCGACCTCGAAAACGGTCTCGGCGAACTTCCGTTCCCACCTGATTTTCCCAAGATGCCGGGGGAGCCGCCGCGCGTACAGCCAAGTCGAGCCAAACACGACTGAGGTGCGGGTTAGCATCGGTTTATGTCTTCATCACGTGAGCGCCTCACCGGCGGTCTCACGTTTTGGAACGATGCGCGCGGATTCGGGTTCATAACACCGCCCGGCGGCGAGCAGGTTTTCGTTCACATCGAGGCCTTTCCGTTCAGTTCTCGACGCCCCTTGCTTGGCGACGACCTCGAGTTCGAGCTCGAACTCGCCCCGGATGGACGGCGCAGGGCGAAGCGCGCGCAAATCGTCGGCAGCGGGCCGGCCGACGGCATCCGTCGCGCGCGCTATCCGGTGCGCCCGGGCATTGTCAGCTTCGTAGCTATCCCCGCGTTCCTGGCGGTGTACGTGCTGGTGTCTCTCGCGAGCCCGGTGCCGTACTGGGTTGCGATCCTGTATCTCGGTGCGAGCGTGTTGTGTTTCGTTGCGTACGCGGTCGACAAGTCTGCGGCGGTGGCCGGGCGTTGGCGGATCTCGGAGAGCATCCTTCTCTCCCTCGGACTCATTGGCGGATGGCCCGGCGCGATCGTCGCCCAGCAGATCCTTCGGCACAAGACGAAGAAGACCCGATTTCGATCGGCGTTCTGGGGGAGTGTGCTGCTGAACGTCGTCGCCTTCGTGGCGCTGGCTTCCCCGGTGCTGCCGACGCTCGTGCATTTCTTCGGAGACTGAGCGCGCCCTCCCTCCCATTCCGCACGGGCCTGCAGGGGGGCGGGTAAGTGGGTTGGGCTAGGCGAGAACCTCGCTGAGGTCGTACGCGATCGGCTTCTCGAGTTGCTCGAACGTGCACGACGTGGCATCGCGATCCGGACGCCAGCGGAAGAACTGTACGGTGTGCCGAAAACGTGATCCCTCCATCTGGTCGTAGCGCACCTCGATCACGCGCGTGGGCTCGAGCGACACGTACGAGACATCCTTGTTGCCGGAGAAGCGGCTTCGCTCGGTCTCGCTCTTCACCACGTCGCCCGACTCGTCGCGCCTGACGAGCGGTGCGAGCTCCTCGACCAGTTCGAGTCGGCGCGCATCCGAGAAAGCGGATGCTCCGCCGACGTTGTGCAATTCGCCGTCATCCCCGTAGAGCCCGAGCAGCAGCGAGCCGACGCCCGCGCCGCTCTTGTGGATGCGGTAGCCGAGCAGCACGACATCCGCGGTGCGCTCGTGCTTGGTCTTGAACATCACCCGCTTGCCCTGTGCATACGGGGCCGCTAGGGGCTTCGAGACGACGCCGTCCAGCCCAGCTCCCTCGAACTCGGTCAGCCAGCGGCGAGCCAGTTCGACGTCGCGGGTCGTCTGCGTGAGGTGCAGCGGCGCCTTCGTCTCGGCGAACAGCTTCTCGAGCGCGGCGCGTCGTACTTCAAAGGGCTTCTCGACGAGCGACACGGCGCCCAGCGACAGCAGGTCGAACGCGACGAACGACGCCGGGGTCTCGACGGCGAGCCGAGCGACACGGCTCGCGGCCGGATGGATGCGCTGCGACAGCGCCTCCCAGTCGAGTCGCTCGTGTCCGGCGGTGCCGCTGCGCAGCACGATCTCGCCATCGAGGATGCACGGCTCAGTCAGTTGCGCTGTGAACACCTCGACCAGCTCCGGGAAATACCGCGTCAACATCTTGGACCCACGACTGCCGATCTCGACGGATTTCCCGTCGTAGTAGACGATGGCGCGAAAGCCATCCCACTTGGGCTCGTAGGCGAGGCCGCCGACGACTTTGTCGGGCTCTGGCACCGTCGTGACCAGCTTGGCGAGCATGGGGTCGATCGAGAGTTCGGCGCCTGTTTCCATGTCTCGATCCTCGCACTCTCGCCTAAACTTGGGCCGGTGACTTCTGCGACGCGTGTGCGACTCGATATCGCATACGACGGCACCAATTTCGCGGGCTGGTCGAAGCAGCCCTCACTGCGTACCGTGCAGGGCGAGTTGGAGGCGGCGCTCGCCATTGTTCTGCAGCGTTACGGCCCTCCACCGACGCTCACCGTCGCCGGGCGCACGGATGCCGGCGTACACGCACTCGGACAGGTTGCGCACCTGGATCTCACGCCCGAACAGCTCGCGGGCCTCGACGACTCGCATCGGGGCAAGGGCAAAAGCAGGGAGGACACCTCCCCGCCGGCCCGCGCCGCCCGCCTCGCGCGGCGACTCAACGGCATCGCCGGTCTCAGCTCGGATGTTTTCGTCACGTCCGCAACAATTGCCCCGCCCGGCTTCGACGCGCGTTTCTCGGCGATCTGGCGACGCTACGAATACGCGGTCGCCGACACCGCCGCGCCGCGCAATCCGCTGCTGCGCAACCACACCCTCTGGTACCCGAGCGAACTGGATGTCGCGGCGATGGACTCGGCCGCGAAGTCCCTGCTCGGCCTGCACGACTTTGCTGCGTATTGCAAGCCTCGCGAGGGCGCTACGACCATCCGAACGCTGCAGGAATTCGGCTGGGCACGCGGCGCGGATGGCGTCATCCGGGCGACCGTCACAGCGGATGCGTTCTGCCACAGCATGGTGCGGGCGCTGGTCGGCGCATCCATCGCGGTCGGCGAAGGCAAGCTGCCCGTCGACCGGATCGTCGGCATCCTCGAGGCGGCCGAGCGCACGAGCGAATTCAAGGTCGTGCCCGCGAAGGGTCTCGCGCTCGTCGAAGTGGGCTACCCGCCGGATGCCGAACTGGCCGCGCGCGCAGAGCAGACGCGGGCTCGGCGCGATGCTCCGGTTGCCGGAAGCGCCAAAGCAGACTAATCTAGACCCTTGGTGCCTGCGCCCCGTGCGCTACACCCGAAGTTGAGCCCTCCACCGGAATGGTTTGCTGGCGATCCGCCAGAGAACCGCCACGGAGCGGGATTCACGAACATCTCATTTCGACCAGAAAGCAGTACACCTGTGACTCGCACGTTCTCGCCCAAGCCCGCTGACGTTCAGCGCGACTGGGTCATCATCGACGCTACCGACATCGTTCTCGGTCGTCTGGCCAGCCACGCTGCCACGCTCCTGCGCGGCAAGCACAAGGCAACCTTTGCTCCGCACATGGACATGGGTGACTTCGTCATCATCATCAACGCCGAGAAGATCGCCCTCACCGGTGCGAAGCTCGCTCAGAAGAAGGCCTACCGCCACTCGGGTTACCCGGGAGGCCTGACGGCTACCACCTACGCGGAGATGCTCGAAAAGCACCCGACGCGTGCAGTGGAGAAGGCCGTTCGCGGAATGCTCCCGAAGAACTCGATCGGTCGCGCCCAGCTCACCAAGCTGAAGGTGTACGCCGGCCCGGAGCACCCGCACGCTGCGCAGCAGCCGAAGCCGTACACCCTTTCCCAGGTCGCTCAGTAGCGCCGGCCTCGCGCATTCACGCAAGCACAGAAATTTTAAGGACTTAGACAAGTGGCGAAGATCGAAGACATTATCAACATCGAGGAAGTTCCAGAGAGCTTCACGACCGAGAGCACACCCAGCGAGGCTCCGAAGGCACCCCGTGCCATCCTGAACGTGCCCGGCGCAGCCGTCGGTCGCCGCAAGGAGGCGATCGCGCGCGTTCGCATCATCCCCGGGGGCGACACGTTCACGGTCAACGGCCGCGAGTTCGCCGAGTACTTCCCCAACAAGCTTCACCAGCAGCTCATCAATGACCCGTTCAAGGTTCTCGACCTGCTCGGCTCGTACAGCGTGATCGCCAAGATCACAGGCGGCGGCCCCTCCGGCCAGGCCGGCGCACTGCGCCTCGCCATCGCCCGTTCGCTGAACGAGATCGACCGCGAGAACAACCGCGCGGCTCTGAAGAAGGCCGGGTTCCTCACTCGGGATGCGCGCGTCATCGAGCGCAAGAAGGCCGGTCTCAAGAAGGCCCGCAAGGCGTCGCAGTTCTCGAAGCGTTAATCCGCGCTGCATAGCGCGTATGACTATGCCGCGGTTATTTGGCACGGACGGAGTTCGTGGTCTCGCGAACTCCGACCTGACGGTCGAGCTTGCCCTCGGGCTGGCTCAATCGGCAGCCGTCGTGCTCGGCAAGGGCCGGGTGGCCGACGGTCGTCGGGCATCCGGACGCCGTCCGATCGCGGTAATCGCGCGCGATCCCCGCATCTCAGGTGAATTCCTGTCTGCGGCGGTCGCGTCGGGCCTGGCGAGCTCGGGCGTTGACGTCTATGACGCCGGCGTCGTACCGACCCCGGCGCTGGCGTTCCTCGTCGCTGACTTCAAGGCAGACCTCGGCGTCATGATCTCGGCGTCTCACAACCCCGCGCCCGACAACGGCATCAAGTTCTTCGCCACCGGGGGAACGAAGCTTCCGGATGAGGTCGAAGACCGCATCGAGGCGGCTCTCGGCGAGACGAAACTGGCCCCGAGGGGCGGTGACGTCGGTCGCATCCGCAGGTTCTCCGACGCGGAAGACCGCTACGTCGTGCACCTTCTGTCGACGCTGCCGAACCGACTCGATGGCGTGCACATCGTGCTCGACTGCGCCCACGGAGCCGCGGCCGGCGTATCGCCAGAGGTCTTCACGGATGCCGGGGCGCGAGTCACCGTGATCGGTGCAGATCCCGACGGCCTCAACATCAACGACGGCGTCGGATCGACCCACCTCGACAACCTCGCCGCAGCAGTACTCGAACACGGCGCCGACCTGGGGATCGCGCACGACGGCGACGCCGACCGGTGCCTGGCCGTCGATGCGACGGGCAAAGTCGTCGACGGCGACCAGATCATGGCGATCCTCGCGGTCGCGATGAACGAACGCGGCGCGCTGCACGAGCGCACGCTGGTGGCTACCGTCATGAGCAATCTCGGACTCAAGCGTGCGATGGCGCAGCACGGCATCCGGATGCTCGAGACGGCCGTCGGCGACCGCTATGTTCTCGAGGCGCTCAACGAGCAGAGTCTCTCGCTCGGTGGTGAGCAGTCCGGGCACGTGATCATGACCGAATTCGCGACGACGGGCGACGGCATCCTCACCGGCCTGCACCTGGTGGCCGAGGTGGCGAGAACCGGCAAGTCGCTGGCGGAGCTCGCGTCGGTGATGACCATCTACCCGCAGATTCTCGTCAACGTCCGCGGCGTTGATCACCACGGGCTGAAGCAGAACGCTGCCATCGCCGCAGCGGTCGCGGCAGCGGAGGCGGCTCTGGGCGACACCGGGCGCGTACTGCTGCGCCCATCCGGCACGGAACCCATGGTGCGGGTCATGGTCGAAGCCGAAGACCAGGGGACAGCCGACCGCATCGCCCACGAACTCGCCGAGGTCGTGCGCGAGCAACTCGCCATCTGACCCCGCTCGCGGGGCAGGCTAGATCTTGCGCAAGAGAACGGTCGAGACCGCGTGGTTGGCGTCCTTACGCAGTACAAGGGACGCACGGGCACGGGTCGGACGCACGTTGTTCCGCAGGTTTGGCTCGTTGATAGCCGACCAGATTTCGCGGGCGCGGGCAATCGCGGCTTCCTCGGACAGGCTCGCGAAACGGTGGAAGTACGACTTCGGGTTGGTGAACGCGCCGCGTTGCAGGGAGAGGAAGCGGTCGACGTACCAGTTCTCGATGTCGCTCGTGCGCGCGTCCACGTAGATCGTGAAGTCGAACAGGTCGCTGACGGCGAGCTTTGCTCCCGGCATCGGCGGCTGCAGCACGTTGAGTCCCTCGACGATCAGGATGTCCGGCTTGCGTACCACGATGTCGGCGTCGGGGACGATGTCGTAGCTGAGGTGCGAATAGAACGGAGCGCGCACTTCCGGGACTCCGCTCTTGACGTTCGTCACGAAGCGAAGGAGTGCGCGTCGATCGTAGCTTTCGGGGAATCCCTTGCGTTCCATGAGCCCGCGGCGCTCGAGTTCGGCGTTGGGGAAGAGGAATCCGTCGGTCGTGACGAGTTCGACGCGAGGCGTGTCATCCCAGCGGGCAAGCAGCTCGCGCAACAGTCTCGCGATGGTGGACTTGCCGACCGCAACCGATCCGGCGACGCCGATCACGAACGGGGTGCTGGGTTCGCGCGCGCCGAGGAACTCGCTGGTGGATCGGTGCAGCTCACGCGCCCCGGCGGCGTAGAGGTTCAACAACCGGCTGAGCGGCAGGTACACGTCGCTGACTTCGCGCAGATCGAGGCGGTCGCCGAGACCGCGGAGCTGCACGAGCTCGGTCTCTGTGAGCGGCTGCGGGGTAGCGGGAGCAAGTGCGGCCCAGTCGTCCCGGTCGATCTCCACGAACGGTGAAGGCTGGGGAATTCCGTGCTCGTGCATCACCACAAGGCTACTGCGTCTGATCCCTCCTCCTCTTTCTCGCAGCAAGTCAGGGAGGGCGTCGAACTACAATTGCGGGATGTGCGGAATCGTGGGGTACGTCGGACCGAATAGCAGCCTGAACGTACTCATCGGGGGTCTCAGGCGCCTCGAGTACCGCGGTTACGACTCCGCGGGCGTCGCGGTCATCGGCGAAAACGGCGAACTCGAGACCCGCAAGCACGCGGGCAAGCTCAAGGTTCTGCTCGACGAGCTCAAGGCCTCTCCCCTCGCCGACGGCCAGACCGGTATCGGACACACCCGCTGGGCGACGCACGGCGGCCCGACTGACAGCAACGCGCATCCGCACCTCGGCGATGGCGGAAAACTCGCGCTCATCCACAACGGCATCATCGAGAACTTCGCCTCGCTCAAGCAGGAGCTGCTGGATGCCGGCGAGACCTTCACGAGCGAGACCGACTCCGAGGTGGCCGCGATTCTGGTCGGTCGCGCCTACCGGGAGACCGGGGACCTGACACTCGCGATGCGCTCGGTCGTTGCGCGCCTCGACGGTGCGTTCACTCTTCTGATCGTGCACGAAGATCGCCCGGGCGAAGTAGTCGGCGCTCGCCGCAACTCCCCGCTCGTGATCGGTCTCGGTGACGGCGAAAACTTCCTCGGTTCAGATGTCGCGGCGTTCGTCGAATTCACCCGTCGTGCGGTCGAAATCGGCCAGGACCAGATCGTCACCATCCGCCCGGATTCGGTGGAGGTCACGGACTTCGTCGGCAACCCGGTCGAGACTCGCGAATACGAGATCGCCTGGGACGCGTCCGCGTCTGAAAAAGGCGGCTGGTCGAGCTTCATGCGCAAGGAGATCAGCGAAGAGCCGGATGCCGTCGCGAACACCCTGCGCGCGCGCATTATCGACAATGCGGTTTCGCTTCCCGAGCTTGGCGTCCTTGACGAGGACGTGCTCGCTGCTATCGACCGCATCGTCATCATCGCCTGCGGTACCGCGGCCTACGCTGGTCTGCTGGGCACGTACGCAATCGAGTCGTGGGCGAGAATCCCGGTCGAGGTCGAGCTGTCGCACGAGTTCCGCTATCGCAATCCGGTGATCAACGAACGCACCCTCGTCGTGTCAATCAGTCAGTCCGGCGAGACGATGGACACCCTGATGGCCGTGAAGTTCGCTCGCGAAGCGGGCGCTCGCGTCCTGTCGATCTGCAACACGCAGGGCTCGTCGATCCCGCGCGAATCCGAAGCGGTGATCTATACACACGCGGGGCCGGAGGTCGCGGTCGCCTCGACCAAAGCATTCGTCGCCCAGGTCACGGCCCTCTACCTCCTTGGCCTGCACCTGGCGAAGGTGCGCGGCTCTCTCCTCCCCGAGGACATCGCGGCGAACATCGTCGAGTTACAGGCAATCCCGGCGAAACTCGCCGACGTGCTCATCGCATCCGAAGACATCGGCCAGCTGGCCCGATGGATGGCGGACACTCGCTCCGTGCTCTTCCTCGGCCGCAATGTCGGGTACCCGGTGGCACTCGAGGGCGCGTTGAAGCTCAAGGAGCTGGCCTACATCCATGCGGAAGGCTTCGCGGCCGGCGAGCTGAAGCACGGACCAATCGCGCTCATCGAACCGGGCCAGGTCGTGTTCGTCATCGTTCCGAGCCCCCGCGACCCGCGGTCGTTGCACCCCAAGGTCGTGTCGAATATCCAGGAGATCCGGGCCCGCGGTGCCCGTGTCATCGCGATCGCCGAGAAGGGCGACGCGGCGGTTCTGCCGTTCGCCGACGAGGTGATCCCGATTCCACTCGCCGCCCCGATGTTCGAGCCGCTGCTGGCCGTGGTGCCCCTGCACATCTTCGCTCTCGAGCTCGCGACCGCGAAGGGCCTCGACGTCGACCAGCCCCGCAACCTCGCCAAGTCGGTCACGGTCGAATGATTTCCGGATGATCATCGGCATTGGAGTGGATGTCGTCGACCTCGCGCGTTTCGAACGCGCGGTCGGCCGTACTCCCGCGCTGCGCACTCGCATCTTCACCGAGGGCGAGCGCGATCTTCCACTGCGATCGCTTGCTGGCCGATTTGCGGCAAAGGAAGCGCTGATGAAGGCGCTCGGCGACTCCACCGGCGTGACCTGGCGCGATATGGAGGTGGTCTCGGATGGCGAGCGGAATCCGTCGTTCATTCTTCACAACGCGGTCGCCGAAATCGCCGAGCGGCTGGGCATTACGACGTTCCACCTCTCCATGTCCCACGACGCCGGAGTCGCCATCGCGTATGTCGTTGCAGAAGGCGTCCCCCGATGAGCCGACCGATGCGTGAGGCCCGCGTCGATCTGGGTGCCCTGCGAGCCAATGTCGAATTTCTGCGAGCCGCGACCGCGCCCGCGAAGTGCATGGTCGTTGTCAAGGCGGAAGGCTACGGACACGGCGCGCTCGAGGCCGCTCGCGCAGCCGTCGAGGCTGGCGCCGACTGGCTCGGCGTCGTCGATATCGCCGAGGCTCTCGCCCTTCGCGCCGAGGGCGTGGCGGTGCCGATCCTCGCCTGGCTGCACGGCGAGGATGCCGACTTCGCCGCGGCAATCGCTTCGGGAATCGACGTGGGAGTCTCGACGCGCGACCAGCTCGAGCGAGCGGCCGCGGCGCCCGGGTTGGCGATCGTGCAGCTCAAGTTCGACACAGGACTCAGCCGCAACGGCATAGAGGAGCGTGACGCCGCCGGCATGCTCGCGCGAGCCGCCGAGCTCGAACGCGGCGGGCGCATCCGGGTTCGAGGCATCTTCAGCCATCTCGCCAACGCCGGTGCGGTCGAGGATGCGGCGCAACTGCGGCGGTTCGAGGCCGTACTCGTCCAGGCGGCGGATGCCGGGCTCACGCCCGAGGTGCGCCACCTTGCGGCAACAGCCGGCGCGCTTCGCATCCCGGCCGCGCGCTTCGATCTCGTCAGGCTCGGAATAGGCGCATACGGGCTGTCGCCGTTCGACGGCGAAACTTCGGCATCGCTCGGTCTGCGACCAGTGATGGAACTCAGCGCCGAAATCGTGTCGGTCAAGCGGGTGCCCTCGGGGAGTGGCGTGTCGTACGGATATACGCATCGCACGGACGGTGACTCGACCCTCGCGCTCGTGCCGTTGGGGTATGCGGACGGGATTCCGCGCTCCGCATCATCCGCGGCACCGGTTTCGATCAATGGCAAGACCTACCGCGTCGCGGGCCGGGTCGCCATGGACCAGTTCGTCGTCGACATGGGCGCCGACACGGCGCGCGAAGGCGACCGCGCAATCCTGTTCGGCGATCCGGCGACGGGCGTTCCCTCTGCCGACGACTGGGCCGCAGCCGCGAACACGATCAACTACGAAATCGTCACCCGTATCGGGCCGCGCGTGACGCGCACGTTCGTGTCGTGATCCAGCTCGCCGTCGACTCGCCCGAACGCATGGAGCAGCTCGGAGCGCTCATCGCCGACCAGCTGAGGGTTGGCGATCTCGTTCTGCTGAACGGCGAACTCGGTGCGGGCAAGACCACGCTGACCCGTGGACTCGGGGAGCGTCTCGGCGTTCGCGGAGCCGTCACCAGTCCGACGTTCGTGCTGGCGCGCACTCACCCGCGAGAGGGAGGCGCTCCGCTCGTGCACGTGGATGCCTACCGGCTGTCGAGCGCGCTCGAGCTGGATGACCTCGACATCGACTTCGAGGGCTCGATCGTCGTCGTCGAGTGGGGCGCAGGGCTCCTCGACGGGCTGACGGATGACTGGTTGAACGTCGACATCGTGCGGCCCGCAGCTGGCCCTTCAATGACCTTGGAGCCGTTGGACGACGACCTCGTCGAACCGAGGGAGGTCACGTTCACCGGCCACGGCAGACGCTGGGAAGACTTAGGGTGGGTCGGTGCTGCTCGCGATTGATACCTCCGCCGGGACAAGCGTTGCCGTCGTCGACCGGGACGCCGGAGTACTCGCCGAGATCAACGAGGCCGACACCCGTCGTCACGCCGAAGTCATCGGCACGATGATCTCGACCGCCCTGCGCGAAGCGGGCGTAGCCGTCGCTGACCTGAGCGGCGTCGCTGTCGGAATGGGTCCGGGCCCGTTCACCGGGCTGCGAGTCGGTATCGCCGCCGCCAGGGCGTTCGCATGGGGCGCGGGTAAGCCCGTTGTCCCCGTTGTGAGTCACGACGCGGTCGCGTTTGGCGCGACGGAACCGCTCCTGGTCGTGACCGATGCCCGCCGCCGCGAGGTCTACTGGTCCGCCTACTCCGGCACCGACGAGCAGGGCCTCCCCGTGCGCGTCTCCGGCCCGGGTCTCGCGCCGCCGGACGCCCTCGGCGAGGTCGTTCCCGGCTACGACGGTTACCGCCGATTCGACGCGGCCGAAGTGTCCGCCGCATCCCTCGGCCTGGTCGCCGAGCTGCTTTACCTGCATCGCCGCCCGTTCGCGGGCTCGGAGGCGCTCTACCTTCGCTCGCCCGATGTCACCTTGTCGTCCGGCCCCAAGAGGGTGAGCTGATGGCGTTCGAACTGCGCAATGCCACCCCCGCGGATGTCGACGCCATCATGCAGCTCGAGTCATCGACCTTCGGTACGGATGCCTGGTCGCCCGCGGTCATGGCCGCCGACGTCGCGAGCACCAACACGTACTACCTCGTTGCCGCCGACTCGGCCGATCCCGGTCGAGTCGTGGGGTACGCCGGGCTGCTCGCCCCGCGCGGAGGCATGGATGCAGACATCCAGACCATCGCCGTCGCGCCCGTCACCCGTCGCCGGGGACTGGGCCGGATGCTCATGGTCGCGCTCATCGCGGAAGCCCGGTCTCGCGGCGCCCGATCCGTCTTCCTCGAAGTGCGAGCCGACAATCCCGGGGCGCGTGAACTCTACGACTCCCTGGGGTTCGAGCAAATCGCGGTTCGCCCGAAGTACTACCAGCCCGACGGTGTTGACGCGCACATCATGAAGCTCGCGGTCGCCCGCGGACAAACTCATGGTGCGAGTGCGACTCAGGAACCGCTGGTGCTCGGCATCGAGACGAGCTGCGACGAAACCGGCATCGGAATCGTGCGCGGCACCACATTGCTCGCCAACGTGATCTCGTCATCGATGGAGGAGCACGCGCGCTACGGCGGAGTCGTTCCCGAGGTCGCCGCCCGGGCACACCTCGAGGCGCTCACTCCCGCACTGTCCGCGGCGCTCGCCGAGGCAGGCATCACGCTCGACGAACTCGACGCGATTGCGGTGACCTCGGGTCCCGGGCTATCCGGCGCGCTCATGGTCGGAGTCGCGGCGGCCAAGGCGCTGAGCATCTCGATCGACAAGCCGCTCTACGCCGTTAACCATCTGGTCGGTCACGTCGGTGCGGACGTTCTGCGTGACGACGGCACCGAAATCGAACTGCCGACGATCGCGCTGCTGGTTTCGGGCGGCCACACCTCCCTCCTGCTGGTGCGCGACCTGGTTTCCGATGTCGAGCTGCTTGGCGAAACCATCGATGATGCGGCGGGGGAGGCATTCGACAAGGTTGCGCGGTTGCTCGGGCTGCCGTACCCGGGTGGTCCGCACATCGACCGGGTGGCGATCGGCGGCGATCCGGCGAGCATCCGGTTCCCGCGCGGGTTGACGCATCCGAAAGACGCCGAGAAGCACCGCTACGACTTCTCGTTCTCCGGGCTGAAAACGGCAGTCGCGCGCTGGGTCGAACAGCATCGCGACGCCGGCGAGGAGATCCCGATTGCGGATGTGGCGGCGAGCTTCCGCGAGGCGGTCGCCGACGTGTTGCTGACAAAGGCAATTGCGGCCTGCCGGGATCTCGAGGTTCCGCGACTTCTGCTGGGTGGAGGCGTGGTTGCCAACGCGCGCATCCGTGAACTGGCCGCGGAGCGGACCAGCGCCGCGGGCATCGAACTGCGTGTGCCCCCGCTTGCACTCTGCACCGACAACGGTGCGATGATCGCGGCGCTTGGCGCGCAACTGGTGCGTGCGGGCAACGCGCCATCCGGCCTCGACTTCGGGGCGGACTCCACGCTGCCTGTCACCACCATTCAGGCCTGAATACACCGCGAAACGCCGCGTCGCACGTCGTTGACAGGGCCCCACGGTGATGCCACTATGGGCACCGCGAAGGCTTATCAGCAAACACTAAGGAGTTCCCTCTCATGACCGACCCAATCGCTCCAGAGCCCACCCCGCCCCCAGCCGCTCCGGCTGCTCCGGCGTACGCGCCCGCTCCTGCTGCTGG
>JAUZFR010000115.1 GCA_030840335.1 Actinomycetota bacterium | reverse complement strand
CGAGCGAAGCAGCGGAAGGTGCGGACCGGTGACAGCGGCCCGGATGCCCCTGCCGTGGCGGTCCCGCCAGCCCGAACGAACGGAGACGGGCGCCGAGCGTCGACGTGGAGCAGCCATACGCCCATGGTAGACCGGCGTGCCAGCCGCCGCTTGGCGTGCACGGCGGTTAGGGTTTACTCACAATGACCGGTCGACCGTGCAGCAAAGTCGCCTGTAACAACGAGGCAGTTTCGACACTCACCTACGTCTACGCGGACTCGATGGCGGTGCTCGGTCCTCTGAGCCAGAGTGCCGAACCGCACAGCTACGACCTGTGCGTGAAGCACGCCGAGCGGCTGTCTGTCCCGCAGGGCTGGCAGGTCGTGCGGCACGCGATTGTGAACTGACTGTTTGTCCCCACTTCGCTCGCTCGCTTCGGAGCGCTGCGCTGGGTGAGCTAGTTTTGAGGCCATGAGCTTTGATCTGACACCGTTCGTCAAAACCTACGACGTGAGAGGTCTGGTGGGGTCGCAGCTGACTCCCGAGGTGGTCTCCGCGCTCGCCGCAGGGTTCGTCGACGAGATCGACGCAGCCGGAATCGATGTCGTCGTCGGGCATGACATGAGGGACTCCTCGCCAGAGTTCGCCGCTGCATTCGCGACCGGCGCCCGAGCGCGCGGGGCAAACGTGGTTTCGATCGGTTTGTGCTCCACCGACGAGACCTACTTCGCATCGGGCAGCTTGCAGGCGCCGGCGGTCATGTTCACCGCGAGCCACAACCCAGCCATCTACAACGGCATGAAGTTCAGCCGCGCCGGCGCCCAGGGCATCAGCCTGAATACCGGCCTCGCCGCGATACGCGATCGCGCGACCGAATACCTCAATGGCGGAGGTGTGGTTCCGGTGGAGACACCTGGTTCGTACCGCGAGGTGGACGTGCTGGCGGACTACGCGGCGAAGCTGCGCAGCCTGGTCGACCTGTCAGACATCCGTCCGATCCGGATTGTCGTGGACGCCGGCAACGGCATGGGCGGGCTGACCGTTCCGGCGGTGCTGGGCACGGCCGCGGGCCTTCCCCAGCTTCCGATCGAAATCATCCCGATGTACTTCGAGCTCGATGGCACGTTCCCCAATCACGAAGCGAACCCGCTTGAGGCGAAGAACATAGTCGACCTGCAGAAGGCGGTCGTCGAACACGGTGCCGACCTCGGGCTTGCCTTCGACGGGGATGCCGATCGCTGCTTCGTCGTGGATGAGCGTGGCCAGGCGGTCAACCCGTCTGCTGTGGCCGCGATCGTTGCCCTGCGCGAGATCCAGCGCGTGCGCAAGCTGCAACCCGAGGGCGAAATCTACGTTCTGCACAACCTGATCACGTCGCGCATCGTGCAGGAGACAATCGAGGCCGCGGGTGCGATCGCCGTGCGCACGAACGTCGGACACTCGCTGATCAAAGACAAGATGCGCGAGACCGGCGCAATCTTCGGCGGCGAGCACTCCGCTCACTACTATTTCCGTGACTTCTGGGGCGCCGACAACGGAATGCTCGCGGCGATGCACATGCTCGCTGAGTTCGGGCATCAGGATGGCCCGCTGTCGGTCCTGAGCGACAGGTACACGCCGTATTCGCTGAGCGGCGAGATCAATTCGACGGTGAAGGACATCCCGGCGGCGTACGCGCGAATCGTGGATGCGTACGCGAGCATCGGCGAATTCGACGAACTGGATGGCCTCACCGTCTCGAGCACCGAGGGCGACGGCGCGTTTTGGTGGTTCAACGTGCGCCCATCCAACACGGAGCCACTGCTGCGCCTCAACGTCGAGGCGTCCACGCCAGAGGAGATGCAGAGCATCCGCGACGCTGTTCTTTCGCTGATTCGCGAGTAGCGCTGATTCGGCGAGTCAGCGCCGCGGAGCGGACGGCGGACGCGACAGGAATCGTTCGCGTCGCGTCGCGGGTCCCGATCCGCCCATGGCCGCCGCATCCCTCGTCCAGCGGGTTCGGTTGGCCGGGCGACTCGCAGCGACCACGTCGTCGCGCTCGGCGATCGCGGCGATCTCGCGCCACTCTCGCTTATTGGCGGCGCTGGTCAGCAGAAAGCTCGTCGCAAAGAGCGCGCTCGCGATGACGCCGAGAGCCGACAGCCACTCGCCGCTCGCCTGCAGTCCGCCGAGCACAACGAATGCGCAGGCGGCGACGACCCACAGCGCCATGACAATCGCGGCGCAGAAACGAAGCCGGCGCGCGCGGGGCCATGCTGTGGGCTCGCCGCCCTCGTTGGTCATGCGGGCCAGTGTATTCGAGCGAGTGCCGCGAGGCTGCTCGCGCGGCTCTCCGACTGGCAATGCTGCGAGAATGGATGCATGCCAACCGCTACCTCCCTCACCTTCCGCGTCGCAGATCTCCAGTTGGCCGCGGCCGGCCGGCACCAGATTCGTCTCGCCGAGAACGAAATGCCCGGCCTCATGGCGCTGCGCGCCGAGTTCGGCGAATCGAAGCCTCTCACCGGCGCGCGAATCGCGGGGTCACTGCACATGACGGTACAAACGGCCGTTCTCATCGAGACTCTCGTCGCGCTTGGCGCTCGAGTGCGGTGGGCGAGCTGCAACATCTTCTCCACGCAGGATGAAGCCGCCGCGGCGATCGCGGTCGGCCCGAACGGCAGCCCGGACGCCCCGAGTGGCATTCCGGTCTACGCATGGAAGGGCGAGACTCTCGAGGAGTACTGGTGGTGCGCGGAGCAGATCTTCGACTGGTCGGCTGAGGGCGAACTCGGCCCGAACATGATCCTCGATGACGGTGGTGACGCCACCCTCCTCGTTCACAGGGGCCGCGAGTTCGAGCTGGCGAAGTCCGTGCCGGACGCGACCGACAGCGACAGCCACGAGTACCGCGTCATTCTCGATGTCCTGCGTCGCTCGCTTGCGGCGAGCCCGGATCGCTGGACTCGCATCGCGGCCGACATCCAGGGAGTCACGGAGGAGACCACGACCGGCGTGCACCGCCTCTACGAGCTGGCGAAGACGGGCGATCTGCTCTTCCCCGCGATCAACGTGAACGACTCGGTCACGAAGTCGAAGTTCGACAACAAGTACGGCATCCGTCACTCCCTGCCCGACGGTCTCAACCGCGCCACCGACGTGCTGATCGGCGGCAAGGTGGTCTTCGTCGCGGGTTACGGCGACGTCGGCAAGGGCGCGGCCGAGGCGCTGAAGGGCCAGGGCGCGCGAGTCATCGTCTCGGAGGTCGACCCGATCTGCGCGCTGCAGGCCGCCATGGATGGCTTCCAGGTGGCGACAATCGAGGACGTTCTTGGCGAGGTCGACATCTTCGTGACGGGCACGGGCAACGAGAACGTCATCGGGGTCAATCACCTGCTGGGCATGAAGCACCTCGCAATCGTCGCCAACGTGGGCCATTTTGACAACGAGATCGACATGGCGTCGCTCGAGAAGCTTCCGGGTGTGGAGAAGGTCGAGATCAAGCCGCAGGTGCATGAGTGGAGGCTTCCTTCTGGGCGCAGCGTGCTCATCCTGTCCGAGGGTCGGCTGATGAATCTCGGGAATGCCACCGGGCATCCGTCCTTCGTCATGAGCAACTCGTTTACCAATCAGGTTTTGGCGCAGATCGAATTGTGGGCGCACGGGGAGAACTATCCGACCGGGGTGTACGTCCTGCCGAAGCACCTCGACGAAAAGGTCGCGCGACTGCACCTCGACGCGCTGGGCGTAACCCTGACGAAGCTGACGCCCGCCCAGGCGGCCTACATCGGCGTTCCCGTCGAGGGCCCGTACAAGGTAGACCACTACCGCTACTAGCCCCCTCCCTCCCTCGTTTTCGCCGAGTGCGGCGAGTTGTCACGACTGCACCTGCTTTCGGGCCAGCGTTCGCGACAACCCGCCGCACTCGGCGATTCGGGTGATCGGGTGATTCGGGCTATCGGCGGGGGAATCCGTGCGGAAGGCCCGACAGCGCACCGTTCAGGACGCTCAGCCGGGCACTCTCGAGCTCGTGCGCGGCAAATTCCCGATCCCTTCGGATTGTGATGACCGCTGCGATGAACAGCTCGGCATTCACGGGCGGGATCGGGGAGACATACGCAGACGCCTCCGTTGCGAGTTGACGACTCAACCTGTCGCGCGTGCTCGGGGTGAGACGCGAGGCCTGACGGATGAATTGCGAAATGCGGCGCGCGAGTCGATCGGGGATTCGCGCAACATCCGCGGTCGTGGACCACTCCATCAGCTCGACCGGCACACCGAATACCGGCGGCACCTCGCCGCTCACGCGCTCGTACTGGCTGTAGGTTCCGGCGAGCAGATCGCCGAGTCGCTTGGACTTGCCGTTCAGCAACCCGAAGATCGCCGCGAAGCCGCCAAAGGTCAGATAGAACTCCAGCACCGCGACGAGTGATCGGATGAGAGCGTGCCGGAAGCCGATCGACCCGCCGTCATCGCGCACGATTCGAGCGCCGACGGCCAGCCGTCCAAGCGATTTGCCACGCGAGAGCACCTCGACGGTCATCGGGACGACGACGAGCACGAGCACGATACCCGCGAGAAGGATGGCCGAAACGGATGCCTGGTCCTGGCCGAGCGGGCCGGACAGCACCGGCGTGAGCGCGAAGACCAGCAAAACCAACCCGAGCACGAAGTACACCAGCCAGTCGATCATCGCGCCGGCGGCGGCGAGTACGAAACTCGTCGGTCGCAGATCGAGGGCGACGGCCTCGCCGGTAACAACCTCGTCGTCGTGATCGTCGTGCGCAATCGCGTCCGACACTTCGACTGCTGCCATGTCATCCCCTCGCAATGCAACAATACTAAGCAGATGGATCTCGACGCCTTTTCCGCCGCTCGCCGCGAAGACTGGAATCGGCTTGCCCAGCTATCCAGGCACTGGCGATTCTCCGGCGAAGAGGCTGACGAACTGATCGATCGCTACCAGGCCGGTGCGAGCGATTTGTCGGCGATCAAGACCACGGTGGGGCAGTCAATCCAGGGCGATCGCCTCTCGCTGTCCCTGAGCCGCGCTCGCCTGCGTTTTACCGGCACCTCGGCGAACGTGCTCGAGAAGATTCCGATCTTCTTCGCCAACGAATTGCCGGCCGCCCTCTATCGTGTGCGCTGGCTGACGCTCGCGGTCGCGGCCGCGACCATCCTTATCGCCGTGATCTACGGCACCTGGCTGAACGATCATCCGGAGCTGCTGTTGAAGATCGGAACCGCCGATCAACTGAAGGATTACGCGAACCAACAATTCGTCGGGTACTACTCCGCGCATCCGGCTCCGGCATTCGCGGGCCAGGTTTGGACCAACAACGCCTGGATCGCCGCACAGAGTATCGCGTTCGGAATCACCGGCATCTGGCCCGTGTACATGATCGTGCAGAACGCCGAAGGCGTCGGCCAGGCGGGCGCGATCATGAGCCAATACGGTCGCCTCGACCACTTCTACCTCTACATCGCGCCTCACGGACAGCTCGAGTTGTACAGCATCTTCGTGGCCGGAGCGACCGGCCTCATGATCGCCTGGGCGTGGATCGCGCCGGGACAACGCACGCGCGCAGCGGCGCTGTCAGAAGACGGTCGCGCGTTCTTCACGATCGTCATCGGGCTCATCATCTCGCTCGCCGTCTCGGGGTTCATCGAAGGCTTCATCACCCGCCAGGACTGGCCGTGGCCCATCAAGATCGGCATTGGCACGGTCGCGCTCGCCGGGTTCGTGTTCTACCAGTGGTACGTCGGGCGCCGCGCGACCCGCGGGGGAGAGACCGGCGACCTCAGCGACTTCGAAGCCGGGGCGCGCGTCATCACGGCCGCCTAGGCAACCGAGCCCGTCGGCAACGTGTCGGCAGGATTTGTTCCCGTGTCAGGCGCGAGGCCGACCGAGCCGCTGTGCTCGGCTGATCTCCGGATGCTCGGCGAACATGAGCGAGAGCGGCCGGCCGTCGGCGTCCGGTTCACGCTCCTTGTACTCCTGGAAGAGTGCACCGAACCGCGCCATCATTTCGTCGCGGGTGGCCTGATTGAATTTCACGCCGAGACGGATGATGTTCAGGTCCTCGACTGCCAGCCCCTCGATTTCCTGCAGGAAGGTGTCGACGAGCATCCGCCCGCTGGCTGGGGCATCAGACGTCCAGCTGAGGCCGGTTGCGCGATACGGCACCTCCCTGGACCCGCGCGCCCCGCGGCGCGGCTCCTCGGCGCGGAGAAAGCCGTTCGCCACAAGGGAGCGAACGTGGTGCAGCAGCGTGCCCGGATTGACGCCGAGCTCGTCTGCGAGCTCCTTGTTGGTGCGCGCTTCGTGGAGTGCGAGACGGAGGATGCGCATCCGGAGCGGCGACGCAAGCGCTCGCGCCCTGGACTGCAACTGGGCGTCGCTCTCTTCGAGGGCCGGGTCGCGCTCTACGGCGGGCATGACATCAGTGTAGGCGAGGATGACGGGTGATTGACTTTTCCCAATCACATGGCAGGATGAACGAATGACGGTTGAATCTGTCCGGCGAAACCGGGGCTTTCTCTGGCTGTGGGGTGGCCAGGGCGTCAGCGTTTTCGGCGAACAATTCACGGGTCTCGCGATCCCCGTGCTCGCCGTCACGCTGCTGCACGCCGTCGCGTGGCAGATGGGGGTACTGAACGCGGCATCCACCGCAGCGTTCCTGATTGTCGGACTCCCGGCTGGCGCGTGGGTCGACCGCTGGATGAAGCGCCGGGTCATGATCGCGGCTGACTTCGTGCGCACGATCGTGCTCGCGCTGATCCCGGTCCTGTGGTTTGCGGGGCGCCTCGAGATCTGGCACCTGTTCATCATCGTGGCCATCTACGGCGTCGCGAGTGTGTTCTTCGACGTCTCGTACCAGAGCTACATCCCCCTGCTGGTGAAGCCGGAGCAGGTGGGCCCGGCCAACTCGACGCTCGAGGCGACCTCGCAGGTCGCACGCATCGGCGGCCCGGGTATCGCCGGTGCTCTCCTCTCGGTCGTGAGCGCGCCGACGCTGATCATCGCTGACTCGATTTCGTACCTTGTTTCGGTGCTCAGCCTGTGGCGCATCCGCGATAACGAGATCCCGGCCGACCGCACGCTGCGTCAGCCGCTGCACCGCGAAATCGCCGAGGGTGTGAAGTTCGTCATCGGACAGCCACTCATCCGCAGCGTCGCCGGAACGACCGCGACGTCCAACTTCTTCAGCACCCTCGGGGGAACCCTTTACCCGCTGTTCGTCCTTCGCACCCTGGGCATCGGGTCACTCGGACTTGGTGTCACGCTCTCGGCCGGTGCCGTCGGCGGGCTGCTCGGTGCGCTCGCGACGCCGCGGCTCGCGAAGTGGATCGGCGAGGGTCGCATCATTGTCGTCTCGGCGTTCCTGAGTGGGGCCGCTTTCCTGCTCGTGCCGCTATCGGCGCTGCTCCACGGGCCAGCGGCGGTCATCCTGCTGTCGGTCGCCGAGTTCATCACGGCATTCTGCGTACTGGTGTACAACATCACCCAGGTGACGCTTCGTCAGCGGCTCTGCCCGCCGCGCCTGCTCGGCCGCATGAACGCATCCATTCGGTGCCTCGTGTGGGGCGTGATGCCGATCGCCGCGCTCGTGAGTGGCGCGATCGGTGGTGCGATCGGTGTGTTGCCGACCATGTGGATAGCGTTCGGTGGCGGGATGCTCGCAGGCCTCTTCGTGCTGTTCTCACCGCTCCCGCGCATGCGGGAACTGCCCACGTCGCTCGAGCCCGTCGCCGACCCCGCCCCGTAAACAAAATGAAGGAGATCCGGGCCAGTCACGTCGCGAACGAGTAGTTCGCGGGTGATCCAGCGCGGATCTCCTTCATTTTGTAGAAGCGGGTTAGGCGGAGACTGCGGTGCGCGCGAACAGGGTCTTGTAGGTGAAGCCCGCGATGAGGGCGCCCACGATTGGGAAGACGAGGAACACCCAGAGCTGGCCAAGGGCGTCGCCTCCGCCGTAGATGGCGGTCGCGATCGAGCGAGCCGGGTTGACCGACGCATTGCTGACCGGGATCGCAACGAGGTGGATGACCGTCAGCGTCAGCCCGATCGCGAGCGGCGCAAAACCGGCCGTTGTCGAGCCGGGACGCGTGACGTTCAGGATGACCCAGAGGAACAGCGCGGTCAGGATGACCTCGACGAGGATGACTGAGACGAGATCGAATCCCCCCGGCGAGTGAGCGCCGTAGCCGTTGGACGCGAATCCGGCCGCTTGAGCCTTCGCGAGGAATCCGTTCCCGCCGCCCGCGGCGATCGCAAAGAGCAACGTGGAAGCGAGAAAGCCGCCGACAATCTGCGCGACGATGTACGGCAGAACATCTCGCCACAGCATGCGCCCGGCAGCCGCAACACCCAGCGTCACGGCCGGGTTGAAGTGACCGCCCGAAATGGAGCCAACAGCGTACGCGGCAACCATGACGGCAAGGCCGACCGCGAACGCGACGCCGAGATAGCCGGTGTTGCTTGAGGAGTAGAGCGCGGTTCCGATCACCGCGAACACGAGAACAAATGTGCCGAAGACCTCGGCGATGAGTCGAGCTGGTAGTGCCGCGGCGGCGGGGGTGGGCGTAGCCATGGTGTGGACCTTTCCTGTGCGATTCCCGATCGGGTTCAACCTTCGCAGGTTATCGCTCCCCGCAGCTGCGCGGCTACGGACACGCGACGCTAGAGGCGCCCCGCCGCCTTCAGGGCAAGGTAGCGATCGGCGAGTGCCGGCGGAAGATCGGCGGGAGCGCCCGTGACGACGTCGGCACCGAGCTGACGGATGGCGGTGGAGACCCGCGCGATGTCGAGCAGTGACCTTTCGGCCGCCGCGGCGCGGTAGATCTCACCGCGAGTGCCGCGCTCGGTGCTTGCCTCGAGCACCGAGGGATCCGTCACCGCCGACACGACGACCGTGTGTTTGCGGGTGAGCTGGGGCAGCACCGCGAGCAGTCCGCGCGCCGACCCGGGTGCATCGATGGATGTCGCGAGCACGACGAGCGCGTGCTGCGACGTGATCGACCGCACGAGCGATGGCACGGCGGTCCAGTCCATCTCGATGAGCTCGGGGTCGATCGGCGCCATCGTGTCGACGAGCTGAGACATCAGTTCGGCACCGGTCGCGCCCTGTACCCGGCCGCGCACGCGCCGGTCGTAGACCACGAGGTCGACCCGGTCACCGGCGCGACTTGCCAGCGCAGCAAGCAGCAGCGCGGACTCGAAGGCCGTGTCGATTCGTGGTTCGCGGTCGATGCGGGCCGCGGATGTTCGCCCGCTGTCGATCACGATCACCACCCGACGATCGCGCTCGGGTCTCCAGGTGCGAACGACGAGGTCCGAGCGGCGTGCGGTAGCCCGCCAGTCGATCGATCGCACGTCGTCGCCGCGCACGTACTCGCGCAGGCTGTCGAACTCGGTACCCTGACCGCGGATCATGACCGCAGTGCGACCGTCGAGTTCGCGCAGTCGAGCGAGCCTGGAGGGCAGGTGCTTGCGCGAATTGAATGCGGGCAGCACTCGAATCGCCCCCGGCACGACAATTGTCGCCTGACGAGCCGCGAGATGCAGCGGTCCGAACGACCGAACCGTCACGTGCGCAGACTGTCGCTCGCCGCGGCGAAACGGAGTGAGCGCAGTCGACACGGTGCGACGCTCGCCAGCGGGGATTGAGACGCGCGCTCGGGAAACCGATGCGCCCGCCGACGGCTGCCACGCATCCCGAACAACTCCGCGGATGCGGCGGCGTCCGGAGTTCGTGAGAATGATGTCCGCGCGAACGGTGTCGCCGAGCCGCACCTTGGTCGGCAGATCCCGACCGACACGGACGGCGCGCGCGGAGCCCGCGACGACGAGATCCAAAACGGCCAGCACAACGACAAACGCCAGCCACACCGCCAGCACACGGGGGTCGCCGGTGATCACGATCGGCACGACGCCGAGCGCGAGCAACACGATGAACCGACCGGATACGGCCATGCCTAGGCTCCCAACAGGATCAAATCGGCACCTGGACCTGCTGGAGGATCGACCGGAGAATCGTGTCGGCCGAGACGCCTTCGAGCTCCGCCTCGGGCCTGAGCTGGATGCGGTGCCGCATGACCGGCAGCGCCATCGCCTGGATGTGGTCGGGCGTGATCGCATCCATGCCGTTGAGCCAGGCCCATGCTTTCGACGCGGCGAGCAGCGCTGTTGTGCCACGGGGGCTCACGCCAAGCTTGACCGACGGGCTCTGTCGGGTCGCGCGAGCGAGGTCGACGGCGTACCCGAGCACATCCGCACTGGCACCAACGCGCGCGACCGCCGCCTGCGCCTCGGCCAGGCTGGCGCCATCCAGAACCGCGGTGACGCCCGCTCCGGCCAGGTCGCGAGGGTTGAAGCCCGCCGCGTGACGAGCCAGAACTTCCACCTCGTCCGTGCGCTCGGGAAGATCGAGGATGAGCTTCATCAGGAAGCGGTCGAGCTGGGCCTCCGGCAGCGTGTAGGTGCCCTCGTACTCGACGGGGTTCATGGTGGCGGCGACGAGGAACGGTACAGGCAGCTTGCGAGTTTCCCCGTCGACCGACACCTGGCGTTCCTCCATTGCCTCGAGGAGGGCCGACTGGGTCTTCGGGGGCGTGCGGTTGATTTCGTCCGCGAGCAGGATGTTCGTGAACACCGGTCCGGCGCGGAATTCGAACTCGCCAGCCTTCGCGTCATACACGAGCGACCCGGTGACGTCACCCGGCATCAGGTCTGGTGTGAACTGCACGCGCTTGGTGTCGAGCGAAAGGGTCTCGCTGAGCGCGCGGACCAACAGCGTCTTCGCGACGCCCGGCACACCTTCCAGCAACACGTGTCCGCCCGCCAGGAGGGCGATCATGAGCCCGGTCACGGCGGCATCCTGGCCGACGACGGCCTTGCCCACTTCGGTGCGAACGCGCGAAAAGGCGTTGCGGAGGTCAGTGTCGGTCATTCGGTTATTCTCTTCCATTCACGTGGCTGGTGATCGGTTACACGAATCGTGCGGGTTAGATGGGCCGCGTGGTCTCGGCGACTTCGAGCTCGAGGAGTTGCAGTTGGTCGGACAACTGCAACAGCTGCCGATCCGACGACGGGATGTCGTCCACGAGCAGCGCGCGGATCTCGTGCACGGTCCTGCCGGTCGTGGTCGCAACCGCTCCGACGATTTCGTCGACGCTCGCGAGCCGGGGGAGTCCACACAGCCCCGCGAGCCGACCGAGCGTGCCGATGCGAAGCGCGTCGAGCGCATGTGTACGCGAGGATGCCTTTTGATAGAGCCGCGCACGGCCCTCCATCGTCTCGCTCGCGCGAACGACGACGGGTAGCCGCTCGATCACCAGCGGTCCGAACCTGCGACCGCGCCAAAATGCCGCAGCAAGCACGACGAGAGCGAACAGCGTCTCGGTGGGGAGCACCCAGCCCGGCAGCGGGACGGGGGCGTCCACGGCCGGTACCGCGACATCGGCCGGAGACGGCAGGTACCAGACCAGATGTTTGTTCTGCCCGAAGAGTCCAAGCGCGAGCGCGGCGTTGCCATCGTTCACAATGTTCTGGTTAGTCAGGGCGTCCGAGATTCCGAATACTGTGACCGAGGTCGAGCCAGAGCTCAGTCGCACGAGTGAATTCGCGCGATTCCCGCTGCTCAGGCACTGCTGCGCATCCGTCGACGGGTCGACACGATAGCTGCTCGCCGAACCGGACACCGTGCCCGCGCGCTTCACCGGCAGGAAGGCGCAGTCCGCCGTGAACGAGTTGTTCCCGAATCCGGCCAGATGCACGCCCGGCGCTAGAGCGGTCAGCGCGCGGAATGAGGGCTCGATGAGGATGAGGTTCTGTGCGACGCCGTCCAGTTGTGTGAGTTGAGACGCCGTCAGGATGGCGTTCTCGTCGTACACGACGATGGTCGTCTCGTCGGTCACCGAACCGACGTCTGCGAGAGCCCGATCCAGCGAGCGTGGGGTGTCGACGGTCACCCCATTGGCTCGGAGCACCTGCACCAGCGCTTTCGATCCGTTGGCCGAGGCGTTGGTCCCATCGAGGTCCGGCCCATCCGTTCCGGTCCCGGCAATCAGCACGGTCAGCAACCCGCCAATGAGGATGACCACCAGCACCCCGAGCCAGAATGCCAGACGGCGAATGGTCGTCCGCACCTTCGGTGTGGTGACGTAGCTCGCGTCCTCCACGACGACGCGCGGCTCCAGGTCGAGGCTCACGCGGGCACCAGCGCCGACCGCGGCTTGGCCGCGCGCAGGGTTCGTTCGAGTGCCCTGAGGGCGATCCATTCCGCTTCGCTGCCCGAACGGCCGAGGTAACGAACCCCGTCAAACGACATCGCGGCCGCACGAAGCTCGGTCGCTGAGGCAGGAAAGGATGCGCCGGCGTTGCGCGCAAAACCGGTCGCTGTCGTGCCGGGGAAGGTGGAGAGAACGCCGCGTTCAGATATCCCGCGGGCGATCGCCCGGAATTCTTCGGCTATGGCGGTAGCGAAGTCGCCCGCGGACGCCGCCCTCTCTGCCGCGTCCCGAAGTGTGTTCGAGTCACGAACGTCCTCGTCTCCGAACAGGGCGCCCGTGACCCGGCTGCGCCGGTTGAGACGCGGGAGCCCGAAGACCAGGAAGGCGATGACGAGGGCGATGATCACGATGCCGAGCACGATCGCCCAGCCGATAATCGAGAGCCCGGCAAGGCCGAGCCCGATCTGCAGCGAACTGAGCCAGTCCTGGATCCAGTTGATGATCAGGCCGGCCCAGTTCGCCTTGCCGTTCTGGTACTCGGGTTTCGACAGCTCGCGCAAGAGTTCATCGCGGGCCTGCTTCGCGCCCGGGTCGAGCGGCGGCACCGTTGCCGAGGCCGTCGCGAGGGTCGAGATCACGCCCAATGCGAGTCAGCGGCCGAGGTCGGCGTCGGCTCCGTGCGGCTCGCCGATACGAGATACGGGTCGGGGATGTCCGTCGCACCGCTGTCACGAGCCTCGACGAACCGCAGCAGGTCGAGATCCAGACCTTCCTTTCGGATGCGCAGGTCGATGTAGATGAGGGAGTCAGCTGCCGTCGAGATGATCGCTGTGATCGCCCCGACGATTGCGCTCACGAGCGTGGTAATCGCGAACGTGAGAATCGAGGTCTGGCCGACAGGGACCGGGTCGGTGACCGAGGTTTGGGTGCTCAGAGTGAGAAGCGCGACGACGATGCCGACCGGAGTGAGCACAATGCCCGCGGCGACAGCGACGATCACGGCGACGAGGAGCTCGATCCCGAGCGTGCGCCAGAAGTACCCGCGCGTCAGGGACCAGGAGCGTTTGATCGCTGCTCCCAGTTTCACGCGCTCCAGCACAAGCGCACTGGGCACCATGCTGAGCTTCGTCCCAAGCCAGAAGCTGAGCACGAGGCCGCCGATCGCGACGAGTACGCCGAGCAGAATGCCGAACGCGATCCCGGCGGGGCCACCAAGCGCAACGAGCGCGATGATGGCGACAAACACAATGAGGAACGCCGCGAGCAGCGCACCGCCCACGGCGGCGGCCCATCCGATCAGGGCCCACACACGACCGCGCGCGCGGCGCCAGAGTGCGCTGAGCGGCAGCTTCTCACCCAGGGTGCCGCGAGCGACCTCAAGGGTGATGATGCCCTGCAGGATGGCGTCGGCAACGATTCCGAGAATCAGCGTGACAATGCTCGTCGCTTCGGTCTGAACGAGCTGACCGAGCCCGAATTGCGTGAAATTCGGATCTGCGGCGTTGATGGCGGAGCTCACCCCTGAGACAGTGAGGAGTCCCATCGTGCCGATTGTGATGACTGCGACCATCAGCTTGATGATCAGCGAGACTCCGACGACCGGCCTGGGGTTGCGACGAAGCACCTTGAACGACGCCCCGAGGATGTCGCCGAGCCCCTGCGGTCGAAGCGCGATCAGCCCAGGCTTTGGTGGTGGCGCCCACGCCCCCTGGCCGCCGGGGAAGGGGGGATATACGGGAGCCTGGGGATATCCGGGCGGGGCAGGTGGAGGGGCACCAAATCCGCCGAACTCGGGCGGCGTTTGCGGCCGCTCTTCACCGCTCGGCGACTGCCACGGGCTGTCTGTCACGTGAATCCCCCTCCGCCGTCCACTTCCGGAAGCGGACGGTACCGGGATTATGCTTTCACACTCGACTACTCTTAGCGACAAGCTCCTGTACGGGTGCCGGCCATTGATGAGGACCATGAACGCGCGAATTCTCGTTGTCGACGATGACACCGCCCTTGCGGAGATGATTGGCATTGTGCTGCGCACCGAGGGATTCGACCCGGTGTTCTGCGCGGATGGCTCCGAGGCCGTCGAGGCATTTCGCTCCTCCAACCCGGATCTCGTACTGCTCGACCTGATGCTTCCTGGCATGGATGGCATCGAAGTCGCCACGCGCATCCGTGAGGAATCGGGCACGCCGATCATCATGCTCACCGCGAAAAGCGATACGGCGGATGTCGTCAAGGGGCTCGAGAGCGGGGCGGACGACTATGTCGTCAAGCCGTTCAACCCGAAGGAACTCGTCGCGCGCATCCGCACCCGGCTCCGCCCGTCCCCGCACACCTCCGCGGATGTACTGCATGTCGGGGACCTCGTCCTGGATGTCGCGGGCCACGAGGTTCGTCGAGGCGACGGCAAGATCAACCTCACCCCGCTCGAGTTCGAGTTGTTGCTGGCGCTCGCAATCAAACCGCAGCAGGTGTTCACACGCGAGATGCTGCTCGAGCAGGTCTGGGGATACCACTACAAGGCGGACACCAGACTCGTCAACGTTCACGTGCAGCGTCTTCGTGCGAAAGTCGAGCACGACCCGGACAACCCGCGCATCGTCATGACCGTGCGCGGCGTTGGCTATCGCGCCGGGACCGCGTCTTAGCCGAGACCATGCGTACCTTCGATTGGCGGGGTTGGCTGCGCCGTCTCGTCGGCCTCTGGCGATCGTCGCTGCAACTGCGCACGGTTGCGATAACGGTGCTGCTCTCGACCTTCGCCGTCACGATCATCGGCGCCTACATGGCGATCAGTGTCGGCAACAACCTCTTCGATTCGCGGCGGGATGAGTTGCTGACCCAGTCCGCCCAGGCGAGCGATACCGTGCAGAAGCTGTTCAACGCCACGGCTGAGCAGGGCGCGGCGACCAACATCGAGAATGCCGCGAGAACGGCGTTTACCGCGGTGCTGCAGTCGAGCGCCAGCACCGCCGGCACCCAGATCGCGATTCTTCGTGCTCCCGACCAGACGGGCGCGCGGGTGCCCAACGATGTGGCGTCCCCGGGGCTGCAACCGGCCAGCCTGATCAGCACCGCGCTGGAGAAGAGGGTCACCGCGGCTGGAGCTTCGAACGATACGCCGCGCGTCTACTGGCAGTCGGTCGCGATCAGGCACGATAACGTCGTCGATCCGGGAATCGTGATCGGGTCGAGCGTCACCCTCCCCAGCTCCGGTCGATACCAGCTCTATCTCATCTACAACCTCTCGGATGCGCAGCAGACGCTCGGATCGGTGCAGAGTACGCTGCTGCTCGGCGGCCTTGCGCTCATCGTGCTGATCGGCGCCGTGACCTGGGTGGTGGTGCGGCTCGTAGTCGGCCCGGTGCGCGTGGCAGCCGACACTGCGGAGAAGCTGGCCGCCGGGGAGCTCGAACGACGGGTGCCCGAACGTGGGGACGATGAGCTGGCGACGCTCGCCCGATCCTTCAACGGCATGGCGGACAGCCTCCAGAAGCAGATTGTGCGGCTCGCGACACTGTCGCAGGTGCAGCAGCGGTTCGTCTCCGACGTGTCGCACGAACTTCGCACGCCGCTGACCACGATCCGCCTCGCGGGCGATGTGCTGTACGACCAGCGCGAGACATTCCCGCCGGCAACGGCGAGGACCGCGGAACTCTTGCGCACCCAGGTGCAGCGATTCGAGATTCTCCTTGCGGACCTGCTCGAGATGAGCCGCTACGACGCCGGCGCCGTGGATATCGACACGGAGCCGACGAACCTGGTGCGGCTGGTCGAGGACGCCGTCGACTCCGTTTCGTCCCTGGCCGAAACCAGGGGGTCGGAATTGCGGGTCGTCGCGCCCGGCGGCTACTTCGAGGCGGAGGTCGAGGGGCGTCGCATCCGGCGCATCCTCCAGAACCTGCTCGGAAATGCCATCGACCACGGCGAAGGCAGGCCGATCGACGTCTATGTCGACAGCAACCAGAGCGCTGTCGCGATCGCGGTGCGCGACTACGGCATCGGCATGACTCCCGCGGCGATGGAGCGCGTGTTCGACCGCTTCTGGCGCGCGGATCCCAGCCGACAGCGCACCACCGGAGGCACCGGACTGGGCCTCGCGATCTCGCTTGAGGACGCGGCACTGCATGGCGGCTGGCTCGAGGTCTGGAGCGCGCCGGGAGAGGGCTCCTGCTTCCGGCTCACGCTGCCGCGTGAGCGTGGGACGACCCTGCGGTCGTCGCCGCTCGAACTCCCGCCTGAGGAAGACCGCGGAGATGACGATGACTAGCCGGACGTCGCGCCGCATCGCAACCGCGATCGCCGTCGCGCTCATGGTGGGCTCCGCCCTCTCCGCGTGCGTCGGCATCCCGTCAAGCAGCGGTGTCAACACGGGCGTCGAGATCGTCAGCGGAGGCGACTCGTCGTTCGTGGACCTCCCGCAGCCGCCGCCGAACAATGCGCCGAAGGACGACATCCTGACTGACTTCATGCAGGCAGCGACGTCACCGGAGGGCGACTACTCGATCGCGAGGCGTTTTCTCACGAAGGCCGCCGCGCAAAAGTGGAATCCGACCAAGAACGTCGTCATCCGTGAGGGGGTTGCGACCATGTCCGCTCAGCCCGACGGCAGCATCAACTACTCGGTCACGACCAAGGCCTCCGTCACTGCCGATGGCGTCTACACCGAGCAGAGCACGCCGTCGACCGCGACTCCGAATTTCCAGTTCCAGAAAGTCAACGGGCAGTGGCGAATCAGCGCTCTGGATGACCAGACGGTCGTCTCGCGCGCCAGCTTCCAGCAGGTCTTCGCTCCACGGGCGCTGTACTTCTTCGATCCGACCTTCAAATATCTTGTTCCGGATGTGAGGTGGTTCCCGATCGGATCGACGGTGCTAACTCGCGTCGTGAGCGCACTGCTCGGTGGCCCAACCGCGTACCTGAGGCAGGGCGCCGTCGTCACGGCGTTCCCCGCCGGGACCCAGCTCGACAAACCGGTCGATCTCAGGACCGGCTCCGTAACGGTCGACCTGTCTGCCGAGGCCGCCGCGGACAACAGCAACATCGACCGCGCGCGCATGCAACAGCAGCTCCAGAGCAGCCTGAGTTCGACGAATGTCACCGGCGTCGAAATCACAGTGCGCGGTGCGCCGCTGACGGTTTCGGGGTCGAGTACAGCAACCACCGCGGTCGCGGTCAACAACGCTCCGCTCATCCGCAGTGGAAAGAAGTTCGGATTCGCGCCGAGTCTTGCGTCCATCGGCCGGATATCCAGCCAGATCGTCGCGCTCGATGCCTCAGCTGTCACGCTCGGCAGGGACCAGACCAGCGCCGCCGCGCTCGCAAAGTCTGGCGTCTACTTCATTACCAATGACGCGTCGCAACCGACCCTCGTGGACGGCCGGCCGCACCTGATCGCACCATCGATCGATCCGCAGCGCTTCGTCTGGTCGGTCCCCTCGACGGATGGGTCCGCCATCCGCGTGACTGCCCCGGACGGCAAGCATTACGCCGTGCCGTCCTCGATTCCCCGCAAGTCGCGGATCGTGTCCCTGGCGGTGTCGCACGACGGCGCCCGCGTGCTCGTCTATCTTCAAACCAGTACCGGTCCGGAACTCGAGGTTGCCGGAGTGCTGCGCCGCGCTGACGGTGTGCCGATCGGGCTCGGCACTCCATTGGAGCTGCCGATCTCGACGCTCAACCCGATCGCCGCGACGTGGGTGGATGACCAGTCGGTCGCCGCGCTCGGCAACTCCGGCGACGAAGACACGGTAATCACGTACACGGTCGGCGGTACGGCCAGCGCTCCGGCGTCGACGACCAATGCGGTCAGCATCGCAGGTGGCAGCAGCATTGACGACCTCCGCTTGTTGAACTCGAGCGACCAGTTGCAGCAGCTCCGGTCGAGCGGCTGGCAGAGCATTGGCGTCAAGGCCTCCCTGCTCGCGATCCAGCAATAGTTATCCACAGGCAAGAAATTCGCATAGACCGATCTGTCGATTTTCTGCCATGCTGTGCAAATGGTCATGAGAGTTGCTGGGGCACTTCTGGACGCACTAGCCGCTCTCTCTCCCATTGATTGTGCGGGATGCGGCAACGCCGACCGCTCCCTGTGCCCGGATTGCCGGCGTGCGATCGAGCCCGCGGTGACCCCCCGAAGGCTCGATGACGGCTCGACCATTTTTACGTCGCTCCGCTACGAGGGCGTGGTACGCCAGGCGCTGCTCGCCCTCAAAGAGAGCGGCAGAACGGATGTCGTGAAGCCGCTCGCGCTGTCCCTCGCGCCGGCGCTCGCCAGAGCGGTCGCCATCGGCGCAGAGATCGTCGCGGTACCAACCAGCAGGGCCGCCTGGCGCCGCAGGGGTTACGACCCCGTCGCGCTTCTCGCCCGCAAAGCGGGTTACGACCTTGCGCGCGTGCTTGTGCACGAGCGCAAGACGATCAGCCAGAAGACACTCTCGCTCGGCGATCGCGCGAGCAACCTTCATGAATCAATGAGCGCACGCGTGTCGCTCGCGGGTCGCCGGTTCGTGCTCGTTGACGACATCCTGACCACGGGCGCGACCTTTGCGGAGGCGGCTCGAGCCGTGCGTGCGGCCGGCGGCGAAGTCGTCGGCGGTGCCGCACTCGCATTTACACCTCGACAATTCGGGTCTCTTTCGCAACCTTAGGAATACCCCAGTGACTTTGCCAGACAACGGGGCTACGGTGGGGCAAAAGGCGCGAACCAAACCGCCTGACTCACGGGCGGCGCGCAGTGGGGCTGGGAGGTCAGCGTGGAAATTTCTATCACCGGACAGGGCCTTGGAGTCACGGATCGCTTCCGTGACTACGCGACGGAGAAGGCCGAAAAGGTCGCTCATCTCGCGGAGAAGGCGATCGCTTTCGAAGTGAAGGTGTGCCGCCACCATGAGAAATCGACCGGGCCCAACGGGGATGATCGTGTCGAACTGACTCTCATCGGACCAGGGCCGATCGTTCGGGCGGAGTCCGCTGGCCGCGACAAGTATGTTGCGTTCGATCTCGCGATCGACAAGCTCATCGAGCGCATCCGCCAGGCCAAGGATCGCAAGAAGGTTCATCGCGGGCAGCATCGTCCCGTGTCCCTTCGCGAAGCATCCGCAGATGGATTCCGCGTGGTCGATATCACACCGGCCACGGCCGACCTGATCGAAAACGTCAGCACAGGCAATATCCCGATCCAAAACGGTGAGGCTGCGGAAGAAGCCGACTACAGCCCGGTTGTCATCCGCACCAAGGTCTTTGCGGCGACGCGAATGACCACAGTCGACGCGGTCGACCACATGGAACTGGTCGGGCACGACTTCTTCCTGTTCATCGACAGCGAGACCGACAGGCCGAGCGTGGTGTACCGGCGTAAGGGCTGGGACTACGGCGTCATCGGTCTCGATGACGAGCAGGGGAACGCCCCCGAGTCGATTGCAGCGAGCACCGGCCGCCGCCGCTGACGTTTCGCTGTTGGCGTACCGGCGCACAAACCCCCATTCCGAGGTGGGTTCGCAGCGCCGGTACACCTTTGCTTGGTACCATAACGAGCCTGTAACGGTGGCGCAGTGCTGCCTTGGCGCATGCGTCGCAGCTGAATTGCTGCACTGACTTTTTGGGAGTATCCGGTGGCCAACGTTCTCGAACGCGCTCTTCGCGTGGGTGAGGGTCGACTGCTTCGTCGACTCAAGCACTACGCCGACGCCGTCAACCAGCTCGAAGCCGACTTCAAAGAACTCACTGACGAGGAACTGAAGAACGAAACCGTCGAGCTGCGCGAGCGCTATGTGAATGGCGAATCGCTGGATGACCTCCTGCCGGAAGCGTTCGCTGCCGTGCGGGAGGCATCCGTTCGCACTCTCGGCATGCGACCGTTCGACGTGCAGGTTATGGGTGGCGCGAATCTGCACCTCGGCAACATCTCGGAGATGAAGACCGGTGAGGGCAAGACTCTGACCGCGACCTTCCCGGCATACCTGAACGCGATTGCGTCGCGAGGCGTTCACGTCGTCACGGTAAACGACTATCTCGCCAGCTACCAGTCGGAGCTGATGGGCCGCATCTTCCGCGCACTCGGCATGACGACCGGAGTCATCCTTTCCGGCCAGGACCCGGAGGAGCGCGCCGAGCAGTATGCGTGCGACATCACTTACGGCACGAACAACGAGTTCGGGTTCGACTACCTGCGCGACAACATGGCGTGGCAGGCATCCGACATGGTGCAGCGCGGGCACTACTACGCGATCGTGGACGAGGTCGACTCGCTCCTCATCGACGAGGCGCGCACGCCACTCATCATCTCGGGGCCGGCATCGGGTGAGGCGAACCGCTGGTTCACCGAGTTCGCGAATCTCGCGACCAAGCTCGTCCCTGAGGTCGACTATGAGGTCGACGAGAAGAAGCGCACCGTCGGCGTTCTCGAGCCCGGCATCACCAAGGTCGAGGACTACCTTGGCATCGACAACCTGTACGAGTCGGCCAATACGCCGCTCATCTCGTTCCTGAACAACTCGATCAAGGCATCCGCGTTGTTCAAGAAAGACAAGGACTACGTCGTGATGAACGGCGAGGTGCTGATCGTCGACGAGCACACCGGCCGCATCCTCGTTGGGCGCCGCTACAACGAGGGCATCCACCAGGCAATCGAGGCCAAGGAGCACGTCGAGGTCAAGGCCGAGAACCAGACGCTCGCGACGGTGACGCTGCAGAACTATTTCCGCCTGTACAAGAAGCTCTCGGGCATGACCGGCACGGCCGAGACCGAAGCCGCCGAGTTCATGTCGACGTACAAGCTCGGCGTTGTGGCGATCCCGACGAACAAGCCGATGGTTCGGAAGGACCAGTCTGATCTCGTCTACAAGAACGAAGAGTCGAAGTTCGCGCAGGTCGTCGAAGACATCGTCGAACGCCACCGTGTCGGTCAGCCGGTCCTGGTCGGAACGACCAGCGTCGAGAAGAGCGAGTACCTCTCGAAGATGCTCGCCAAGCGTGGCGTGAAGCACGAGGTGCTCAACGCTAAGAACCACGCACGTGAAGCATCCATCATCGCGCAGGCGGGTCGCCTCGGCGCCGTCACCGTGGCAACGAATATGGCTGGTCGTGGAACGGACGTCATGCTCGGCGGCAACGCCGAGTTCCTCGCGGTCGCGGAGATGAACGCAAAGGGCCTCAGCCCTGTCGATACTCCGGACGAGTACGAAGCCGAGTGGGACACGGTGTACGGGCATGTCAAGGGACTCGTGGCCGAAGAAGCGGAGAAGGTCGTCGGTGTCGGCGGTCTTTACGTTCTCGGCACCGAGCGTCACGAATCGCGTCGCATCGACAACCAGCTGCGCGGTCGTTCCGGCCGTCAGGGTGACCCGGGGGAAAGCCGGTTCTACCTCTCGCTGCAGGATGACCTGATGCGCCTGTTCAACAGTGGCGCGGCGGAGGCCCTGATGGGTCGAAGTGGCGTTCCGGATGACATCGCGATCGAGTCGAAGGTCGTCAGCCGCGCCATCCGCAGCGCGCAGTCGCAGGTCGAAGGCCGCAACGCCGAGATCCGCAAGAACGTGCTGAAGTACGACGATGTCCTGAATCGTCAACGTGAGGCGATCTACAGCGACCGTCGACACATCCTCGAGGGCGACGACCTGCAGGATCGCATCACGCGGTTCCTCGAAGATGTCGTCACCGAGGTTCTCGACTCGCACACGAGCGAGGGCCACAGCGACGATTGGGACTTCGACGCCCTCTGGACCGAGCTGCGCACGCTGTACCCGATCTCGATCACGATCGACGAGGTCTTGTCCGAGGCGGGAAGCCGTGGACGTGTGACGGACGAGTTCCTCAAGCAGGAGGTGCTGTCCGACGCGAAGCTCGCCTACGTGAAGCGCACCGAACAGCTGGGCGAGCCGGCCATGCGCGAGCTCGAGCGTCGCGTTGTTCTCTCGGTGATCGACCGCCGCTGGCGCGACCACCTCTATGAGATGGACTACCTGAAAGAC
>JAUZFR010000058.1 GCA_030840335.1 Actinomycetota bacterium | reverse complement strand
CTGTCAGGCGTGCGCTCGAAGCCAGTCCATGGCGAGGGGGCAGGAATCCAGAATCGAGACGTGGCTGTCTTTGGGTCGAAGCCACAGTTCCGCTCGTTCGAGGTGATTCAACAGCCAGTCGGCATGCGAAGGAGGCACGATCCGATCCTCACCGCCTTGAACGAGCAGTACGGGAGCGGCGATCTCCGCAACGTCGAATCCCCATGGCGCGACGAACGCGAGGTCGTCCGCGACCAGCCCGTCGGACCCGTCGGATGAGGCCGCTCCCGCGTCCGCGCCGAGCGACGCCCAGCTGCCCGCGAGGAGTGCGAAGTCGGCCGAGGTGAAGGTCTCTGAATCGAACTCCGCGGTTTCCTCGTAGAGTTCGCGCGCGGCTCTACTCTGGACGGCCGCGTGCAGGGAGACCCCGTCCGCAAACATCCCTCCGAACCAGTCGATGCCGTCCGCCTCGAATGGCGCCAGGCTGGCAAGGCACGCCACACCCGTCACCCGCGTCGGCAGCAGCGCTGCGCAGGCGAGGGCGTGAGGGCCACCACCCGATGCCCCCATCACGGCAAACCGGGCTACGCCGAGGGCGTCCGCGATCTGCGCGACATCCGACGCGGCCGACGCCACGTTGCGGCCGGCGAGCGCTGAAGACCCGCCGTAGCTGGGTCGACCGTAGGAAATAATCCGGATGTCCCGCTCGGCCGCAGCCAGCCGCAGCGGTTCGAGAAGTGCGCCGGTCTGCGGTGAGCCGTGATGCCACACGATGGTGAACGAGTCATCGCCGTCGGCGCTGTCGTGGACACGCACCGTGCGCTCGTCCCGAAGCCGAACATCCCGCGAAGTCACCATTTCGTCATCGTATGTCGAATTAGCGCAGCACGGCGGTGAGCGAGCCGCGCACCCAGTTGCGGTACTGCTCATCCGTCCAGCTGAGCTCAGTCACGAGCATCCGGTGCACCTGCGGATGCGCCGTCGACCAAATTGCCGCGGCCGCCTCAGCATCTGTCATGCCGGAGACAAGACCCCCGCGCTCGCGCGCTCCGGCTGCGGCCGCCAAATATCTCCGAAGTCGTTGGAGATCGCGTTCTGTCGCCAGCTTCGCGACGTCAGCATCCACCGCTGCAGCTTGTGAAATGACCGTGAACACGTCGGCGGTTCGTCGATTCACGTCAGTGAACCAGTTGGCGAGTACCTCTACCAGCGACGGGAGATCCGGGGCATTGTTCGTTTGATCGCGCATGAATTCGAGGGCCTCCGCGCCAGACGGATCGGACGCGGCCCTGTCGAGTGTGGCGGACAGGAGTGCCGCCTTATTGCCAACCGAGTTGTACACGGTCTGTACGGCCACTTCGCTGTCGGCTGCGATCGCCTCAATCGTGGTACCGACGAAGCCGCGGGCGAGGAAAAGGCGACTTGCTGACTCGACAATTAGCCGTCGCGTGTCAGCTGCCTGAACTTGTCGACGGTTCGTCGCGATTTTCTTACCGTTGGGCATGAAAATAGAGTAGCGTTCCACTCGTTGGAGTCAAGTTCTAATGAAACGAGGAGGGCCGCCTTGAAGGCCAGCGACGAAGTACAGGCACAGGTCGTGGTCATCGGCGCAGGACAGGCCGGGCTCGCAACCAGCTACCATCTCAAACGACTCGGGATCGAACACCTGGTACTCGAAGGCGGCGCAAGAGTCGGCGACGTTTGGCGGTCGCGCTGGGACTCGCTGCGGCTCTTCACTCCCGCTCTGCACGATGGCCTTCCCGGGCTGCCATTTCCCGCGCCCGCGAAGTCGTTTCCCGGCAAAGAGGATGTCGCGGACTACCTTGACGACTACGCCGAACGCAATCATCTGCCCATTCGGCTGAACACCCGGGTCACCCGGATTGAGCCCAGCGTCGGCGGCTTCGATCTGGAGACAGCCGGGGGAACGCTTCGTGCCGGTTGCGTCATCGTTGCTGCCGGCCCAAACGGAACCCCGTGGGTGCCTCCGATCGCGACAGATCTGAGTGCCGCGATCTTTCAGCTCCACAGCGCGAACTATCGCGGCCCGAAGGACATACCTCCTGGGCCGGTGCTCGTTGTGGGCGCCGGAACGTCGGGTGTAGCGCTCGCCCTTGAGCTGTCGCAGACGCATCCAGTGTCGATTGCCGGGCGGCCGACCGCCCACATCCCCGACAAGGTGCTGAGGTTCGCGGGAGGGCCGTACTGGAGATTCATCAGCTCGGTTCTCACTATCAAGACACCGATCGGGCGCAAGGTCGCGTCGAAGTTTCATGACCGTGGCGCGCCGCTGCTGGGCGTTGGTATTGAAGACTTGCAGAGGGCCGGCGTGGCGATGCATCCAAGGCTGACGAGCGTCGTGAACGGTCAGCCCATCCTCGAGGATGGTGGCGCCCCGGCCGTCTCATCCGTGATCTGGGCCACCGGATACCGACCCGCGTTCGACTGGATCGCAAACCTCCCCACGACGAAAGCAGGCTGGCCCGCGACCGACCGCGGCGTCGTATCAACCAGTCCCGGCCTCTATTTCGTAGGCATGCCGTTCCAGTACGCGCTGACCTCCGGACTGATTGGCGGCGTCGGACGGGACGCCGCGTATGTCGCCGCCCAAATTGCTACGCGGCACGTGGGCCAACCGTCGGGCGCGCGGGTGGTCAGCACAGGCTGAGTCGAGCATTGCTACCGTCTCGCAGGAGAGGCGCGCGAGAATAGGCGTGAAGCACCCCACGATTCCAGCTGATTTTGAGGACACGCGATGACCGCACAGACTGCACAGACCGCAACGCCCACTCCGCCCGCTTCACAGTGGAAGTGGTTCTCAGCGCTCACCGGCTTGACGTCGCTGGCGATCTTCCTTCAGGCGGTGACCGCAGGCGAGTTCGTCTCGCAGGATCACCGGGAGGTGTGGATCGGCATCCACAACATCATTTCCGACGTGACGCTGGCGCTTGCCCTCGTCACGGCGATCTTCGCGCTCATGACCCTGCGCAAATTCGCCCCGGCGCTTGCCTCGATTGCGGTCGTGCTCTTCGTGCTTGTTCTCGCGCAGACGGCGATCGGCCACCTGATCACGGATGCTCACGCCGACGGATGGATCGGAGTGCATGTCCCGCTCGCCTTCGTCATCTTCGGAATGACAGCCTGGATCTCGTTCCGGGCGACCGCACTGCGACGCGCCACGACCTGACCCGTGATGTCGAGGCCCTATCGACTCGACGCCCGGCGCGTCACTCATCGGTCTATAGGCTTGGAGCGATAGCTAGGGAGTTCCAATGACCGAGGGTCAGCCGATCGTCGCCGGCGCACTAATCGGCGGAAGATACCGAGTGGACGTTCTTCTCGGCCGCGGCGGGATGTCATCCGTATACCGTGCGCGTGACGAGTCGCTCGGGCGAACTGTGGCAATCAAGATTCTGGATGCCCGCCCATCGAACCTGGAATCGGTGCGCCGCGAGCGCGCCGAAATCGAGCTCCTCGCCTCCCTGAGCCATCACGCGCTCGTGACACTGTTCGATGCAAGCGTCGATCTCAGCGACGGCACCGACCGTACATTCCTTGTCATGGAGCTGGTGGACGGCCCGGATCTCGGCTCTCGAATCGCGGCCGGCCCGATCGCCCCCGCCGATATCGCGGTAATGGCGGTTGACCTCGCCGACGCTCTGCACACCGTTCACGAGAGTGGGGTGGTTCATCGGGACGTCAAGCCCGCCAACGTTCTGCTCGGGCCCTCGGCTCTTCCCGGCCAGGAGTTCAGCGCGAAGCTTGCCGACTTCGGCATCGCGCACCTCATCGATTCGACCCGCATCACCTCCACCGGCACTGTCATCGGAACGGCCGCATACCTCAGCCCCGAGCAAGCGCAGGGTGGAGCAGTCGGCTCGTCATCCGACATCTACTCTCTCGGGCTGGTGCTGCTGGAGGCCCACACGCGCGCTCGCGCGTTTTCGGGGACGATGGTCGAGACCCTGAGTGCTCGGCTCTCCCGTGATCCCGAGATCCCGGCATCGCTGGGAGACGAGTGGAAGTCCCTGCTCGCTGCCATGACGCTGCGCGATGAGGATGCGCGCCCTACCGCGCTCGAAGTCGCCATTGCGGCGCGCTCCCTGCAGGCGGCCGACTCTCCCACGAGTCACAGCTCGAGCGCGCCGACCCTCCGCATGGACACCGTCGACGCCCCAACGCTGCTCCTCCCCGGGCCGGTCGCCGAACGCTCTGAGGCAACCTCGGTGACCGAACGATTCGAGCCGGCGATCATTGCGGGTGCGCGGCCGCCCGCGCGCAAGGCTGGCGTGCGTTCGAATCGCGCCTGGGCGGTGATCGCGCTCGTCGCTGTTGTCGTGATCATCGTCGCGATTGTGTCGATCGTCACATCGCTCAACATCGCGGCCGCGCCGACCCTGCCCGCGGTCCCCGGCCAACTCGGGATCGACTTGAAAGATCTCATGAAAAGCGTGATGCCATGATGCGCCGAATAGTCTCAACGGCGGTTACCGCTGTCGTGGCCCTCATCGTGCTCGCGGGCTGCGCGATCGGTACCCCAGCACTCAGCTCTTCGGTCGCGGCTCAACTGCAGTCGGGAGTGAAGAGCGTCGCTGCTGCTGCCGCATCCGGTGACTATTCTTCGGCGGCCTCGAAGCTGGCCGCTCTTCAGAGCGACCTGAACGCCGCCGAAGACGCCAATCACGTCGATCCGACGCGTGCGCTGCAGATCCAGGCGCTGATCGATCGCGTCAAGGCCGATTTGGCGAAACTGGCCCAGGGGACCGGTACGACCGTGACGCCGAGTCCGACACCGACGCCGACGGTCGTGACTCCACCCGGTCCAACAAAGGCGCCAAAGCCCGGCAAGCCGGGACATGGTCACGGCAAGGACAAGCCGTAGATAGTCGTGCTCAGCGCACGACCTCAGCTGATCTTGCGACGGTAGGCGACGATCGCGAACGCGTACGCGACGACGAGGATCCCGACGAGCCAGGCGAGGGCGATCCAAATATTACTGCCGACAGGTTGCTGAGCGAACAGCGCGCGGATGGTGTTCACGATGGACGTCACTGGCTGGTTCTCGGCGAACCACGCGACCGGGCCCGGCATCGACGTGGTTGGTACGAATGCCGAACTGATGAAAGGCAGGAAGATCAGCGGGTAGCTGAACGCGCTCGCGCCGTCGACGGTCTTGGCCGAGAGGCCGGCGATCACTGCGAGCCACGTCAGAGCGAGGGTGAACAGGATCAGGATCCCGCCGACTGCGAGCCATGCTCCCACTGACGCTCCGGTGCGGAACCCCATGATCAGTGCGACGCCGATGACAATCACGACCGAGACCAGGTTCGCGGTCAGGGACGTGAGCACATGCGCCCAGAGCACGCTCGATCGAGCGATCGGCATGGACTGGAAGCGTTCGAAGATGCCCCCCTGCAGGTCGAGGAACAGTCGGTATGCCGTGTACGCAATGCCAGACGCGATCGTGATGAGCAGGATGCCGGGGAGCATGTAGTTGATGTACGACTCGTCGGATCCGGTGTTGATCGCGCCGCCGAGCACGTACACGAACAACAGCATCAGCGCGATCGGGGTGACCGCGGTGGTGATGATCGTGTCGGGACTGCGGAGGATGTGGCGCAACGAGCGGCCGGTCAGGACGCCTGTGTCGCCGAGTGCATGGTTCGTCATCGCGATTCCTTTCGTGGCGCGACCGTTCCGTCGGGGCGGTCGTCGTTGGCGGTGGTGTCGGTCTCGCCGGTGTCACCGACGAGGGCGAGGAAGACGTCCTCGAGCGAGGGCTGCTTCTCGACGTATTCGACTTTGGCGGGCGGGAGGAGCTGCTTGAGTTCGGTGAGGGTTCCGTTTTGGATGATCGTGCCCTTATGCAGGATCGCGATCCGGTCGGCGAGCTGCTCGGCCTCTTCGAGGTACTGGGTGGTGAGGAGCACCGTCGTGCCGCTGTCGGCAAGTTTCTTGATGGTCTGCCATACCTCGATGCGCGCCTGGGGGTCGAGCCCCGTCGTCGGCTCGTCGAGGAAGATGATCGGCGGGTTGCCGATCAGGCTCATCGCGATGTCGAGTCGTCGGCGCATGCCGCCCGAATACGTCGCCGCCTTGCGGCTCCCTGCTTCGGTGAGGGAAAAGCGGGCGAGCAGGTCGTCGGCGATCGCACCCGGGTCCTTCAGGTGACGCAGCTTGGCGATCAGCACAAGGTTCTCCCGGCCGCTGAGCACTTCATCGACCGCGGCGAACTGGCCTGTCAGGCTGATCGATTCGCGTACGTCGCCGGGCTTTGCAGCGACGTCGAAGTGGTGGACGGTGGCGGTACCCGCGTCTGCCTTCAGCAGCGTCGACAGGATCCGCACGAGCGTGGTCTTGCCCGCCCCGTTCGAGCCGAGCAGCGCGAAGATGCTCCCCGCCTTCACGTCGAAGTCGACGCCGCGCAGCACCTGCACGTCTTTGAACGATTTTTCGATGCCCCGCACCTGGATGGCTGGTTCCGCAATCATTTATGCTCCGTCCGCTCGGCGTCCTCGATCGCTTTGCTGAGGCGCGCGCGCTCCTTGTCGATCCATTGCGTGCCGCCGTAGGCCTGCGCGAAGCTCTCCGCGAATGCGACGGGGTCGTCGCCGACGATCTCACGCACGGGTGTCTGGTCCGCGGCGGCACGTTCCCACAGGTCGGCTAAGTCGCCGAACATCGTGACGAGGGTGTCGCCGTCGGTGATGCCGCCGTAGTACATGAAGTAACGGTGCACGGCCTTCGCCGCTGTTCCGTACGGCTCGGGGAGGGCGTCGATGCGAGCCTTGTCCTGCTTGTACTGCTTCTTTTGCTCGAGTGATCCTGTGAGGAACTCGATCCACTTTGCTGCCATGATTACCTTCCCTCTTTCTGTGGGTGTTCGATGTTGTGAAGCTGTTCGATCCGTTCTGCGAGGAAGCTCCAGCTCCTCCAAAACTCTTCGAGGTATTCGCGGCCCAGTGCATTCAGCGAGTAGACCTTGCGCGGCGGCCCTTTCTCGGACGGGACCTTCTCCACGTCGACGAAACCTCGCTGTTCAATTCTGATCAGCAGGGCGTACACGGTGCCCTCGACGATGTCGGAAAATCCCTGCTCGCGGAGCCGCGCCGTGATCTCGTAGCCGTATGCCGGCTGCACGGCCACGATCGCGAGGACAAGGCCCTCGAGGGTGCCCTTGAGCATCTCGGTCATCTGCTGTTTGCCCATGGAAACCTCCCTTCAGCTATTCAGTGTCACTAACTACCACTAGATAGTAGCGCCGAGTACTACTAGATAGCAACACTGAATAGCGAATTGCACCGAGGCGAACGCGAAATCGGATTTCTTGGCGTGTCGTCGGCCGGATGTGTAATGTCCGTTAATCGAACATAGTTTCGAATGACGGAGGTGCCCGATGACAATGACGGATGCAGTGCTGACAATGTGGACCGGGCCGCACGGTGTCCCCGTTGGGTTTGTCTGGGAAGGAATCCACTATCGAGTGACAGACTCACCGACACGTCTGGAGATCGATGACGCGATCATCACCCACGTGGACAGCGTGCCGTCCGGCTGGCGATTTCAAGGAACCAATGATCGTGGCGACAGCCGGGTATTCGACGTGATCTTCAACGAGCGCAGCCGGGAATGGCACGTGCTGAAGACCTACGCATAGGCGCGCTCCGGCTAGGTTGTCGGCAGGGCGGTTCCGGTCAGTTCTTCGGCCACTCGTGACAGGCGTTCCGGTACCCCGGCGCGACGAGCGCTACGAGGTAGAGATGTCTTCTTCGTCGGGCCGACCAGGCCGAGCGCTCCGCCGGGTCCGTAGTAGGCGCCCTGTTCGGCATCCGGGCTGGTCGCGGCGAAGAGCAGCGGCTCCGTACCCTGCTCGACATTCTGGGAGGGCATGAGGGTTCGCTCAACGGGCGCCTTCGGGGCGCCGGTGCGGCCCAGATTTGCTCCGGATGACTGAAGGTTCGTGCGGGTGTATCCGGGATGCGCGGTCGTCGAGAGCAGGGTCCACTTGCGTTCGCGCGCGGCGTCAGCCAGTTCCTGTGCTGCGAGCATGTCAGCCAGCTTCGACTGCGCGTATGAGCCCCAGGGGCTGTATCGCTTCGTCCACTGCAGGTCGCCGAACCGGATGCGACCCCAGTTGGCGACGCCGCTCGCCATCGTGACCACGCGTGGAGCCTTCGACTCCAGGATGCGCGGGAGCAGGAGGTTTGTCAGGGCGAAGGGGCCGAGGAAGTTGCTGCCGAATTGCAGTTCGAAGCCGTCGGCGGTGGTCTGACGCTTGGGCGGTGCCATTACGCCCGCGTTATTGACGAGTACGTCTACCGGCTTGCCTTCGTCGAGGATGGCCTTGGCGAACTCCCGAACGCTCGCGAGGTCCGCGAGGTCGATGCGGCGCACCTCGAGCGACGCGTTCGGAACGCTGGCGAGGATCTCGCGGCGCGCATCCTCTCCCTTGGACAGCGTGCGAACCGCCATGATGACGTGCGCTCCGGCCGCGGCCAGCCGTTTAGTCGCCTCTTTGCCCGTGCCGCTGTTGGCGCCGGTGACGATGAATCGCCGGCCGGTCTGGTCGGGAACGGTGTACATGAATCCTCCTGGGAGATAATAGACCTGCGGTCTCTTGACAAAGACTGTAACAGACTGATGGTCTGTTAGGTAGTTCCGAAGGGAAAATTGGATGAGCGCACCGACTGCTTTCTCGCGGGCTCGCAGCGATGAGCAGCGGGCCGAGCGCAAAGAGGCAATCCTTGCGACCGCAGCAACGATGCTCGAGACGAGCCGCGTCAACCAACTCACGCTGAACGAACTCGCCCGCCAGGTTGGACTCGCCAAGTCGAACGTGCTGCGCTATTTCGAGTCGCGCGAAGCGGTGCTGCTCGAGTTGCTGCAACGCGAAACATCCAACTGGATGGATGCTCTCGAAGCTCGATTGGTCGAGGAACACGCACACGATGTTGAGACCATCGCCCGAGCGATCGCCGACACTGCCGCCAGCCGTCCGATCCTGTGCGATCTTTCTGCGAGCTCCGCAGGTGTCCTTGAGCACAATGTTTCTGCTCAGGTGGCGACGGAGTACAAGCGAGCCGCGATCGCCGGAGCTCGCCGCCTCGCGGACATCGTCGGTCCGCGGATGGGCGGATTTTCTGAGGCCCAGTCGATCGCGATGGTCGCGGGCGTGACTTTGATAATCGGGGGAGTGTGGGCGTCGTCCCAGCCCTCGCCCGGGCTCGCCGCCGCCTACGACGCGAACCCCGACCTGCGCATGATGCAGATTCCCCTTAGCGTCGGCATCCGCGAGCTCGTCGCGACTTTGCTCGTCGGACTGCAGCATCGTGAGCCAAGCGCGACCTAGTTCGAATCGAGGCTTGACCCGGGAGCGCGACGTCGCTACGTTTAAGTAATTCATTAATTAAGGAGTTACTTAAATGGCTGCTACGGTTGACGAGCTCAGCGCCGTGTTTGGTGCGCTTGCCGATCCGACGCGACGCGGCATCCTGTCCCGTCTCTCGACGGGAGCCACGACCGTGGGTGAGCTCTCGGCACCGTTCACGATTAGCAAGCCGGCCATCTCGCAACATCTCAAAGTTCTGGAATCGGCAGGGCTGATCGAACGTACGACCACAGCGCAGTGGCGCACGTGCTCCATTCGAACCGAATCACTGGACGAGGTTGCGGCGTGGATCAACCATCATCGCGCCGAGTGGAACGAACGCTTCGAGCTGCTCGATGAGCGACTTACTGAACTGAAATCTGCGGAGAAGAAGGGCACAGACAATGACTGAAACCAAGAAGGAATTCACGATCACGCGCGTCTTCGACGCCCCGGTCGACGTTGTCTGGCGTGCGTGGACCGACCCGGATGAAGTCGTCCACTGGTTGCATCCACGGGGAGTCACGACGCCTCGAGACACGATCGAGTTCGACACTCGTGAAGGCGGTGAGTACCGGTACACGATGGTCAATGATGCCGACGGGTCCGAGTACCCGACCGGTGGCACCTACCTCGAAGTCATTGAGCCCGAGCGGCTCAAGTTCACCTGGGGTAACCCCGACGAGTCGATGAATGGCGCCCCGGTTATTACGGTGACGCTCGCGTCGCAGGGCGATAAGACCGAAATGACATTCCACCTGGAGGGCTTGAGTGAGGATCTGCTCGGGGCGGGAATCTACGAAGGCTGGCAGAGCGCGTTCGACGTCATGGACGACTATCTTTCGGAGGTTCAGTCCGGGGCGCACTAGTAGGGTCGAATCATGGAATTCAGATACCTCGGAAACTCCGGCCTCAAAGTCTCGGAGATCACATACGGCAACTGGCTGACCCACGGGTCACAAGTCGAGAACGACACCGCGACCGCCTGCGTGAAGGCGGCAATCGAAGCGGGAATCACCACTTTCGACACCGCGGACGTCTACGCGAACACCGCAGCCGAGACAGTCCTCGGCCAGGCGCTGAAGGGCGAGCGACGCCAGTCCGTCGAGATCTTCACGAAGGTCTTCGGACCCACCGGCCCCAAGGGCCCGAACGACACCGGCCTTTCGCGCAAGCACATCCTCGAATCGATTGATGGATCGCTTCAGCGCCTCCAGACCGACTATGTCGACCTGTACCAGGCCCACCGTTATGACCACGAGACTCCCCTTGAAGAGACGATGCAGGCCTTTGCCGATATCGTGCGTCACGGAAAGGCGCTGTACATCGGTGTCAGCGAGTGGACGGCGTCACAGCTTCGCGACGGCGCGGCCATTGCAAAGCAGGTCGGTGTTCAGCTCATCTCGAACCAGCCCCAGTACAACGCCTTGTGGCGCGTGATCGAGGGTGAAGTAGTTCCGACCTCGAAGGAGCTCGGGATCTCCCAGATCGTCTGGTCGCCCATCGCCCAGGGCGCGCTCACCGGAAAGTACCTTCCGGGACAGCAGCCGCCCGAGGGAACCCGCGCGACGGACGACAAGGGTGGCGCGAACATGATCAGGCGCTGGCTCAGCGACGACGTACTGACCCGCGTGCAGAATCTCAAGCCCATCGCAGGCGAGCTCGACATCTCGCTCGCGCAGCTCGCGGTGGCGTGGGTGTTGCAAAACGACAACGTCGCGTCGGCGATCATCGGCGCCTCGCGTCCCGAGCAGGTCTTCGAGAATGTCAAGGCGACCGGGATCAAGATTCCGGCCGAGTTGATGGCTCGCATCGACGACGTACTCGGTGATGCGATCGAGCGCGATCCGGCCCGCACCGCGGACAGCTCGCCGAAGACGCGCGAGTCCTAATCACCTAGCGCGACTGGCGACGCTTTCCGGGGCGGCGCTCGCCCTTGACGGCGGGCGCCCGCCCCTTGCCTTTTGAGGCCTTTGCCTTGCCTCCGGGCGCCGCGACCGATGCTCTCGCGGCGGCGGCCGACTTGGCCAGCTGCCGTTTGGCGTCTTCGAGATAATCCATTCCGGCGACGGTGAGCACGGTGGTTTCGGCAGTTTCGTCGAACAGGTCGTAGCCGAGAAGCGCCTCAAGCTGTCGAATGGATGCGACCAGTTCGGTGCGAGGGACGCCCAGGCTCTTCGCCGCGTGGGCAAAGTGCAAGTGCTCGCCAGCGGCGACAAAACGGCGGAGCAAGGTTGGGTTCACGACCCACAGGCTACGCTGCCCACGGCAACTAGCGAGCGAACGCCGGTGAGTGCCGCCGCGCCCGCCGCACCCGCGACTGGGTGCTGGCGCGCGGTGCCGCGATGCGGAACACCACGATCGCGACTGCGGTGATCGTGAGGCAGGGCAGCACCGCAGCAGGAAGCTCATTGAGCAGGTTGAACGGCTCCACTCCCGTGGCTGCGAGGGGCCAGAGTGAGGCGCCGATGACCATCAGGGCGATCAGCAGCTTGGGTGGCTTGTTCAGTCCGCCCACGAGCCACGCGATGGCGATCACGATGGGCGGAAGAAGTCGCGGAGTGAAGATGGTAAGTGGGCCCGAGTAGCAGATGGCGAAGACGACACCGGTCGCGATGAGAACAGTGGTCATGGCGGCAATCATCACCGTCATCCACGCCCCGTAGCGAGCCGGATTCCATGGGACGCTGCTCGCGGCGGGCGCCGCCTGCGGGGGAGGCGGCTGCCAGTCCGTGTTCTGGCGTGGAGCGCGATAGTTGGCGTCGGGCATCCGCGACGGGCGCGTCTGCTGCGCGTGCCTCGATTGTGCCTGCAGCACCCGGTCGTACTGGGCACGCAGGGACGGATCGAGTAGCTCACGTTGCGCGTCGTTCAGGCGCAACGTCATCGCCGCACCGGCTGCGTTCGCGACATCCGGGTGGTAAATGCGGATGAGACGACGGTAGGCGATTCGGATATCTTCAGCTGTGGCTCCGGGGGCAACGCACAGCAATTCGTAATGGTTCGGGGCTTCCATCGCTCATGATCCTACGGTAAAAATGTCCCCCCGAACGAGGGGTCTTTTCGGCCAAATAGCGAGTGCGATTCCCGACCTGTCGAACTAGCCTCTAAGTGATGGACTCCACCCTGCCGATGTTTCCTCTCGGCTCCGTTTTGTTCCCCTATATGCCTGTCGTGCTCAGCGTGTTCGAGGATCGCTATCTGGTCATGTTGTCGCGCATCCTGCAGGACGAGCCGTCGGAATTCGGTGTCGTGCTCATCGAGCGGGGACAGGAGGTCGGCGGCGGAGAACATCGATTCACGTTCGGCACAGTGGCGCAGATTT
>JAUZFR010000041.1 GCA_030840335.1 Actinomycetota bacterium | reverse complement strand
GGCACCGCGAAGGCTTATCAGCAAACACTAAGGAGTTCCCTCTCATGACCGACCCAATCGCTCCAGAGCCCACCCCGCCCCCAGCCGCTCCGGCTGCTCCGGCGTACGCGCCCGCTCCTGCTGCTGGTCCGAAGCAGGCACTCAGCCTGACCTCGTTTATTCTCGGTATCGCTGGCTTGGTGTTCAGTTGGGTCCCGTTCCTCGGTTTCCTGGCTTCGCTGGCTGCGATCATCCTCGGCTTCATCGGACGCAAGAAGGAGCCGGCAGCTCCGAAGTGGATGTCGCTTATCGGCATCATCCTCGGCTTCGTTGCCATCGTTATCGGCATCATCGTCATCGCCTTCCTCGTGATCGGGATCATCGCCAACGCCGCGCTTCTCAACGGCGTCAACACCAACTAAGCATTAAGCGATCTGTGGACTCGGGCCATCGAGCCCGGGTCCACAGCCCGTTAACCACCCTCCACAAGGGGAGTGACTCGCTTCTCTCCCATGCTCTAGCGTGGACTCCATCACCCACACACCACTTCGCTCCGGGGAGCAACGCGATGACTGACCAGAACGATATTCCGCCGGTTGAGCCGCTGCCTGACGTGCCTCCCGCCCCCTACGTCCCGGAAAACGCGCCGCGGGTAGATCCGTATGCGCCGCCCGCGGCACCCGTTGCGCCTCCACCACCGCCCGCAACCGCACCACCCGGTTACAGCCCGTACGGACAGGTCCCGCCCGGTTACGCGCCGACCGGCTATCAGCCGGGTTACGGTCAGCCGCAATACGGATACCCCGGGCAATACCAGGCACCCGCCCCGACCGGGCTCAGCGTTGCATCACTCGTACTGGGAATCGTCGGGGTGGTCGGGTCGTTTTTCTACGGTTTTGGTCTCTTCCCGGCGATCGCCGCCTTGATCACGGGCCTCATCGCGCGAAAGCGCCAGCCGCAGGCCAAGGGCATGTGGCTCACTGGCATCATTACCGGCAGCGTTGGTATCGCGATTTCGGTGCTGTGGATAATCGGGATCATCATTTTCTTCGCGTTCATTGTCTCGAGCTCCGCCAACTACGGCGACTTCGTAGACCCGGGATTCGGCGGCAGCAACTCGTAGCCGAACTCAGTCACGGGAGGCGAGCAGCGCGACCCGCTTGCCGCCGACCCGCGTGAGGATGAGCGTCGCGGTCTCCGGGCCCTTCAACGCGAGCTTCTTACGCAGGGCCGCGGGGTCGACATCCATGCCGCGCTTCTTGATTTCCAGCGTGCCGATCTTGCGAGCCGCGAGTTCCTTCTTCAGCTGCCGCTCGTCGTAGGGGAACGTGGAAACGACGCGGAACCGGGTCGCGAAGGGGGTGTCGGATGCCACGTCCGAGGTGAAGTACGCGATCGTCGGATCGATCATGCGACCGCCCAGCGTGCGCACGAGATCGCCGATGAGGCGTGCCCGGATGACTGAGCCGTCGGGCTCATAGAGGAATTCCCCGAGGCTGCCGACTTCGGCGTCTTCGCTGTCGTCGCTCGCAGTGAGTTCGGCCGCGCCGTTGTCGCCGATGACGAGTGCTGCCCGTCGAATGCCCGGCCGCGCGAGCAGCCCAAACCACACGCCAACCTCGACCACGTCGTGTCCGACCGTCACCCACTGGGCTTCGGCCTCGGCGGGGATCAGCGCACGGTCGATGCCCGGACCGAGCTTGACACCTGTCGGAAGTCGGTCGGCGAGTCCGAACGCGAAATCGAGCGAGGGCGACCAGTCGGCGGGGTTGGTGAGACGACGGGAGGCACTGCGCCGCGCCGGATCGAGGTAGATTCCATCGAAGCCGGTCAGGTCGAACTCCGTGACGTCGGCCTGCTCGACCCGGGCATTCGCCCACGGCGCCAGATTGAAGGATGCGACGGCGGCCGTCACCTCGTCGCGGTCGACGGCAGTGACCTCGATGTCGAGGGCGGCAATCGCGAGGGCGTCCGCGCCGATACCGCAGCCGAGGTCGGCGATCCAGGTGAGGCCGGCGGCCTGGTACCGCCCGGCGTGGCGCGCGGCCACTTGCAGTCTTGTCGCCTGCTCGAGTCCTGCCTCTGTGAAGAGCATGCGCTCGGCGAATGGTCCGAATTTGGAGGCCGCCTTCGCGCGCAGCTTCGACTGGCTGAGCACCGCCGCGACGAGACCGGGCGAGTGACCGGCCTTGCGCAGCTCCGCGACCGACCGCACCACGTCATCCGTCGTTTCATAGCGGGGAAGCGAGTCGAGCAACCGGAGCCCTTCGGGTGAGAGCAGTTCGACCAGCTCGGATGTCTCCATCCCCCCATCCTCGCGCACCTTCCGAAAATGAAGGACCTGAGCGCATGCGGAGGCCCTGCGGCCGACTATGGACCGCTTTCGATGACGATCTCCTTCATTTTCGAAACGGTCGGCGCGAGCGATCCAGTAGTCTCATCGCCATGACCGACCCGCAGCCCGCGCCCGTACCCGCCCCCACGACGCCGGCGGGCTGGTACTCGGATCCCGCGTCGGGCCGGATGCGGTGGTGGGACGGCTACCGCTGGACCGAGAACTTCCAGACTCCCGTCGTGGCCACCGCGACCGCGAGCAACGGTTTCGCGACGGCATCCCTGATTCTCGGCATCGCGGGATTCGTCCTATTCGCGATCCCGTTCGTCGGTTGGCTCATTGGCGGGATCCCAGACCTTCTCGCGGTGGTGTTCGGAATCGTGGGACTCAACAACGACGCCGCCAGACGAGGAAACGGCAAGCCATTGGCGATCGTCGGGCTCGTGCTCGGCGGCGTCAGCCTGCTCTCGGTATTCATCGGAGGAGGCTGGCTCTGGTAGCGACACAATTGGCACTCGGATTGAACGAGTGCCAGCCACCCTCTATAGTTGTGTTGGCACTCTCATAGGGAGTGTGCCAACGCAGATTTTAGGAAAGAAGAGGTCAACCGTGTCGGTCTCCATTAAGCCGCTCGAGGATCGCATCGTCATCCGCCAGGTTGAGGCGGAGCAGACCACCGCTTCCGGGCTCGTCATTCCGGACACAGCGAAGGAAAAGCCCCAGGAGGGCGAGGTCGTTGCCGTAGGACCGGGTCGCATCGACGACAACGGCAACCGCGTCCCGCTCGACATTGCTGTCGGTGACAAGGTCATCTACTCCAAGTACGGCGGAACCGAGGTCAAGTACGGCGGCGAAGACCTGCTCGTGCTGTCGGCTCGCGACGTTCTCGCGATCGTCGTTCGCTAGTACCACTCGTTTCAGCCAGAGTGCCCCGTGGTTCTGCCGCGGGGCACTTTGACGTCCGGGGACGGCAATAGGCTGTCTGTCGTGTCTCAGCCCCTCGAACAGAAGCCGCACGGTGTCGGCCGAGGCATCCTTCTCGCGGTCATCGCCTATTTCATCTGGGGTTTTCTGCCCGCGTACTTCCTGCTGCTCGCCCCCGCGAGCGCGCTCGAGATCGTCTCGTGGCGAGTGCTGCTGTCGCTCGTGTTTTGCGCCATCCTGCTGACTGTGACGCGCAAGTGGCGTCGCCTGTTCATCCTCCTGCGAACCAAAAGGGTGGTCTTTACCCTCGCGGCCGCTGGCGTGTTGATCCTGATCAACTGGCTCGTCTACGTGTTCGCCGTGCTCAACAACCAGGTGGTCGAGGCCGCCCTTGGGTACTTCACGAACCCGATCGTCACCGTGTTGCTCGGGGTGTTCGTGTTGCGTGAGCGGCTGCGTCCGGCGCAGTGGGCGTCGATCGGGATCAGCGCGATCGCGGTCATCGTGCTCGCCATCAACTACGGATCCTTGCCGTGGATCGCGCTGGCGCTCGCGTTCTCCTTCGGCCTGTACGGACTCATCAAAAAGCGCATTGGCGGCACCGTGGATGCTGTGAGCGGCCTGACCATCGAAACGATCTGGCTTGCACCGCTCGCGATCGCCCAACTCATCGGTTTCGGACTCACGACCGGTCTCGCGATCGGCGCCAGCGCAGGGCAAACGGTCGCGATGCTGCTCGTCGGGGTTGTCACGGCAGTGCCGCTGCTGCTGTTCGCGGGAGCCGCGCGGCGCCTCCCCCTCACCTACATCGGGCTCACGCAGTACCTGACGCCGCTGCTTCAGTTTCTGTTCGGCATCCTGGTCGAACACGAGGCCATGCCGCCGGTGCGCTGGGCCGGATTCATCCTGGTCTGGATTGCGCTGACCGTTCTGACGGTCGATATGTTTCTGTCCTCGAGACCGTCGCGTCGGCCTGACGCCGTAGTTGCCTGAACTCTCGCTCGTGCGAGCTGGAATGTCCGAGCCGGTTTGCGGTTAACATTTGTACACCGGCACAGCGACGTTTCGGATTCCCTTCCGCGTTAACCAGGAGAATCATGGACCAGCCCGACCCCTTCGGCTTCATCGGACTCACCTACGACGACGTCATGCTGCTTCCCGGGCACACCGACGTCATCCCGAGTGAGGCCGACACGTCGTCCCGCCTGTCGCGTCGCATCACGGTCGCATCGCCGCTGTTGTCCGCCGCGATGGATACGGTCACCGAGTCCCGCATGGCGATTGCCATGGCGCGCAACGGGGGCATCGGCATCCTGCACCGTAACCTGTCGATCGCCGACCAGGCGGCTCATGTCGACAAGGTGAAGCGCTCCGAGTCGGGCATGATCACGAACCCCGTCACCACCACCCCCGACGCCACGGTCGCGGAGGTGGATGCGCTCTGTCGCGAGTTCCGCGTATCCGGTTTGCCGGTCGTCGAAGGCGATGGCAAGCTCGTCGGAATCATCACTAACCGCGACATGCGATTCGTGTCGCCGTTCGAGACATCCACCACTTATGTGCGTGACGTCATGACCAAGGCGCCGCTCATCACCGCCCGCGAGGGAATCGACCCGGATTCCGCGGTCGCGATCTTCGCCCAGCACAAGATCGAGAAGCTGCCGCTGATCGACGCGGAGGGTCGCCTTCGTGGACTCATTACCGTCAAGGACTTCGACAAGAGCGAGAAATACCCGAACGCCACGAAGGATGCCGAGGGCCGCCTGCGCGTCGGCGCCGCCATCGGATTCTTCGGTGACGCGTGGGATCGCGCAGTCGCGTTGAACGAGGCCGGAATTGACCTCATTGTCGTGGACACGGCGAACGGCGATTCGGCCGGCGTACTGGACATCATCCGTCGCCTGAAGTCCGACCCGGGCTTCGCGCACATCGATATCGTCGGCGGAAACGTCGCTACTCGCTCGGGAGCCCAGTCACTGATCGACGCCGGTGCCGACGCGATCAAAGTCGGCGTAGGACCAGGCTCGATCTGCACGACCCGCGTCGTCGCCGGCGTTGGCGTGCCGCAGGTGACCGCCGTCTACGAGGCGTCGCTCGCTGCGCGAGAGACCGGCGTCCCGGTGATCGCGGATGGCGGACTCCAGTACTCGGGTGACATTGCGAAGGCGCTCGTCGCCGGCGCCGACACCGTGATGCTCGGCTCGCTCCTCGCCGGATGCGACGAGAGCCCGGGCGACCTCGTCTTCGTCAACGGTAAGCAGTTCAAGAACTACCGCGGAATGGGTTCGCTTGGTGCGCTTCAGACGCGCGGCAAGAAGACGTCGTACTCGCGCGACCGCTACTTCCAGGCGGATGTTCCCTCGGACGAGCAGTTGATCGCGGAAGGGATCGAGGGGCAGGTTCCGTATCGCGGCCCGCTCGCATCCGTTGCGTACCAGTTGCTCGGCGGCCTTCGCCAGTCGATGTTCTACACCGGGGCGCGCACCATCGACGAGCTCAAGCACAAGGGCAAGTTCGTGCGCATCACCGCGGCCGGCCTGAAGGAATCGCACCCCCACGACGTGCAGATGGTCGTCGAGGCGCCCAACTACCGGCGCTAGCCTCCCTCGCGCCGCGACGCGCCGCGACTTGCGACCCCGATCGATGTCCATAACTCAGGCAGTTCTTGCGCGCGAGAAGGGCGCGTCGCGCAAACACGCGGAACACGGGTAGCCCTCCGCCAGCCTGCCTGAGTTATGCCGGGGGACACGGGACGGACGGAGGGGCGTCAGCGGGCGGCGGCCAGGCGCGCCACGGCCACCTCGAGCACGTCGGGTGCGCAGGCGATGTTCATCCGGGCGAAGCCGCGGCCGAGATCGCCGAACGACGGCCCCGGGTTGAGCGCGACTCGTGCGACATCCAGCGCCCGGATGCTCGGATCGTCGCCCCAGCCGAGCTCGCGAAAGTCCAGCCAGGTGAGATAGCTCGAGTGCGGCTCGCGGTAGCGCACGCCGGGCAGATGAGTCGCGAGAAGGTTGCCGAGCAGCACCCGGTTCTGCTCGATTGACCGGATGACGCCATCCAGCCAGTCGTCCGACGACGTGAACGCCGCGACGCTGCCGTGCAGCCCGAGGATGCTCGTGCGCCACAGCACCTCCTCGGGCATCCTGTCGAGGATGGCCGTGATTCGCGGACTCGCCGCAATCATCAGTGCGCACTTCACCCCGGCGAGGTTGAACGCCTTGCTCGCGGACGTGACGGCGATTCCGTGCTCGCGCGCGGCATCCGAGACAGAAAGGAACGGCGTGAAGACGGCATCCATGTGGGTGAGCGGCGCATGGATCTCGTCGCTGACCACGTACGCGTCGAAACGCGCGGCGAGGTCTGCAATGCGAGCGAGCGTCGTCGCGGAATGCACCAGCCCGAGCGGATTCTGGGGATTGCACAGCAGCAGCGCGCGGGCGCCATCCGCAAATGCGGCTTCCAATTCGTCGAAGTCGAACGCCCAGCCCGTGCCGTCATCGACCAGCGGCACTTCAACGACGCGTCCACCGGCTTCCGGAATCATGTCGAAGAACGGCGGATACACCGGCGGCGTGATCACGACGTGATCGCCGGGGCTCAGCACCTGCCGAAGGGTCTCGACGATCGCGACACTCACATCCGTCGTGGTGCGGATACCCGCGGGCGCGACCTCCCAACCCCACCGCCGCTTCGCAAAACCAGAAAACGCCTGCGCGACCGGCGCAGGCGACGCCACGTACCCGGTATCGGATGCGCGCACCCGCGCGATGATCGCGTCGGCGATGGCGGGCGCGAGCGGATAGTCCATCTCGGCAACGAACAGCGGCAGGACATCCGCTGGGTACGTCACCCACTTCTCACTGGTGCGCAGGCGAAGGATGTCGAGCGTCTCGGCGTGCACAGGGGTAACGGCGTCGGTCATGCACCCAGCTTGCCCGAAAGCGTCGCTGCGGTTGTAGTCTGGTCGGCTGCCCTTTCGGTGGCATATCCGAGGAGGCATCAGGTGGGTTACATCGACGTCAATGGCGTCTCGTTCTCACTCGCCGATGGCAGGCCGCTCCTCGACGAGGTTTCGTTCCGCGTGGGGGAGGGCACGACGTCCGCCTTGATCGGGCCGAACGGGGCGGGAAAGTCGACGCTGCTGCGGATCATCCGTGGCGAACTGCGTGCGGATGAGGGCGCGGTGAGCATCGACGGCGGCCTCGGCGTGATGGACCAGTTCGTCGGCCACGTGCGTGACGAGTCGACCGTGCGCGACCTGCTCATCTCCGTGGCGCCGCGAGCCGTGAGGGATGCCGCGCTCGCGCTCGACGCATCCGAAACCCGCATCATCGAAAACGACACGACCGAGAACCAGCTGGCCTACGCGACCGCGCTCGCGGACTATGCGGATGCCGGTGGCTACGACCAGGAGACGGTGTGGGACAAGTGCACGATCGCGGCGCTGGGCGTTCCGTTCGAGCGCGCAAAATACCGCGCGATCACCTCGCTGAGCGGGGGTGAGCAGAAACGTCTCGTGCTTGAGGCGCTGCTGCGGGGTCCTGACCAGATTCTCCTGCTCGACGAGCCGGACAACTATCTGGATGTTCCCGCGAAGCGCTGGCTCGAGGAGTCCCTGCGGGCGACCCCGAAGACGGTGCTGCTCGTCAGCCACGATCGCGAGCTCCTCGCCCGCGCGGCCGATCGCATCGTCACGCTCGAGGTCGGCGGTGCCGGCAACACCACCTGGACCCACGGCGGCAGCTTCGCGACCTACCATCAGGCGCGCACCGACCGCATGGATCGTCTCGACGAACTTCGTCGCCGCTGGGATGAGCAACACGCAAAGATCAGGCAACTGGTCGCGACGCTCAAAGTGAAGGCCACGGCCAACGACACGTTCGCTTCCCGCTACCACGCGGCCCAGACGCGCCTGCGCAAGTTCCAGGAGATCGGGCCGCCGCAGGAACGCCCGCTCGACCAGGACCTCAAGATGCGGCTTGCCGGCTCCCGCACGGGTAACCGCGCGGTCGTCTGCGAGGGCCTCGAACTCACCGGCCTGATGAAGCCCTTCAATCTGGAGGTGTGGTTCGGCGAGCGCGTCGCGGTGCTCGGCAGCAATGGGTCGGGCAAATCGCATTTCCTGCGGTTGCTCGCACTGGGCGGGTCGGATCCGGATCCGCGCGCCGGACACATTACAAGTGTCGGCGCGACGCTCGACCCGGTGCCCCACACCGGCGTCGCGAAGCTGGGCGCGCGGGTCGTGCCGGGCTGGTTTGCGCAGGCGCACGAGCATCCATCCCTGATTGGACGCACGCTGCTCGACATCCTTCACCGCGGCGACGACAATCGCAGCGGCCTGGCGCGGGAGGCCGCCAGCCGGGCACTCGACCGCTACGGACTGGTGGATGGCGCGGAGCAGACCTTCGAGTCGCTAAGCGGCGGCCAGCAGGCTCGTCTGCAGATTCTGTTGCTCGAGCTCAGTGGGGCGACGCTGCTTCTGCTCGATGAGCCGACCGACAACCTCGACCTGGTCTCGGCCGAAGCCCTCGAGGACGCGCTGGGCCGCTTCGAAGGAACCGTGCTGGCGGTTACGCACGATCGCTGGTTCGCGAAGTCGTTCGATCGGTTCCTCGTGTTCGGGTCCGACGGGCAGGTCTACGAATCGGACGAACCCGTCTGGACCGAGAGCCGAGTGGTGCGCGCCCGCTAGCCCGCGATGTCGCGGCGACGCAGGGCGATCACCGCGACGATCACGAACAGGATGCTGAAGCCGTAGAGCAGACCGAGGCCGCCCCAGTCCGCGCCATTGGTGAGCGGCGTGTGGTGGAATGCCCAGCCGTAGGGCGAGATGTCGCGGAGCCAGTCCAGGCTCTGCGTCTGGTTGCCGACCGCGTTGAGAACGTAGCCGAGCACGGCAATGCCCGCTCCGGCCGAAGTGGCGTAGATCCGTCGCCCGGTCAGGGCGCCAACGGCCAGTGCGAATGTGGCCGCGAGCAGACCGAGGCCGAGATACGCGGCCGCAGTCGCGGCCTCGTTCGCCACCGTGAGGTGGAGCTCGGATGGCGCGTTCAGGGCGAGGACGATCAGCGCGCTCAAGAGGGCGAGCCAGGCCAGCCGCACGGCGATCGCGAGCATCCGTTCGAGCACGAGCTGCTGCCGGCTGACGCCGTGGGCGAGAGTGAGCTCGAGCGATCCGTTCTCTTCGTCGCCGGCGATCGCCGCGGTTCCCCACGCGACGGCGGCGATGGTGATCAGCAGAAAGCCGATCAGGCCGTAGAACGTCGATTCGGTGTAGCCAGCGCCGGTGGTGATATTGCCGTAGTTGAGGGTTCGCACGAGCTGCGGCGGAAGAGTGCTGATCAGCTTCGCCATTTGCGACTCGGACCCGCCGAGTGACGGGAACAGCGGAAGGTACAGGAACAGTGCGCCCGCGACCCCGGCGCTCCATCCGATGAGCGATCGCCAGGAGTCGCCGAGCGACCTGCGGAAAAGAGGCAGGAGGTTACTTCTCATCGGATGCCTCGTCGGTATCGACGCCGTACAACTTCAGAACTGATTCCTCGAGATCGGGCTCCTCGACCGAGAGGTCGGCGACAGTGAATCTCGCGATCGCTTTCACGAACGGATCGATGTTGCCTGTGACTGTGGCCGTCAGCTCAGTCGGACCGTCGCCGTTGACAACGGCCAGTCCGGACAGGTTGGGGATGCCCGACAGTGCCTGATGCAACTCCGCGGCCGTCACGCCAACAAACCCTGCCCGCACGTGTCGCGTGGCCGTCAGACGCAGTTTCTCGACCGAGCTCACCGTCACGACGCGTCCGGATCGAAGGATCGCCACGGCATCCGCGGCCTGCTGGATCTCGCTGAGTACATGCGAGCTGAGGAATACGGTCTGGCCGCTGGCGCTCGCTTCCCTGACCATGGCCAGAAACTCCTGCTGAACGATCGGGTCGAGTCCGCTGGTGGGCTCATCGAGCACGAGCAGGCGTGGCTCGTGCATGAACGCCTGCACGATTCCGAGTTTCTGTTTGTTGCCCTTTGAGAGTGTTCGCACGCGCCGTTCGAGATCCAGTCCGAGTCGATCGGCGATCGCGTTCATAGCGCCCGGCGCAACCGGACCGCTGATGCTGGCGAAGTGGTTGAGCAGCGCGCGGCCGGTGATGCGGGCATCAAGGCGAAGCTCTCCGGGAAGAAACCCGATCTGTCGACGCAGGGCGGGGCCGCCGGTTCGCGGATCGCTGCCGAGCACCGACGCCGCACCGGATGTCGGCCGCACGATGTCGAGCAACAGCCGCATCGCGGTGGTCTTGCCCGCGCCGTTCGGGCCGATCATCCCGAACACACTGCCGGCTTCGACAGCGAGGTCGATGCCATCCAGTGCGGTGATTCGCCCGTACTTCTTCGTGAGCGCTCGTGTTTCGATGGCGAGCCCGGATTCCGTCACTGCGTGCCTTCCGTTTGGTCACTATCAAGCCTGTCGAGCGCCTCTCGGGCAGCCAGAAGCAACGCGTCCGAGGTGTACACGCCGTGTGTAAAGAGTTCGAGCGCGGGAATCGTGATGCGCTGGGCTGTGGAGGAGTTGAGGCCCGGTTCACCAATCGCGCGTCCGATCTGCCTCTCGAACACGAGGGAGGAGAGGCCGTAGGCCGTAAGTACGACCGCGCGCATGTGCGGATCGCTCGACTCACGAATCGTGCCGTCGGCGACCCCGTCGGCGAACATCTGCTCGGTGTACGCGACAATGTCGTCGAAGAATCGGTCGCCGAGCGGGGAGCCCTCCGTGAATTGTCGTGAGATGTAGTCGAGCCAGGGGCGGTGTACGTCGACGTCGGCAAGCCAGCGCGCCATCGCGGCGCTCGTCGCGGGGCCGCCGGAACCGATCTCGTCTCCCTGGGCCGTCACCTCTCCGAGGATGTA
>JAUZFR010000029.1 GCA_030840335.1 Actinomycetota bacterium | reverse complement strand
TCGGATGACCGGGTGCTGCTGGTCGCATCCGGCATCGTTGTCGCGCTGCTCATCCCCGCACTGGTTTCGGGTGTCGCAGTGTGGATCCCCGCAGTCGTGGGCGCGGTGGTACTCGCCGGCTTTTTCGGAGTGAGGCGAAGGCGCACCCTGTCTTTCTCTCTTTTGCCCTGGCAACTGGTGTTGCTCGCATCCGGCCTGTTCCTCGTCGTCGGCGCGGCCCATTCGCTCGGGGCCACCGCTGCGCTGTCTGCGCTCGCAGGAGCGGGTGAGTCTCCGCTCGCCCTGCTGCGGGTCAGTGGTGTGGGGGCGCTCAGCGCGAACGTGGTCAACAACCTGCCTGCCTATCTCGCGCTCGAACCCACCGCGGTCAGTCCCGTGCGGCTTGCCTCGCTACTGATCGGCGTGAACGCGGGACCCCTGATTACCCCATGGGCTTCGCTCGCGACGCTGCTGTGGCACGAAAGACTGCGTGGCCTCGCCGTGGATATTTCGTGGCGCAAGTACATCGGACTGGGCCTGATCATCGTTCCCGTGACCATCATTCCGGCCAGTCTCGCGCTCGCGTTTTTGCAGAGCTAGCCGACACCGTTCTAGCTAGCGCGGTTCTAGCTGACGCGGGGTTCGCTGACAGAGTGCTGGCAGTGTGCTGGCAAACTGACCGATCGGACAGGCTCTGACCGATCGGTCAGTTACCGTGGCATCATGTCAACACACGACGACCTCCGCGACATCGCTCTCAACGAGTTCGCGGTCGCGGGATACTCGGGCACCTCACTGCAGCGCATCGCCGAGATCGCCGGGCTGTCGAAGTCGAGCGTGCTCTATCACTACGACTCCAAGGAGGCGCTGCTCGAGGCGGCGATTGGGCCGGCCATCGACCAGATGAAGTCGATCGTCGATTCGATTGGCGGTTCACTGCTGGATGCCGATCGACGCGGTGTCTTCATCGAGCAGTTCGTCGATTTCCTGTTGCAGCATCGCCTCGAGGTTCACATGTTCATCAACCAGGGCCCCGGCCTCGAGGACGTTCCCGTCATCGATCGCGCCAATGACCTGGTCGTCCACCTCTCCACATTCTTTTCGTCCGCCGTCTCGAACACCGAGGATCACCTGCGGTTCGGGATCGCGCTTGGCGGAGCCGCCTATGTGCTGTCTGCAAAACAGGAATATTCACTCGAAGCACCACCGGTCGACGAGGTCAGGGCCGCTCTCGTCACGATCGTGAGCGAGCTGCTTGCTCCGCTCTCAACAACCCCGTCCGCTCGTTCCACCGCCAACTAGGGGCATCATCCATGGCCACACTGCTCTACCGACTTGGCAGATTCTCATTCCGCCATCCGTGGCGGTTCGTCGCGGTCTGGCTCATTCTCATGATCGGGATACTCGGCGGAGGACTGGCTCTCGGGGGCAAGACCAGCGACTCCTTCGCTATCCCCGGCACCGAATCTCAGAATGCGATCGACCGTCTGGCTGCTGTCTTCCCGTCTGCCGCCGGAGCCAGCGCGCAGATCGTGGTGCAGGTTCCGGATGGCGACTCAGTCGCGAAGCAGCCATACGAGAGCGCGATCGAGAAACTCGTCACCGCTGCAGGGAAGGTACCGGGCGTTGACAGCGCGAGTTCGCCCTTCGGCAAGTACGCGTCGAACGCCGTCTCAGCCGATAAGACCGCGGCGATCATCGCGGTGCAATTCACGGGCCAGCAGGAGGATGTGAAGCCCAGCACGCTCACAGATCTCCAGAAGCTGTCGCCCATCGCCACGGATGCCGGAATGAAGGTCGGCTTCGGTGGCAACGTCTTCCAGTCCAACACGGTGAGCGTCTCACCGACCGAAGGTCTTGGCGTAATCTTCGCCGGAGTGGTGCTGTTCATTGCCTTCGGGTCACTGCTGGCGGCCGGGATGCCCCTGCTCACTGCCCTGCTGGGGATCGGCGTCACAATGGGCGGCGTAATCGCGGCATCCGCCTTCACCACCATTGGCAGTTCGACGCCGCTCCTCGCCCTGATGATCGGTCTCGCGGTCGGCATCGACTATGGCCTCTTCATCCTTTCTCGTCATCGAAACCAGCTCGCGAATGGTCAGGCGAACGCAACCGATCCCGGCGGCATGTCGCCGGAGGAGTCCGCGGCGACTGCCGTCGCGACCGCTGGAAGCGCGGTCGTCTTCGCGGGCGGCACCGTCATCATTGCTCTGCTCGGCCTGCTCGTTGTCGGCATCCCATTCCTGAGCGCAATGGGCGTCGCTGCGGCGGCCGGCGTGCTCGTCGCGATCCTCGCATCCATCACTCTGCTTCCGGCTCTTCTCGGGATTGCCGGTCGGCGACTCGTTCCGAAGCCCGGATCGCGCGCGCACCGTCGCGCCGTGGCGAGCGAAGCCCCTTCGGTTGGCTTGGGCGGACGCAGCTTCGGCGAACGCTGGGTGAAGTTGGTGATGAAGGCGCCGGTGATCGCAGTCGTCGCGGTCATCGGCATCCTCGGAACGCTCGCGATTCCCGCATTCTCCCTGCAGCTGGCCTTACCGGATGGCGCGAGCCAGCCTGTCGGGTCCACGACCCGAACGTCGTACGACATGATCGCCCAGAGCTTCGGTCCCGGGCGCAACGGCCCCCTGATCGTGCTCGTCGACATCACCCAGACGAACGACATCGTGGGCGACCTGAGTGCGATCCGAACTGAGCTGCAGACGCTCGGCGACGTCGACTACGTGAGCCAGGGTCTGCCCAACCAGTCGTTCGATACCGCGATCCTGCAGGTGATTCCGAAGAGCGCACCCGACTCGCCGAAGACAACCGCGCTGGTCAACTCGATTCGCGACTTATCCCCATCGATCGATAAGAAGTACGACACTCCGATTCAGGTAACAGGTGCGACCGCCGTGCAGATCGACATCTCGTCCCGGCTCAATGGGGCGCTCGTCCCGTTCGGCCTGATCGTGGTTGGGCTCTCGATCCTGCTGCTCATGATGGTATTTCGCTCGGTGTTCATTCCGATCAAGGCAGCCGTCGGATTCCTGCTCTCCGTTCTGTCATCGTTCGGCGTGGTCGTCGCCATCTTCCAGTTCGGCTGGTTCTCTGACGCGCTCGGGGTGATCCCCGGGCCGATCCTGAGCTTCCTGCCCATTCTGCTGATGGCCGTGCTGTTTGGTCTCGCGATGGATTACGAGGTCTTTCTCGTCTCGGGAATGCGCGAGACCTTCGTGCACACCGGCGACGCGAAGAAGGCGATCGTCACCGGTTTCTCGGGCGCAGCCCGCGTCGTGACTGCCGCCGCGCTCATCATGTTCTTCGTTTTCGGATCGTTCGTACCTGAGGGCACCGGAGTCATCAAGGCCATTGCCCTCGGTCTCGCCGTCGGAATTCTCGCCGACGCGTTCCTCGTGCGGATGACCCTTGTGCCCGCGGCGATGGCGCTGGTCGGCCGCGCGGCCTGGTGGATGCCGAAGTGGCTCTCGAGGATTCTGCCCAATGTCGACATCGAGGGCGAGCGTCTTCGCGAGCATCGCGAGGCGCTCAGCTGGGCGGCCACGGAGTGCGCCGACGACGTCATCACCACCGAGCAACTGGTCGCAGGCGGGGTCGGATCGACGGTCGGCCCTCTATCCGTTCGAGTCGCTGCCGGTTCGCTCGTGCTCGTGAGCGGTGCCTCATCAGACCGCAAGATCGTCGCGGCAACGCTGGCCGGGCGCCTCGATCCGGTGAGCGGTCGCGCCCAGGTTGGCGGGTATCCGCTTCCCTCGGACAGCGCCAAGGTCGCGCGCCTGGTCGCTCTCGAGGATGTCGGCGGCTCCGACCGCGCTGAGGTACGCGCGAGCGTCGGTGAGCTCCTTATCGAGCGACTTCGGCTGACCCAACCCTGGTATCGCGTGACGCGATCGGGCCGACGCGCCCGCATCTGGACCGAAAAGGTCAACAGTGTGCTGGGCAGCACAATCTCCCGCAATTCGACCATGGAGAGCCTTTCGCACCTCCAGCGCGCCGTCACCCTCGCGGCGATCGCCCTCTCGGAGCGCACGCCGGTGGTCATGCTTGATCTGCTCGATGCATTCGGTTCTGCGGAAGACGAGGTGGCGTTCATCCGCGCGATCGATCGGCTCGCTCCCCAATCGACGACCGTCGTCGTCGGCCGGCCGATGTCGCCGCAGTCCGTCGGCGCCTCCGACATCCGGCGCACCCTGACAATCGTCGACCTTCCGGTGGTCAAGCAGTCACTTCTCGAACGAACACTTCTCGAACGAAAGGGCGCACACTCGTGAGCCAAACCCTCTCCGGCCCCACCCGGCGTCGCTGGCTGCGCTACGGCGCGCTCGCGGCTGTCGTGCTTGTGCCGCTCGCCTTCGCTGGCCTGTTCATCGGCGCCGTATCGCAGCTGAGCCATGGCATCGACAGCATCCCCGCGGCCATCGTCAACAACGACGCGCTCGTGACATCCACTGCCGCCGATGGAACGAAAACGAATGTGCTCGCCGGGCGCGAACTCGTGACTCAGCTCACCGGTAAGAATTCAGCCGGCTTCGCCTGGACCATCACCAATAGTAAGGATGCGAAAGCCGATCTGGCCTCTGGCAAGGTCTACGCGATCCTGACCGTCCCGAAGGACTTCTCGAAGTCGATCGTCTCGCTGTCGTCCAGGTCGCCCGAGCGCGCGATGCTTTCGATCACGACGGATGACTCGCACAACTATCTAACAGGCTCGGTCGCGCAGGTGGTCGGCGACAGTCTCACCAGTGCGTTCGGCAAGGCGATAACCCAGCAATACATCGCGGGTATTTACTCGGGGATTGGGGGAGTCGGAACGTCGCTGACGACCGCGGCGAATGGAGCTACGAAGCTCTCCGACGGCGCCAGTTCACTGTCATCCGGGCTGAAGAAGCTCTCGAGCGGCACGGCTTCGTCGGCATCCGGAGCTTCGAAGCTCGCAAGCGGCACGAGCGCGTACGTCGGGGGAGTGAAGTCGCTCTCGGCCGGCGTCAGCTCGCTGGTCGGCACGACGAAGAATCCGGGGGTGACGCAGTACACGCAGGGCGTTTCGGCCATCTCTGCTGCGCTCACCAAGGCGGCGACCACCCTGCAAACCACGCCGGATGATCCGGTGGCGCTCGGTACGATTCAGGCACTCGCGCCCCAGTTGGCAGCGGCCGCCGCTGGCGGTCCCGCTTTGACCAGTGGCGTCAAGAAGCTGGCATCCGGAGCAAGCCAGCTCGCGGCGAACGGAACGTCGCTCGCCTCGGGAACCCGATCACTCGCATCCGGACTGAGTCAGCTCGCGACCGGTACCTCGAAGTCGGCATCGGGGGCGCACTCTCTCGCGAGTGGCGCATCAAAGCTCGCCTCCGGGCTTTCGTCTGGAGCTGCGAGTGCGCCGTCGTACACGAAGGCGCAGATCGCAAAAACGGCGGATGTCGCCTCGAGCCCGGTCGGGGTGAACGTCACTCGCGAAAACGAGGTGTCATCGCCCGGCCAGATCATTGCGACGCTCTTCATCCCGCTGGGGCTGTGGATTGGTTCGCTCGCGGTCTTCCTCGTGATGCGTCCGGTGACTCGGCGCACCCTGTCGTCGACTGCCGGCAATGGTCGGTTGGTGCTGTCCGCGATCGCTCGTGCGAGCGTCGTGACTGCGGCTCAGGCGTTGCTCCTGGTCGGGCTGCTGCATGTCGCTGTCGGCGTCAGCTGGGCGCTGTTGCCGGCGACCATCCTGTTCTCACTCGTGATGGCGGTCGCATTCACGGCGTTCCACTACCTGCTGACGATCGGTCTCGGCCGCGCCGGCCTCGTAGTCTCGATCTTCCTGCTTGCGGTGCAGATCACGTCGACCGGCGGGCTCTATCCGATCCAGCTGCTTGCGGCGCCGTTCCAGTTCATCAGCCCGTTCCTGCCCCTGACCTACGGGGTCGCCGGGATGCAGGCGATCATCTCGGATTCCGGAGTGGGCAATGCGCTCCTCGCCGCGTTCGCCCTCGTCGCGTTCGGGCTGGGCAGCCTCGTAGTCGCGCTGCTCGCGGTGCGCCGTGTTCGTCGGGCGAGAGCTCTGGGCCTGGTACCCGCGATCGCCTGAGCCACTCCTGCCTGCCGAGCGTCGCGCGGCGATTGCGCCCTGGCGAACCTGTTGCGCGTGCGCGACCGTGCGCAATCGGTTCGCTGGCGCGCAATCGTCACGACCGCTCGCGCACCTTCGGTCTGGCTGGCGACACCGCGGCTCGACCAAAGGCGAGTGTCTCTTCGAGCAACGCGACCCGGCCATCCAGCGTTCCGGCCGGTCGCGTGTTTACCTCGGCGACGACCGACCCGCTCCAGCCGGTCCTGGCGAGGTACGCGAGTACTTCGCCCACCGGCTGGCTGCCGCGACCCGGCGCAAGATGTTCGTCGAACATGACCCCGCCGCGCCCGTCGCAGAGGTGGATGTGGCGCAGCCGATCTCCCATCGCCGTCGCAAACTCGAGAGAGTCGCGACCGGCCAGCGCCGCGTGTGAGAAGTCGAGCGTCATTGCGCGTACATCCAGGTCGGTCGGATCAGCGCTCGGCGAGTAGGCGCGGAGTTCCCGGCCGCGAGCGCTCCAGCCGAACATGTTCTCGACGGCAATCTCGACGTCGTAGCGATCCGTGGTCTGCTCCACAATGCGCTCGAACTGCCGGGCGTATGCAGCCTGCCAGCGAAACGGCGGATGCACGACCACCGTCGCCGCCCCAACCGCGCGCGCCAGGTCGGCAGACCGCTCGAGTTTCGCGCGCGGATCCGTTCCCCACACGAACTGAGTCAGCAACAGCACGGGTGCATGAATGGAGAGAATCGGAATGGAATACGTGCGGGACAGCGCGCGAAGTGTCGCGGCATCCTGTGACAATCGATCGTTGGTGACCATGACTTCGACGCCGTCAAAGCCGCAGATGCGGGCGATGCGGAAGGCCTCTGCAAGAGGCAGCGGAAAAACGCTTGAGGTACTCATACCGATGCGAATCATCGATTGAAGGTTAGGCACCGACCCTGAACGGGCGGTTACAGTCCGGAGAATGGTAGCTGAGCGGCTGGTACCCTGAGAAAGGCTTACCGACAATGGTGCGCGGGCGTGCATGGCGCAGCGTGCCCACGGAGCAAACGAGAACATGACCCCAGAAAATAGCGGTGGATACGACTTCGTCGTCGTATCCAATCGCCTTCCCGTCGACCACGTGATCGCAGATGACGGCTCGTCGACCTGGCAGCATTCTCCCGGCGGCCTCGTGACCGCACTCGAGCCCGTGATGCGTGCCGCCGATGGCGCGTGGGTGGGCTGGGCGGGTCAGCCAGACCTGGAATTCAAGCCGTTCGTGAGCGACGGCATCCATATCGTCCCGGTCACGCTGAGTAGCGACGAGGTGGAGAACTACTACGAGGGGTTCTCGAACGACACCCTCTGGCCGCTCTACCACGACGTCATCGCACCACCCAGTTACCACCGTGAATGGTGGGAGAGCTACGTGCTCGTGAACCAGCGGTTTGCGGATGCCGCGGCCGCCGTGTCCGCCGCTGGTGCGGTCGTCTGGGTGCAGGACTACCAGTTGCAACTGGTTCCCAAGATGCTTCGCACCGCGCGGCCTGACCTCACGATTGGTTTCTTCAACCACATTCCGTTTCCGCCATACGGCATCTACTCGCAGCTGCCCTGGCGCACCCAGATCGTCGAGGGCCTGCTTGGCGCCGATGTGATCGGCTTCCAACGGGTCGCGGACGCATCCAATTTCTCGCGCGCCGTTCGCCGTCTCGTCGGGTACGTGACAAAGAATCCCTATATCGAGGTGCCGGGTACCGAGGTGCCCGCTTCCGAGCCGAACGACCAGGGGCAGCGGCAGCCACCACGACGCGTTCTGGCCAAGGCGTTCCCGATCTCCATCGACTCGTCCAGCTTCGAAGAGCTGGCGCGCAGGCCGGAAATCCAGGCTCGCGCGAAGGAGATTCGCGACGGGCTCGGCAACCCGAAGACGATCATGCTCGGCGTCGACCGGCTCGACTACACCAAGGGCATTGGCCACCGACTGAAGGCATACGGCGAGCTGCTCGCCGAGGGTCGGCTGGATGTCGAGGACGTCACCCTCGTGCAGGTCGCCAGCCCCAGCCGCGAGCGCGTTCAGGCGTACATGCAGCTTCGGGACGAAATCGAACTCACGGTCGGTCGCATCAACGGGGATTTCGCGACGATGAGCCACACCGCGATCAGCTATCACCACCACGGATACCCGCGCGAGGAGATGGTTGCGCTCTATCTCGCTGCCGACGTTATGCTCGTCACCGCGCTGCGTGACGGCATGAACCTCGTCGCGAAGGAGTATGTCGCAAGCCGTTTCGACGGCAACGGTGTGCTGGTGCTCAGTGAGTTCGCCGGCGCATCCGATGAGCTTCGCCGGTCTCTTCGCATTAACCCGCACGACATCGACGGGGTGAAGGATGCGATGATCCAGGCGATCGAGATGCCTCAGCTCGAACAGCAGCGCCGCATGCGCGCAATGCGAAAACTGGTGCTTCGCAACGATGTGAACCAATGGTCCGCAGATTTCCTGTCCGCTTTGCGCGGTTCCAAGAATGGCGATTCCGTGAAGGACAGCGAGGATCCGCTCGGCGAACTCGAGTGGACAATCGAGAGGATCCGCCGGCATTGAGTGAACGAGGATTGTCGAGGGAACTCGCCGGAGCGCTCCACGAGCTCGCTCGGGTGAAGCGCCTGCTCGTCGCGCTCGACTTCGACGGCACTCTCGCGCCGGAGGTCGACGATCCGGAGTTGGCGCGCGCCATTCCCGAGGCGCGGGCGGCAGTGCTCCGACTGCTCGCCCTTCCGAACACGCGGGTCGCACTGGTCTCGGGGCGCGCCCTCGCCAGCCTCGAAGCCGTGTCCGATCTTCCCGATACGGCCCTGCTGGTCGGATCGCACGGTATCGAGATTCGCCTGGACAGCGCGGATGATGCGGTCAGTCTCGACACGACGGAGCTGGCACGAGTGGATGTTCTCAACCAGGTTCTCGGTGAGGTCGCCGACTCGTTTGACCAGGTCTGGCTCGAGCCGAAGCCAGCGGGTTTCGCACTGCACACTCGTCTGGCCACCGAACACAACTCGCGGGTTGCACACCTCGTCGCTCTCAGCGAGGCGACTGCGGAGATCGACAACCTCAAGGTGCGCAAGGGCAAGAACGTGCTCGAGTTCTCGGTGCGGTCGACGACCAAGGGCGAGGCGCTCGAACACCTTCGGGGCTACACCGCCGCCAACGCGGTCTTCTATGCGGGCGACGACGTGACCGACGAGGACGCGTTCGCTGCTCTCGGTTCGGATGACCTCGGCCTCAAGAGTGGCCCCGGCGATACCGTTGCGGCTCATCGCGTTGCCGGTCCGCTCCAGGTCGCTCAGGTACTCGCTCTGCTCGCCGACTACCGCGAGGGTGGAGTGCACGAGCAGTAACGCCCGGCGCGAAAGCAGCACTCTCGGCGTTCTAGACTTTGTAACATGCCGGAAACGCCGTCTCCCCCTGAAGAAATCGACATCAAGCCCCGTTCACGCACAGTCACCGACGGGATCGAAGCGCTGACCTCCCGCGGAATGCTGCGCGCGGTCGGAATGGGCGACGCAGACTGGGACAAGCCGCAGATCGGTATTGCGAGCTCGTGGAACGAAATCACGCCGTGCAACCTGTCCCTCGATCGCCTTGCCCAGGCATCCAAGGAGGGTGTGCACTCCGGCGGGGGATACCCGCTGCAGTTCGGCACCATTTCGGTCTCGGACGGCATCAGCATGGGCCATGAGGGCATGCACTTCTCGCTGGTGAGCCGCGAGGTGATCGCCGACTCCGTCGAGGTGGTCATGCAGGCCGAACGACTGGATGGCTCAGTGCTTCTCGCGGGCTGTGACAAGTCGCTGCCCGGCATGCTGATGGCTGCCGCTCGACTCGATCTGGCATCCGTGTTCCTCTACGCCGGATCGATCGCACCGGGTTGGGTCAAGCTCAGCGATGGCACCGAGAAAGACATCACCATCATCGACTCGTTCGAGGCAGTCGGTGCAGTCAAGGCCGGCAAGATGAGCCTTGAAGACGCCAACCGCATCGAGTGTGCATTCGCCCCAGGCGAAGGTGCCTGCGGAGGCATGTACACGGCGAACACGATGGCGAGTGTCGCCGAGGCGCTCGGGATGAGCCTTCCCGGGTCGACCAGTCCTGCATCCGCAGACCGTCGACGCGACTACTACGCTCACCGGTCGGGTGAGGCTGTCGTGAATATGCTCCGGCTCGGCATCACGACCCGCGACATCCTCACGAAGAAGGCGTTTGAGAACGCGATCACTGTCGCGATGGCTCTCGGCGGCTCCACCAATGTCGTGCTGCACCTGCTGGCGATCGCGCACGAGGCCGAAGTCGATCTCTCCATCGACGACTTCAACCGCATCGGCAACAACGTGCCGCACCTCGCGGACATGAAGCCGTTCGGCCGCTACGTCATGAACGACATGGACCGTCACGGCGGTATCCCTGTGCTCATGAAGGCTCTTCTCGAGGCTGGCCTGCTCCACGGTGACGCGCTCACCGTGACCGGCAAGACGCTCGCCGAGAACCTCGCCGAGCTGAACCCTGGCGAACTCGACGGTGAGGTTCTTCGCAAACTCGACAACCCGATCCACAAGACCGGCGGCCTCACGATCCTCAAGGGCAGCCTCGCCCCCGAGGGTGCGGTGGTCAAGACGGCCGGATTCGACGCCGACGTCTTCGAGGGTCCGGCGCGCGTATTCGAGCGCGAACGCGCGGCGATGGATGCCTTGACCGACGGCGTGATTCAGGCCGGCGATATCGTCGTCATTCGCTACGAGGGACCGAAGGGTGGGCCGGGGATGCGCGAGATGCTGGCGATCACCGCGGCCATCAAGGGCGCTGGCCTCGGAAAAGATGTATTACTCTTGACGGACGGCAGATTCTCAGGCGGCACAACCGGACTGTGTATCGGCCATATAGCTCCCGAAGCGGTGGACGCAGGTCCAATCGCCTTCGTGCGCGATGGTGATCTGATACGGGTCGATATCGCAGCTCGCTCGCTCGACCTACTGGTTGAGCCCGCTGAGCTGGAAGCTCGCAGCTCAGGCTGGGCTCCCCTACCTCCCCGCTACACCCGTGGCGTTCTCGCGAAGTATTCCAAACTCGTGCACTCCGCCGCGGTGGGTGCGGTCACGGGATAGTTCGTTCGTCGGGTAGTCCGCCACCCCAAGATCACCTCTTAGAAAGAATTTCAATGCCCACGGACACAGTTCCCGTGCCTCACGCAGGCAAGGCGAGCACAGACAAGGCCGGCACAGACAAGCACGGCCCGGAAATGCTCACCGGCTCAGGAGCAATCCTGCGCACGCTCGAGCACCTCGGTGTCTCCGACGTCTTCGGTCTGCCGGGGGGCGCGATCATGCCGTTCTACGACGAGCTGATGGCGTCGACCTCGATCCGTCACATCCTCGTTCGTCATGAACAGGGCGCAGGTCACGCCGCCGAAGGCTATGCGGCCTCATCGGCAGGCAAGGTCGGCGTTGCAATCGCCACCTCCGGTCCCGGTGCGACGAACCTCGTCACCGCAATTGCGGATGCCCACATGGACTCGGTGCCGCTGCTCGCGATCACCGGCCAGGTGTTCTCGACCTCGATGGGCACGGATGCGTTCCAGGAGGTCGACATCGTGGGAATCACGATGCCGATCACCAAGCATTCGTTCCTCGTGACGAATGCAGCCGACGTCCCGGCCACTCTCGCTGCGGCGTACCACATCGCCTCGACCGGTCGTCCCGGCCCGGTGCTCGTGGATGTCACCAAAGACGCGCAGCAGCAGTATGCGCCGTTCATTTGGCCGCCCAAGGTGGATCTCCCCGGCTACCGTCCGGTGACGAAGGCGCACGGTAAGCAGATCCAGGCGGCCGCCCAGCTGCTCGTCGAGGCCAAGCGACCGATCCTCTACGTCGGTGGCGGAGTCATCCGGTCGCAGGCACACGCCGAGCTGCTCGTGCTCGCCGAGAAGGTCGGTGCACCGGTCGTCACGACACTGATGGCTCGAGGAGCCTTCCCTGACTCCCATCGCCAGCACCTCGGCATGCCCGGCATGCACGGTTCGGTGCCAGCGGTACTCGGCATCCAGGAGAGCGACCTGCTCGTGTCACTTGGCGCTCGTTTCGACGACCGCGTGACTGGCAAGGTCAGCGATTTCGCGCCGAACGCCAAGGTTGTCCATGTCGATATCGACCCCGCGGAGATCTCGAAGATTCGCGTTGCCGATGTCCCGATCGTCGGCGATGCCAAGGACGTCATCGCCGACTTGACTGCCGCGTTCACCGAGCTGGTCGGCACGACCAAGCCCGACCTGAGCGAGTGGTGGGCCCGTCTCGATGACCTGCGGGAGCAATTCCCGCTCGGTTACGACCTGCCAGACGACGGACTCCTGTCGCCGCAGATGGTGATCGAACGTATCGGACAGCTGACCGGTCCGGAGGGCATCTACGCCGCCGGCGTCGGCCAGCACCAGATGTGGGCAGCGCAGTTCATCAAGTACGAGCGTCCCAACGCCTGGCTCAACTCCGGTGGCGCGGGAACGATGGGTTACGGTTTGCCGGCGGCGATGGGTGCGAAGGTTGCCAATCCGGACCGCGTGGTCTGGGCGATCGACGGTGACGGATGTTTCCAGATGACGAATCAGGAACTCGCAACCTGCACGATCAACGACATCCCCATCAAGGTGGCGATTATCAACAACTCGTCGCTCGGGATGGTGCGGCAGTGGCAGACGCTGTTCTACGACGGCCGTCACTCTTTCACCGACCTCAACACGGGCCACATGGGCGACGGCACACAGACGCGCATGATTCCTGACTTCGTGAAGATGGCGGATGCGTATGGCGCGCTCGGCATCCGGGTCACGAAGGTCGAAGAGATCGACCCGGCGATCAAGCTCGCGCTCGAAACCAACGATCGTCCCGTCGTCATCGATTTTGTCGTGAGTCGGGATGCGATGGTGTGGCCGATGGTGCCTCAGGGCGTCGGGAATTCATCCGTGCAGTACGCGCGTGAACACGCGCCCGAGTGGGAGCAGGAGTAAGAATCATGTCTCACGTACTCTCACTCCTCGTCGAGGACAAACCCGGCCTGCTGACTCGCGTCGCGGGGCTGTTCGCGCGCCGCGGCTTCAACATTGAATCGCTGGCCGTCGGTGCGAGCGAGATCGATGGATTGTCGCGCATCACCGTGGTCGTCGACGTCGAGGAACTGCCGCTCGAGCAGGTTACGAAACAGCTCAACAAGCTCATCAACGTAATCAAGATCGTCGAGCTCGATCCGACGCAGGCTGTTACTCGTGAGCACATGCTGATCAAGGTGCGCGTGGACAACACGACGCGGTCGCAGGTTCTCGAAGCGGTCACGCTGTTCCGTGCTCGAGTCGTCGACGTCGCTCCGGATGCCCTCGTGATCGAGGCGACAGGCGATACCGGCAAGATCCAGGCGTTCCTTCGTGTGCTCGAGCCGTACGGCATCAAGGAGATCGCGCAGTCGGGTCTTCTCGCGATTGGTCGAGGCAGCAAGAGCATCACCGAGCGCGTCTTCAAGAACTAGGACCGCGCAGAACGCGTTCGGCCTGCCGAGAATTTCAAGCCGAGAATTTCAAGCAACGATCTACAAACCAACTAGAGAAAGTAAAAAAGTGACCGAAATCTTTTACGACAAAGACGCCGATCTCGCTCTGATCCAGGGCAAGAAGGTCGCCATCGTCGGCTATGGCTCGCAGGGACACGCCCACGCGCTCAACCTTCGCGACTCGGGTGTCGAAGTGGTCGTCGCGCTGAAGGCTGACTCCAAGTCGAAGCCAAAGGCCGAAGAGGCCGGCTTCACGGTTCTCAGCGTTGCAGAGGCGTCCGCCTGGGCCGACGTCATTGCCATCCTCGCTCCGGACCAGTATCAGCGCCACATCTACCGGGACGACATCCAGCCCAACCTCGCCAAGGGCAAGGCGATCCTGTTCGGGCACGGTTTCAACATCCGTTTCGGTTACATCGAAGCGCCCGAGGGCGTCGATGTGATCATGGTCGCCCCGAAGGGTCCCGGACACACGGTTCGTCGCGAGTACGAAGCGGGTCGTGGTGTTCCCGTGATCGTGGCTGTCGAAGAGGATGCGACCGGCGAGGCCTGGCAGCTGGCCTGGAGCTACGCAAAGGGCATCGGCGGACTGCGTGCCGGTGGCATCAAGACCACCTTCACCGAAGAGACCGAGACCGACCTGTTCGGTGAGCAGGCTGTCCTCTGCGGTGGCGTTTCGCAGCTCGTGCAGTACGGGTTCGAGACCCTGACCGAGGCGGGCTACCAGCCGCAGATCGCGTACTTCGAGGTGCTCCACGAGCTGAAGCTCATCGTCGACCTGATGTGGGAGGGCGGAATCGCCAAGCAGCGCTGGTCGGTTTCCGACACCGCAGAGTACGGCGACTACGTGTCCGGACCACGTGTCATCGACCCGCACGTGAAGGAGAACATGCAGGCCGTCCTGTCGGACATCCAGGATGGCACGTTCGCCAAGCGCTTCATCGCTGACCAGGATGCCGGAGCTCCCGAGTTCCTCGCGCTCCGCGAGAAGGGTGCCCAGCACCCGATCGAGGCAACAGGCAAGGAGCTTCGTGCCCTCTTCGCCTGGAAGCAGGTCGACGAGGACTACACGGACGGTTCCGCCGCCCGCTAACTGCGACAGGAAGAGCCACGATCGAACCGCCGGTGTTGAGCGGGTCTGTCGTGGCTCTTTTTGTTCCTTGATCAGGCTCCGGGATTGGGCACAAGTTTCAGCGCAGGTCTCGCCCCGAACTGGAGGTCGGGGACGGCCTCGACCCGCTGCTAGAGTGTGCAAAGTTCACTGGTCACAGCGCAGGGGGAGCCTCCGAATGGTCGCAGTTCAGCACGTTTTGTCGCGCCTTGTCGCGGTCGCGGCAGCGTCATTCCTGCTGATCGGTTTGGGCGCGGTGCACGCCGAATCTGCGTCAGCCGCCGTCCCCATTGGCGGTCATGTGTACCTCGGGAATTCCGCTACCCCCGCGACGACGGGTCAGGTTAGTGTCCACATTTATCAAGATCCCAACAACTGGGACAACAGAAGTCCAATTCTCAATCTCGGTGTCGCCGCGGACGGGTCCTGGTCGACTGCGCTCGATCCCGGGGAGTACCAGGTCCAGTTTGTCCCCGCAGTGAACGGATTTCAGCCAGTTTGGAACGGCGGTGCATTTGCTCGCGGATACGCACCCATCGTCGTGACCGGCGCTGCGAACGCTGACATCGACGGGGTCGTACCGACTCTCGCGTCGTTAACTGGGCATGTCGCCCTGGGCCAAGCATCCGAGAACCCTGGTGCGGGAGAGGTTACAGTTCAGCCCCAGCACAATGCCTCGGACGGGAACGGATGGACGAGCGGTCTCTCAGTCCATGCGGAGGCTGACGGCGATTTCTCCCTGAGCGGACTGCTCGGCGGTTCGTGGCGACTTCACTTCAGTTACACGGGCGCCGGGAGCTTCCAGGACGGATTCTCGCCATCGTTCGAACTGACGGACAGCGAGTTCGCGGTACCGTCCTTCACTATGTCGCCGGGGGCATTGGTCAGCGGAATCGTTACGGACTCCGCTGGCTCCCCGATGGTCGGCGTTGACGTCACAGCGATGGGCGCCACTTTCGTGAATCCGTCCTTTGTGTACAAGACGGTCGTGACAGACTCGACTGGCAAATACGTGCTGTCGGGCCTCCCGTCGCAGCGGTACACCATTCAAGTTTATGATCCAGCACTTCTTTCCCCGTACCCCGCTGAGTCATGGCATTCGAGTGTCTCGCCCTCGGCGCCGCCAGAGCAGATCTACCCGTTGGACACCGACGTTCTCCCCGCGCACGACATCACGCTCTACAAACCCGGGTACGTCTATTTCGCGCCGGTTTGCGGCGACTGTGGCTCGACAACACCCGCGGTTGCGGACGTGAACACCAGCCTCGACGTATTCGATGTGGTGACCCAGAAATGGGAGGACGCCTATCGCGTGGGCGCGCCGTCGGCAGATGTCGGTTTCTTCCGCGGTGTCCTGCCGGGCACATACCGCCTGCACTTCCACTCGGCCAGCGACGACAAGTACACGGAGCAATCAACGGTGTCGTTCACTGTCGCGGAGGGGGAGACGAAGTCAGTCGCCCCGAGCGTCGAACACCGCAGGGTCTTTGCCAAAACAGTGTCCGGTGTGCTGTACCGACGCACGGCCGACGGCCGTGGTCACTTCGTTTCCCCCACCAAGGTGGCATCTGGTCTGTCCTCGTTTAGCCAGTTCTCTCAGGCGGGTGATTTCGACGGAGACGGGAAACTGGATGTTCTCGGTCGTTCGAGCTCGGGCAGCCTCTATCTGTTTGCGGGAACCGGAACCGGCGGCCTTCACAGCAGGAAACTGGTGTCGACGGCCGTCAGGGCGTCCAAACGTGTCTTCGCGGCGGGCGACCTCAATGGCGACGGGTGGCCGGACGTCCTCGCGGAGTCCACCGGAGGCACACTGAAGCTGTACCCGGGTCGGGGAGACGGCACGCTCGGTGCGCCCAGTCAGGTCCGGTCCACCGGGGCGTGGAAGTCGTACACCGCGCTCATACCTTCGAACCACGTGAATTTTGGCCAGTTCCCCGGACTGTTCGGGCGCACGTCGCATGGTGATCTGCTGTATTTCGCGGGCGATGGAAACGGGGCGCTCGCATCCGGCGTCAAGGTCGCCAGTGGGCTCGGCAGCGTCCGGGACCTACTGTCGGTCGACGATCTCAACGGCGACGGTTATCCGGATCTCGTGGGCCGGACGACGTCCGGTAATCTCGACGAATTCCGTGGGGAGACTCAGAATAGGTTCAAGAGTGGGACAAAGCTCGCGAGCGGGTGGGGTTCGTACTCGTCGATGTTCTGACCCGTCGCGGTGATGCGCGTCTTCTAGTAGTCCGTGCGGTGCTCGTGGGCGAGCCAGGTGTCGAACGGCTCCGCCGCATTGACTGGTCGCCGCGACTCGATCTGGATGTGCCACTCGCTTCGGTCACGTCCGAACAGTTCATAGAACTCGCGATCGTCGAAGCCACCGCGCGCCGCATCATCCCGGTCGGCCGCGTACACCACCCTGTCGACGCGCGCCCACAGCGCCGCAGACAGGCAGAGCGGGCACGGCTCGCACGATGCATAGAGCGTCGCACCCGCGAGCGAGAAGTCGCCGACGACCTGGCACGCCGCCCTGATGGCGACGACTTCGGCGTGCGCTGTCGGATCGAGGGTGGCCGTGACACGGTTCTGCCCTTCAGCGACGAGCGCTCCGTCACGCACCACGACGGCGCCAAACGGACCGCCACCGCCCGTCACGTTCTGTGAGGCCAGCTCGATGGCCCGAGCGAGCCAGTGGTCGTCGCCAGTGTGGTCGTCGCCAGCGGCGGTCGGGTCGTCGATCATCCGCCAATTCTTACGCATTGCCCGAGCTATGCGACGCTTGAGACATGGCGACTGTGACCCTCAAGCGCACATCGCGCCGTCGAGTCTTCGCCACGATCGCAGCTCTCGGGGTGATCGTTTACGCGCTGATCGACGTAGTCCTTCAGCTTCTGCCTCCGCATTACAGTGCGATCTCGGATGCCGAGAGTGATCTCGCCGTCGGACCCTTCGGCTGGATCATGGCGATCAACTTCTTCGGCCGTGGCGTCACTTCAACGGCGATGATCGTCGCGATACTCCTCACAGGCCCGCGCGCCCGGCTGCGCACTATCGGAACCTCCCTGTTTGCTGTCGCCGGTTTATGCTCTGCGGCCATCGCCTTCTTCCCCACGGACATTCCGGCGCTGAGCGGTCGCGGCGAACCTCCGACTACTGTGCACGGGTTCATCCACCTCGCGGGCGCATCAACCGGTTTCGTGTTCGCCCTGGCTGCCTTCTGGGTGCTCACGTTCTGGATTCCCGGTCGCCGTCTCTGGGCTGCGCTCTTTCTCGGGCTTGCATCGCTGGGACTGGTATTCCTGGCGCTCACCATCGTCGCGGTGCCTGGACTGCCTGGACTGCCTGGACTGCTGGGGCTTGCCGAACGGATCTGCCTTGCGGGAATCCTCGGTTGGGTGTTCGTCGTCGCACTCGACTTGCGCGAGCGTCTGGTGCCGAAAAGCAAGGCGGGGGCAGCTGTTACTGAAACGGGGGCAGTCATTGAAAACTGGTGGCACGAGCGGCGAGGATGCGGGCGGTTGCGAGATCGATTGGCTCGTATCCTTCCAGTGTCGCGGGCTCGTCAGGCAAATCGAATCTGTTTTGAAAGATTCATGAGAGTAGTTGATGGCGCGGGTTCGGGAGTTCGTCGAAGCGACTCATAC
>JAUZFR010000207.1 GCA_030840335.1 Actinomycetota bacterium | reverse complement strand
CTCAAGTTTTTCGATCTCGACTTGACACGGAAATAATGATCGACCAAACTTGATACCGCGAGACTCAAGTCTCTCGCGGTCACTGTCAAAAGGAGTACAGAGCACATGGCTCGAGCAGTAGGAATTGACCTCGGAACGACCAACTCAGTTGTAGCCGTTCTCGAGGGTGGAGAACCAACCGTCATCGCAAACGCAGAAGGTTTCCGCACGACCCCATCCGTCGTGGCCTTCACGAAGGATGGCGAGGTGCTCGTCGGCGAGACCGCGAAGCGCCAGGCCGTCACCAACGTCGATCGCACGATCTCGTCCGTCAAGCGCCACATGGGCACCGACTGGAGCGTTGACATCGACGGCAAGAAGTACACGCCGCAGGAGATCTCCGCGCGTATTCTCGCCAAGCTCAAGCGCGACGCCGAGCAGTACCTGGGTGAGCCAGTGACCGACGCCGTCGTCACCGTTCCCGCGTACTTCAACGACGCCGAGCGTCAGGCGACCAAGGATGCCGGCGAGATCGCCGGACTCAACGTCCTCCGCATCATCAACGAGCCGACCGCTGCTGCTTTGGCTTACGGCCTCGACAAGGGCAAGGAAGACGAGCTCATCCTGGTCTTCGACCTCGGTGGCGGAACGTTCGACGTCTCCCTGCTCGAAGTGGGCAAGGATGACGACTTCTCGACCATCCAGGTTCGGTCGACCGCTGGCGACAACCGCCTGGGCGGTGACGACTGGGACCAGCGCATCGTTGACCACCTGGTCACCAAGTTCAAGGAGACCACCGGCGTCGACGTGTCGAAAGACAAGATCGCGCTGCAGCGCCTGAAGGAAGCCGCCGAGCAGGCGAAGAAGGAACTCTCGTCGTCGATGAGCGCGAGCATCCAGCTTCCGTACCTCTCCCTCACCGAGAATGGCCCGGCCAACCTCGACGAGACCCTGACCCGCGCGAAGTTCGAAGACCTCACCAAGGATCTCGTCGAGCGCACCCGCAAGCCGTTCGAAGACGTAATCAAGGAGGCCGGCGTCAAGGTTGCCGATGTCGCCCACGTCGTGCTCGTCGGTGGATCGACTCGCATGCCCGCGGTGCAGGCTCTCGTCAAGAAGCTGACCGGCGGCAAGGAGCCCAACAAGGGCGTGAACCCGGATGAGGTCGTCGCCGTTGGCGCGGCACTCCAGGCCGGCGTGCTGAAGGGCGAGCGCAAGGACGTTCTGCTCATCGACGTCACCCCCCTGAGCCTCGGCATCGAGACCAAGGGCGGCATCATGACCAAGCTCATCGAGCGCAACACGGCCATTCCGACCAAGAGAAGCGAGACCTTCACAACCGCGGATGACAACCAGCCGTCGGTCGCGATCCAGGTCTTCCAGGGTGAGCGTGAGTTCACTCGCGACAACAAGCCGCTCGGCACATTCGAGCTCCAGGGAATCGCCCCGGCTCCGCGCGGAGTGCCACAGGTCGAGGTCACCTTCGACATCGACGCGAACGGCATCGTCCAGGTGCACGCACGCGACAAGGGAACCGGCAAGGAGCAGTCGATCACCATCACGGGCGGCTCGTCGCTGGCGAAGGAAGACATCGAGCGCATGGTTCGTGAAGGCGAAGAGCACGCTGCCGAGGACAAGGCCCGTCGCGAGGCGGCCGAGACCCACAACAACGCCGAGCAGCTCGCGTACTCGATCGACAAGCTGATCAAAGACAACGACGACAAGATCCCCGAGGACATCAAGACCGAGGTCCAGGCGGATGTCGACGCTCTTCAGACCGCGCTCGCCGGCGACGACGAAGCTGCAGTGAAGATTGCGTACGACAAGCTGAGCGCATCGCAGCAGAAGCTCGGCGAAGCCATCTATGCGTCGGCCGACGCTCCGGATGGCGAGACGCCCGCCGAGGGCACAGAGCCACCTTCTGACGACGAAGACATCGTCGATGCTGAAGTGGTCGAAGACGAGCCGACGGATAAGAAGTAATTCTTGATGGCAGAGAACAGCAAAAAGAAGCCGGGTGAGGAGTCTGCGCGAAAGAAGGCGCAGCACTCCGAAGACGGTGACACGGCTGACGTGAGTTCGGTCGACGATCTGATCGAAGCGGAAGGACCGGATGTCGAAACGCTGACGCCCGAGGAGCTTTCGTTCCTCGAGGCGGGCGAGCGCGACCTGGTCGCTGACATGCGCAACGATCTGGCTCGGGCCCAGGCCGAACTGGTGAACTTCCGCAAGCGTGTCGAACGGGACCGCGCCGCAAACCGCGAAGCCGTCATTGCCGAAGTCATCCGCACGTTGCTTCCCGCGCTCGACGACCTGTCTCGCGCGGAAGCACATGGCGACCTCGCGGGCAGTCCGCTCGAGCTGGTCGCGCAGAAGCTTCACGCCGGCTTCGCGCGATTCGGTCTTCGCACGGTCGGTGAAAAGGGCGAGCAATTCGATCCACACCTGCACGAAGCGCTTGTTCAACTCCCATCTTCGGATGTCAGTGTGAACACCGTGGCTGATGTCATCGAGCCGGGCTACGCGCTCGGGGACCGTTTGCTGCGTGCAGCAAAGGTCGCGGTGTCAGTGCCCGACGGCGACTAGGGGGCTGTGGTGGCAAGCCAGGATTGGTTTGACAAGGACTTCTACAAGGTGCTTGGGGTGTCGAAGGATGTCTCCGACGCCGAACTGAAGAAGACCTATCGCAAGCTCGCGCGCCAGTATCACCCCGACTCCAACCCGGGTGACGCGAAAGCCGAGGCGCGATTCAAAGAGATCAGCGAGGCGCACTCCGTGCTCGCCGACCCGGAGCAGCGCAAGGAGTACGACCAGATCCGGGCGATGGGCACTGGCGCACGATTTACGTCGGGCGGTGGTGGCCAGCAGGGCGGTTTCGAGGATGTCTTCGGAGGCATGTTCGGCGGCGGTGGCCAGCGCGCCAATTTCCAGCAGGGCGGTTTCGAGGACTTCCTCGGCGGCATGTTCGGCGGCGGCGGCGGTGGCGGATTCGGTCAGTCCACGGGCGGATTCCGTGGCTACGGCGGACCGACGCGTGGCCGCGACGTCGTGGCGAGCTCAACACTCGACTTCATCACTGCCATCAACGGCGACACGATCTCGTTGCAGCCTGCGCGCGGCAAGCCGATCCGCGTCAAGATTCCCGCTGGTGTCAGTGACGGCCAGAAGATCCGGCTGAAGGGCAAGGGCGAGCCGAGCGAGGACGGCGGCGAATCGGGCGACCTCGTTCTCTCGATCACCGTGCGCAAGCATCCGGTATTCGAGCGTGACGGGCTCAACCTGCGAGTGGATGTTCCGGTGACCTTCGTCGAGGCGTCTCTCGGCGCAACGATCGAAGTACCGACGCTTGGCGGAGAGCCGGTGCGACTGAAGGTGGCCGCGGGTACGCCGAGCGGGCGTGTACTGCGGGTCAAGGGTCGCGGCGTCACCACGACGAAAGGCACGGGCGACCTGCTGGCGACCGTGCAGGTTGCGGTCCCGAGCCACTTGACGGACGCCGCAAAGAAGCACCTCGAGGCATTTGCGAAGTCGATGCCGGAAGAGAATCCTCGTGCGGACCTGCTTGAAAAGGCGGGGACGTTGCACTGATGGACGAGTACTGATGGACGAGCTCAGCCCGATCTTCGCGATCGCTGTCGCGGCGGAACTCGCCGCGATGCATCCGCAGACACTGCGCCAGTACGACAGGCTCGGACTGGTCAGTCCGACGAGGACGGCCGGCAAGTCTCGTCGCTATTCGATGCGCGACATTCTGCAGTTGCGCGAGATCGCGCGACTGGGCGCCGAGGGGCTGAACCTCGAGGGCATCCGACGGATTCTCGAACTCGAAAACCAGGTGGTCGCGCTGCAGTCGCGGGTGCGTGAGCTCGAGTCGGCTCTTGCCGACGAGTTGCTCAATCGCCCCGGCAAGCGCGTGTTTGCGGCGGCAGGATCGGGCGATGTCGTTCCCCTGCGCACCGGAACGCGGGCACAACGCAACACTCAGGTCGTCGTCTGGCGACCGCTCGGGCGGGAGTGACTCGCGCGTGACTCTCGCCGACCTCGCCGCAGATGCCGCCGATCGTCTCATCCTCGATGAGGCGGCGGCGCTACTGCCTTTGCACACCGCGGATGTCGTCGTGATCGGCGACGTCGACGGGGCGCTTGCCCTTGGCGCACTCGCGGCGGGGGTGGAGTCCGTGCGAGTGCACCAGGACTCGGTCGTGGCCGAACGGATGCTCGCTGCGCTTGGCGACGAGCGTATCCGTTCGGAGGAACTCGGCCCCGACCTGCTCGACGGCGCCACAGTCGTGCTGCTCCGGCTGCCGAAGTCACTCGACGAGCTCGATCGGATCGCGAGCCTGATTGCGCTGCACGCAGCTCCGGGCATCGTCGTGGTTGCCGGTGGCCGCCTCAAGTACATGACGACGGGAATGAACGATGTACTCGCGCGGAGCTTCGGGCGCATCGACGTTTCGCACGCGAGGCAGAAGTCGCGGGTGCTTTTCGCCCGCGAACCCGTGGCCGTTTCTGCTCCCGTTGAGCGCAAGCAGGTGCATGCGGACATCGATCTCACGGTCGCCGCGGTCGGCGGTGTGTTCGCCGGAACGTCGGTCGACATCGGCACGCGAGCGTTGCTCGCAACGTTCGACCAATTGCCCGCCTTCGAAACGGCGATCGACCTTGGCTCGGGCACCGGCATCCTCGCCGCAATGCTGAAGCGGCGGCGGCCGGATGCTCGCGTCATCGCCACCGACGCCTCCGCGGTGGCGGTCGAGTCGGCTCGCTCCACAATGAAAGCGAACGACCTCGACGTGGAAGTGCTGCGCGATGCGGGCCTTGCGTCGCAGCCCGACGCCAGCATCGACCTCATCGTGCTGAACCCGCCGTTCCATGATGGCGGGGCGGTGACCACGGACATCGCCCTCGACCTGTTCGCCCAGGCGGCTCGGGTGCTGAAGTCGGGTGGCGAGCTCTGGACGGTGTGGAATTCGCACCTCACATATAAGCCCGATCTTTCGCGGCTCGTCGGATCCACACGAGAGGTCGCGCGCAGCGCCAAGTTCACCGTGACGGCCTCGCGTCGCCGCGTTCGAGAACTGGAGGCGGATCGATGAACACCGCGCGGGTGACTCACCCACGGCGCCCAACGACGGATTTGGTACCGCAACCCACTCAATAGCCTCCGGTCAGCCAGACTGGAGCCACGACCAAAGCGTTCAGGAGAACAATGGCCAACATGCAGGGTGCTCCCTCCACCGAGGACGTGCAGAAGTCTGCTTTGGAGCAATACGGCATCAATCTCACCGAGATCGCGAAGAGCGGCAAGCTCGATCCGGTCATCGGTCGTGACGCCGAGATTCGCCGAATCAGCCAGGTGCTGACGCGACGAACCAAGAACAACCCCGTGCTCATTGGTGAGCCCGGCGTTGGCAAGACTGCCGTCGTTGAGGGTCTCGCCCAGCGCATCGTCGCGGGTGACGTCGCCGACTCGCTGAAAGACAAACAGCTCGTATCGCTCGACCTCGCCGCTCTCGTAGCCGGCGCGAAGTATCGCGGCGAATTCGAGGAACGCCTCAAGGCTGTGCTCAAGGAGATCAACGACTCCGATGGCCGCATCATCACGTTCATCGACGAGCTGCACACGCTCATCGGCGCGGGTGGCGGCGAGGGCTCGGTGGCCGCGGCCAACATGCTGAAGCCGATGCTGGCTCGTGGCGAGCTGCGAATGATCGGCGCGACCACGCTCAACGAGTACCGCGAATACATCGAGAAGGATGCCGCACTCGAGCGTCGTTTCCAGCAGGTGTTCGTGGGCGAACCAAGCGTCGAAGATACGATCGCGATCCTGCGCGGGCTGAAGGAACGGTACGAGGCGCACCACAAGGTGACGATCGCCGACTCCGCGCTCGTCGCCGCGGCATCCCTTTCTAATCGCTACATCACCGCCCGTCAACTGCCGGACAAGGCGATCGACCTCGTCGACGAAGCCGCGAGCCGGCTCAAGATGGAGATCGACTCCTCGCCGGTCGAGATCGACGAGCTCAAGCGCGCGGTCGACCGGCTGCGCATCGAGGAACTCGCACTCAAGAAAGAAAAGGACGCGGCATCCAAGGTTCGCCTCGAGAAGCTGCGCGCCGACATGGCCGATCGCCAGGCGGCGCTCGACCTGCTCGAAAAGCGCTGGAAGGCGGAGAAGTCTTCGCTGCATTCGGTTGGCGACCTGCGCAACCGACTCAATGATGCGCGCATCGACCTCGACCGCGCCATGCGCGATCAGCGCTATCAGGATGCGTCGAAGCTGAACTACGAGACCATTCCGGAGATCGAGAAGGCCATCGCTGCGGCAGAATCCGTTGAGCAGCTCGGGCCGCGGATGGTTAACGACCAGGTCACCGACGAAGACATCGCCGCCGTGGTCGCCGCCTGGACAGGCATCCCGGTTGCGCGGCTCAAGCAGGGCGAGACCGAGAAGCTGCTCAACCTCGAGGCCGAGCTGGGTCGCCGTCTCATCGGCCAGAAGCAGGCCGTCACTGCGGTCAGCGAGGCCGTACGTCGCACGCGCGCCGGCATCTCGGACCCCGACCGCCCGACCGGTTCGTTCATGTTTCTCGGCCCAACGGGCGTCGGCAAGACGGAGCTCGCGAAGGCGCTCGCCGAGTACCTGTTCGATGACGAGAAGGCCCTCGTTCGCATCGACATGAGCGAGTACGGAGAGAAGTTCGCCGTCTCCCGTCTCGTCGGTGCCCCTCCCGGATACATCGGATACGAGCAGGGCGGTCAGCTCACCGAGGCCGTACGCCGACGCCCGTACTCGGTCGTGCTGCTCGACGAAATCGAGAAGGCGCATCCGGAAGTCTTCGATGTTCTGCTTCAAGTACTGGATGATGGCCGCCTCACCGATGGACAGGGTCGCACTGTCGATTTCCGAAACACGATTCTCATCCTGACCAGCAATCTGGGCAGCCACATCCTCACCGACCAATCTGTGGACTGGATCGATCGTGAGGACGCCGTGCAGGAGCTGGTGCGCCAAACCTTCAAGCCGGAGTTCGTCAACAGACTCGACGACATCGTCGTGTTTGCGCCGCTGACTACCGATGACCTCGGGCAGATCGTCTCGCTGTACGTCGACCGGCTGGCCAAGAGGCTCACTGATCGCCGACTCGAGCTCGCGGTTACTCCGAACGCGCGCGCGTGGCTGGCCGAGCGAGGATATGACCCGATCTATGGTGCGCGACCGCTGCGGCGACTGATGCAGCACGAGATCGACGATCGCCTCGCGCGGGCTCTTCTTGCCGGCGAGATTGCCGATGGCGACACCGTGATGGTCGACCTGGTCGGCGATGAACTCGAGGTCTCGCGCTTCGATGTCCCCGCGGCCTAGACTGCGGGCATTCGATCGAGAGGATGCGTCATGAGTGCTGGAACAAAAGACGATCCATGGGTACTCAAGACGCCGCCGGGGAGCTCCGACTACACGATGTACCGCGATGATGCGGCGGACCCTCCCGTGATTGTCTGCCAGGTCGGTTCGACGCAGCTCAAGTACCTTGCCGGCGCGATCGATGATCTGCACGCGTGGCTGAAAGCACAGGGTGACTGGGTTCCCCTCGGTGCCGCGGACGAGCAGAAACCAGCCGCGGAGGGAACCGTCGAGGCGTGGGGTCGCTCGGAGACGAACCCGGTGGGCGGCTGGTACGGAACCCGCAAGGGATACCGAGGACGCTTCGGAATGTATATGCCGCCACTGCTCGAAGCCCTCGGTCTCGCCGAGCTGACCCACGACGCCCGGAACAACAGCATGCGCGCCCTCTAGCGGTGTCATCCTCTCCTCTCCCTCTGCTCCCTCCTCTTTCCCAATTCAGGAGTTTGTGTTGCCAAAGGAGCTGATGCTCCTTCCTGAGGTCACGTGCGCCAGCAACAGTCACTTCAGCCCCACAGACTCCTGAATTAGGAAAGGAGAAATAGGCTGGGGGGATGCTTGCAACAGTGATTTACGGCGAACGCGACATCCGCCTCGAAGAAGTACCAGACCCAGTTCTGTCGACCGGTGGTGACGCCATTGTTCGCGTGGTGGCCGCGTGTGTCTGCGGGTCTGATCTCTGGCCGTATCGCGGAGTGGTACCCACCGAGCATCCTCATCGGATCGGCCATGAGTTCGTCGGAATCGTCGAGGCCGTCGGCGAGAAGGTCGTCAAGATCAAGGTGGGCGACTTCGTCATTGCACCCTTCTATGACTGCGACATGACCTGCACGAATTGCGTCAACGGCGTCAGCACCTCGTGCCTGAATGGCGGATGGTGGGGTTCGGATGATCGCCTGGGCGGATTCGCGGATGGCGCGCAGGGCGAGCGCGTGCGTGTCCCGCATGCGGATGGCACGCTGGTCGCGACCCCGGGCCAGCCCGACCCGGGGCTCATCCCCAGCCTGCTCACCCTGTCGGACGTGATGGGCACCGGACACCACGCGGCAATCTCTGCCGGTGTGACGCACGGCAGCACTGTCGTCGTTGTCGGCGACGGCGCGGTCGGGCTGTGCGCGGTGCTCGCAAGCAAACGGCTTGGCGCATCTCGAATCGTTGCTATGTCGCGCCACTCGGACCGCCAGGCGATCGCGGTCGAATTCGGGGCGACTGATGTCGTCGAGGAGCGCGGTGAGGCCGGTATCAAGCACATCCGGGAAATGTTCGGCGGAATCGGTCCCGACATCGTGTTGGAGTGCGTCGGCACGGCCGAGTCGATGGACCAGGCCATCCGGTCAGTGCGAGCTGGCGGCATGGTCGGTTATGTCGGAGTGCCCAACGGCGGCGCGGAGCTTCCGATTCGCACCCTCTTCAACCGCAACGTCGGCGTCAACGGAGGCGTGGCGCCGGTGCGCAACTACATCAAGGAGCTGCTGCCCGAGGTACTGGACCACCGCATCAACCCCGGCCGCGTCTTCGACATGACGCTCCCACTCGCGGAGGTCGCATCGGCCTACGCGGCAATGGATGAGCGTCGCGCGACGAAGGTCCTGTTGCGACCGTAGTTCCCCGCGCGGATCGTTGGTTGAGTAGCGCAGCGCCCGCTGGGGCGCTCCGCAGTGTTGTTGGTTGAGTAGCGCAGCGCCCGCTGGGGCGCTCCGCGTAACGAAACCCCCGTCAAATCGAACTGCGCCGGGTTTCGCTACTGCTGCTCCTTCGTCGCGGCCTACTCAACCAACGACAAGGGGCTCAACCGGCGACCTGGGTCGGGGGCGACGGACGAGAGGATTACTCCTCGCCGATGTCCTCGTTCCAGAGTTCGGGGTTGGCGTTAATGAAGTCGCCCATGATCTTGATGAGCTCCGGGTCGTTCAACGTGGTGACCTCGGTTCCGTTCTCGGCCAGCCAGTCCTGGCCACCGAAGAAATTCACGGTGTCGCCGACGACGACGCGACCAATGCCAAATTGCCGAACGAGTCCCGAACAGTACCAACACGGTGACAGGGTCGTGACCATCGTCGTCTTGCGATAACTCTTCTGGCGTCCGGCGGCGAGGAACGCCGCGGTTTCGCCGTGCAGCGCCGGGTTATCGCCCTGTACGCGCTGGTTGTGCCCGCTGCCGAGCAGCCTGCCATCCTCGTCGAACAGTGCCGCACCGATCGGGATGCCGCCCTCGGCGAGACCTCTGAGGGCCTCGCCGATTGCGACGTCGAGTTTCTCTGTGTCAGTGGCGTAGATCTGGTCGGACATGTCAGGCGACTGAGTCCGCTGCATCCACGCCGATGATCAGGTCGGGCTCGTCGCCCAGCGGACCACCAACTTTCGGCTTGAGCGCCACGAACAGGATCCAGTAGATGAGGCCCGCGAGCACGAAGCCGACCAACGGCGTTAGGTCGCCGATGGGATAGGACTTCGCGATGAGCCCTGTGTAGAAGGATTGGTTCGAGAACAGCCAGACCGAGACGAATCCCGCCACGATAAGCGCAATGAAGCCGGCCCAGTTACGGTAGCGCGCGGTATCCGGGATGAAGGCTGAGATCGAAGTGCCACGACGCAGCAGCCGGTCGACCAGGACAATTCCGAGCCACGGCGCGATCCAGTATGCGATGACGAGCAGGAAATTCTCGTAGTTGACGCTCAGCGTCTCGTTGAGTACGGCACTGAGTGCAATGAAGAACCCGATCACGCCGAACGCAACGGCGATGATCGCGCGGCGGAGCGAGAATCGAATCTTCACACCAGCAGCGAGGAACGACATTGCGCCCGAGTAGATGTTGAGCGAGTTCGCCGCGATGGCACCAATCGCGATGGCGACCAGGGTGAGATCCCTCACGATGACGGGCATGGTCGACACGAACGAACCTGTCGGGTCACCGGGGTTGAATCCGGGAATCAGGGCGGCCGCTGCTCCCGCTGCCATCAGCACGGTGCAGGACACGAAGTTCCCGAGTCCGGCAGCCCATCCGATCTGCTTGCGACTTGTCGACTTCGCGAGGTACCGGCTGTAGTCAGATGCGTAGGGATTCCACCCTGCCGCGTATCCGAATGCCGCCGCGGCCGTCAGCGTGAATCCGGCGAAGCTGAAGCCGCCGCCCTTGACCGCAGTGTTCACATCCGCGTTCAGGAAGATCACAATCGTCGCGACGATGAAGATGGCGCCGAGCACATAGCTGGCGTACCGCTCGAAGAACTGAACGAGGTCGTGGCCGACGAACGCGAGGACAACTTCGAGGATGACGATAATGACGAGCGACAACCAGGCCGGTATTCCCGTGAGCGTCGTCAGTGCGAGCGCACCGCTCACCGAGTTGACGGCGAACCAGCCGAGCCCGGCCATGATCGTGTTGATCGCGGCGGGCAGGATGTTGCCGCGGTACCCAAACGCCGTGCGGCTCAATACCAGCTGGGCCAGCCCCTCACGCGGGCCCCAGGTGGAGAGCACTCCCTGGCTTGCGGCTCCGAGCGCGTTGCCGAGCACGATGGCGGCGATCGCTGGCCAGAAGCCGAGTCCGAAGGCAAAAACCGCCAGTGCGCCCACAAAGATGGTCGCAAACTCAAGGTTGGGAGCGGTCCAGGTGGCGAACAGCTGCCACGGTGAGCCGTGGCGTCGGGAGGCGGGTATTGCTTCGATTCCGCC
>JAUZFR010000199.1 GCA_030840335.1 Actinomycetota bacterium | reverse complement strand
GAGCGCGGAACCGGTGGGAGCATCATTCATGACCAGTTCTGCGAGTCGTCGCGCAGTTCCCACCGGCACGGTCGACTTGCCGACGATGAGGCCCGGCCGATCGAGCAATTGCACCAGCTCGCTCACTGCGCCGTTGACGAATCGAAGGTCGGCCGCGTCCGAGCCCGGAAGTTGCGGGGTGCCGACACAGATGAAGTGGACGTCTCCGAAGGCGGCCGCCTCGGCGATCGACGTCGTGAATCGAAGGCTGCCTTGTCCAACGGTTTCGCGGAGGAGCTCCGGCAGCCCCGGCTCGAAGAATGGGGCATTACCTGCCTTGAGCGCCTCGATTTTGGCGGCGTCCGCGTCTACGCCGAGAACGTCGTGCCCGAGAGCCGCCATTCCCGCCGCGTGAACCGCTCCAAGATATCCCGTGCCGATAACGGTGATTCGCATGTGGTCAACCTCAACAAGTTATAGGAACTGACAGCGAGCACTCGGTGCTCAGGATGTCGCGTCGACTAGGCCAGTGCCGCGAGCTCGAGGCGCTCTACGCCCTGGCCGCCGACCTGTTCGCCGGCGAGTTCGGCGGAGGCCGCCTTGACTTCCTTGGACCGACCCTGGAACCACTCGATGGTGCGGGCGAGCCCTTCCTCGATGCCGACGACGGGGCGCCAGCCGAGCAACTCCTCCGCAACGCCGATGTCGGGCTTGCGCCGGGTCGGGTCGTCAGTGGGGAGGGGGAAGTAGTCAATGGACGAACTCGAACCGGTGAGCGAGATCACGAGCTCTGCGAGTTCGGTCATCGTGCGCTCGATCGGGTTACCGATGTTGATCGGGCCGGTGTGCGCGGAATCGAGCATGACCACGAGCGCCCGGACCAGGTCGTCGACGAAGCAGAAACTCCGCGTCTGGCTGCCGTCGCCGTAGATCGTGAGCGGGTCGCCGTTCAGCGCCTGCGCGACGAAAGAGGTGACGACTCGGCCGTCGTTGGCGCGCATCCGTGGGCCGTACGTGTTGAAGATTCGCACGATACCGACGTTGGTGCCGCGAGTACGCGAATACGCCATCGAAACGGCTTCCGCGTATCGCTTGGACTCGTCGTACACGCTGCGGGGGCCGATCGGGTTCACGTTTCCCCAGTAGTCCTCGCGCTGAGGGTGTACCTGGGGATCCCCATAGACTTCGCTGGTCGAGGCAAGGATGAACCGCGCATTGTGCGTGTCGGCCAGCTCCAGCATGTTCTCGGTTCCGCGGCTGCCCACTGCGAGTGTCTCGAGAGGCATTCGGTGGTAGTCCGGGGGAGAAGCGACTCCGGCGAGGTGCGCAACGGCATCCACACGGACGCTCGAAACGTAGGGCTTCAGGACATCAGCCTGAACGAAAGTGAACCGACGATTGGATGCGAGACGCGCCACATTTTCGGCACGACCAGTGGCCAGATTGTCAATACAGGTGACTTTGTCACCGCGGTTGAGCAGGACCTCACAAAGGTGAGAACCGAGGAATCCGGCGCCGCCGGATACGACGATATGCATTTTTTGTTTCCTTTTTTCGGGTGAAAAGAAACGTCGCGCTGGGTAGGCGCGACAACAGCGAGCGCATACCCGGGTATGAGGCAGCGTTGCGCGTCGACTGGATTCTACGCTTGAACCGACAGTCGCGTCGAGAAAGAATTGTGAGACTTAATCTAACTGGAACATAACCGGGTGGATGTAGTGGAACTACTGCGCTGCCGCGAGTTCCGACTTCCAGCGAACCAGGCTCCGCACTGTTGCGCTTGCGTCGTCAGACAACCGCTCAATGACATCCGCCGGCACGAAGTAGTTGACAGCGAGCCATCCGCGCACCATCTCCGACTCATCGGACGCCATCGACCGCAGGATGTCGCACGGTGTCGACTCGTTGCGGGCGACGCATCCGCGAACACCCGCGTCGGGGTCCGACGCGAGCATGCGCATGACATCCTCCGGTGCGTGGTAGCTGCTGGCTGCGCTTTCCCGGATCTTCGGATTCGAGTCAGCGGCCAGGAGCCGAAGACGCGCGATCTTGCTGTCGGTCACGGGCGGCGCGGGATGTTGCGTTGCGGCCAGTGCGGCGGCCTCTTCGGGGGTGAGCATCGACGGTGCGGCGTCGCGCATCGCCCGGCGCTGCGCGGGCGTATTGAAACGAATGCAGGACATACCTCAAAGCTACTAGCGATCACAATGGCAGGGAGGAGGCACGCTGATCACCAGCGGCGTGCACGTCTCAATTGAAGGCGGGGCTCCTGTGGTCGAATTCGTCGAGAGCACGGCGCAGCGCCGTGCTCGAGGTCGACAGCGTGTACGGGAAGTACATGACCTCCACTCCCACGGCGCTGAACTCGCGTTCGAGCTTCTCGCCCTTCTCCGTGCCGCGCCAGTCGTCGCCCTTGAAGAAGCGGTTGAACTGCAGCGCGCGCCACATGTCCATCTTCTCGGGCACGTCTTCAGCGATGGCCTGATCGACGAATCGCACGCTGCGAACGATCTCGAGTCGCTCAGCGAGGGGCACGTAAGGGTCAACGCCTTTGTTGAGGCGCAGCATCTCGTCCGAGACGACCCCTGCGATCAGGTAATCGCACTGGCTCTTGGCGTGCTTGAGGATATTGAGGTGTCCGACGTGAAAAAGGTCGAACGCCCCTGCGGCATAGCCGATTAGGGTCACGGGCTTTATTCTTTCTTCGGGTGAAAGACTTCGCGACGACCGTTGGCGCGAAACTGGGTGTGCCCAGAATACCGACAGTTCCGCGCCGTGCGCTAGATCGGATCCAATCGTTATGCGGAGGGGGATGCCTCGACTGCGGGCACGACGACCTGGGGTGGCTTCGGAGACAGGCGGTGCCCGACATAGCGAGACAACCGGTGCGCGGGTCGTTCGACACAGCGGAAGAACAGCTCCGCCACGATCAGGATCACCGGGATGAGACCGATCGCGATGAAGATCCAGGGGAGCCAGCCATCCGCGCGGGTGAGCAGAGCAAGGGCAACGACGATCGGCTCGTGCACGAGGTAGATGCTGAACGAGCGCTTGCCAAGCCACTGGACGACCCGCGTTTCGAGGAACCGCACGAACGGTTTCGCCTCAATCGCCGCGAAGATGACGACGATCACGCCAAGCACGCTGGCGAAGTACGCAATGGCCGAGGCGACACCGTAGGGAACGCCTGGGCGGCTGACGAATGACGGTGAGGCGATGAACAGGAGGGCGACGACGACGATCACCGACCACAGGGTTCGCGGGAACCGGAAGCGTCGAAGTACCGCCACGTAGCGGTCGAGAGAATCGAGGTTGAAGGCGAGCAGCATCCCGATCCCGAAGATCGGCAGGTACTGGCCGAGTCCGACAGTGAGGAATGCGCCGGGCAGGATGTCCGCGGCCAGCGGGAACTGGACCACCGTGGAAAGGAGCGCGAGAAGGACTGCCCCGGTCTTCCACCAGTGCTGCATGCGGAGGATCACGATCGCGAACAACATCAGCGGAAGGAGCAGGGAGAACCAGATCTCCCACCGAAGGGACCACAGCGGACTATTGAGATTCGAGGTTCCCATCAGAAGCAGGAGGTCCCTGGCCACCGCGAGTGGGGTGGGTGGCTTGTGAGCCGCGATCCAGGTGCTCGTCGCGTTGACGTTGCGCGCGACGAGTAGGGCGAGGATGAGCGCGAAGACGATCGAGCCCCACACCGGCAGATAGAGGCGAACCAGCCGGCGACCGTAGTACGAAAGCCACGATCCGGTCTGCTTCAGCTGGGGGCGCAGCGGCAGGGTGAGCACGAACCCGCTGAGCACGAAGAAGACGAGAACCGCCTCGTGACCGGCGAAAAACAGCCGAAGCGGAGTCCGGTACAGCCACCAGTCGATCGAGCCCGCCACGGCATCCGCCGATCCGAAGGCCAGCGACAGCGAGGGCACGACAAGAAGCATGTGATAGCCGACGACGACCATCGCGGCGACACCTCGAAGCCCGTCAAGGGAGCGGAGCCGACGTTTTGGCGCGACGGTCAACTCGTTCTGGGGATCGATTGTCTCGGGCGACACGACTTCACAATTCTCTTGGCGAAGAGCCATTCACTGCGACTGGGGACCGCAAAACTGCAACGCAATTAGCAGGGACAGTAGCTGATGGACGGGCGTGTGGCAATGGCTCCGAACGGCTGGCCCCCGAATGGGTGGGTTAGGCGAAAAGTAACAGGTCTGTTACGGTCTTATCAGTCCCATTCCGCCCGTACACCCCAAAAAGTGGAGTGCTCCCGCCCCAGAGCACTTGACGTGAATCGTGTAGGACTCTTTTTTATGTCTCGTTTGCCTCGTCACCGTTCGTCAATCAGTGCCCCAAAAAAGGCCGCGAAGGTTAGTAAACCCTCTGCCCGGCCTGAGCGGCGCTGGGTGCGAATTGGTCTCGCCGCCGTCGCCATTCTGTCGTTCGGATCGCTGTCCATTCCTTTGCTGACCTCGCAGTCGGCAGCCGCGGATGAGTACGTGCGATCCAACGAGGTCGCACGCGACCTGATGAAAACCAAGATCAAAGCAGGGTGGGGTGACGCCGAGATCGGCGGCGCGTACACGTACGTAGGCAAACAGGATCAGCGCAAAGACGGCACGAGCGGCATCATCACGCTGCCGAAGGCGGGCACGGCGCGATCCGCGACGCTCCCGTCCGTCTCGGTCGCCGACGTCGATATGAACGCAACCATCGTCATCAGCCACCTCCCGACCAGGGGTGCGGGTGTGTATTTGGGTGTGCAGGCGCGTGCGGTCAATCACTCCTACTACCAGACGCAGATTCGGGTGAATCCTTCGGGCAGCATGGAACTCACGGTTCTGCGCATCAACGGCGGCACCGATCACCAGAAGACGATCGCATCCAAGCTGATCGGTCGAGGCATCGTGCACTCGGGCACAAACGTGTCCATCGAAACGCAAATCACCGGCAGCAACCCCGTGCGAATTCAGTCGCGTGCCTGGATTTCCTTCGGAAAGACGCCCAAGTGGCAGCTCGACACCACGGATTCGAGCACCTCGCAGCTGACCTCGGCGGGAGCCGTTGGCGCGTGGGCGTACGTGAGCCGGAGCTCGGCCGCGCAATCCGTGCGGTTCAACAGCATCGACGCTTTCGCGATGACAAAGCTGCCGGCGCCGGGCGAGACCACGGTGCCGACCACGGTCCCCACCGCCGAACCAACCACGTCGCCGACGCAGGCGCCGTCGCCCACGCCCACTCCGACCACGACGCCGACGGTTCCCGTGACACCGCAGCCGAATACGGGTGACGCGGGTGCAGCGACGATTGGTTCGACCAATTACGCGGTCCCCGACGGTGCGATTTTCGTTGCTCCGAGCGGATCCGACAACGCGAGCGGCACTGAGCAGCAGCCTTTCCGAACCATCGCTCACGCGGTTTCCACGGCACGGACGGGTGACACCGTCGTGCTGCGAGCGGGTACCTACCACGAGACTGTGACGATCCCGGGTAATAAGACGCTGACAATCCAGTCGTACCCCAAGGAGGCCGCGTGGCTGGATGGCAGCTCCGCCGTCAGCGACTTCACGCAGAGCGGATCCAACTGGGTTCTCGCAGGCTGGGACACGAAGTTCGATCACAGCCCGACGTTCTCTCGCGGGGCAGCCGATGGCAACACGCCCGGCTGGCAGTTCATTAACCCCTCGTATCCCCTGGCCGCCTACCCGGACCAGGTCTGGATCGACGGAGCAAAGCAGACGCAGGTGGGCTCGGTGGGCGCTCTCGGCTCCGGCAAGTTCTATGTGGATACGGCCGCTCAGAAGCTCTACATCGGCAGCAATCCGTCCGGTAAGACCGTTCGTGCGGCCGACCTCGTGAAGGCCCTGTCCGTTCAGAGCGCTGGTTCGAAGGTGCTCGGCATCGGCATTCGAAACTATTCGCCGTCCGTGCCCGATATCGGTGCCGTAACGGTTCAGGCGAAGAACGTTCTCGTGCAGAATGTCGCCGTTCTGGACAGCGCGACGATCGGCCTCAGCGTTCAGTCGACCAATGACACCGTCGACCACGTCACCATCGATGGCGCGGGTCTCCTTGGATTCCACGCCAACTACGCGGACGGACTGATGGTCAACGCGCTGCGGGCCACGAACAACAACTCGGAGCACTTCAACTCGTCCCCCGTGTCCGGTGCGCTCAAAATCACGCGAACACGCAATGTCACCGTTCGAAACGGCGCGTTCATCGGCAATTATGGCCAGGGCATCTGGCTCGATGAGTCGGTCTACAACGGAGTCATCGCAAACAACGTCTCGACCACGAACACCGGCAACGGTATCGTCATCGAGATCTCGGGCAAGATTGCGATCGCCGGAAATACCGTCCTCCGTAACGGTGGCGCCGGCATCAAGATCGACGGGATCAGCAACCTCGACATCTGGAACAACACCGTTTCCGACAACTCACGCAACATCAACCTGACTCAGGGCACACGCCGCGGCGCAGACCTGGCGACGGCGGGTCACGATCCGCGGCAGTCACTGCCGGATCCAACGGAGACCTGGATCAACGGGCCGATGCGCGTCTACAACAATGTCATCGGTGCGTCGACCGGCAACTGCTCGCTCTGCGTCCAGGACTTCTCACACCAGTTCACGGCAGAACAGATGGGTACGGCCGTCGACTCCAATGTGTTCCAGGCCAACACCTCGGGCTGGGCTGTCGTCTGGTCGAAGGGGCCGGGAGACCCTGCCGTCTTCAACTCGGTTGCCGCGTTCGCTGCCGCGACTGGACGCCAGGCGCACAGCCTGGTGCTGAGCCAGCCGCCGGCAGACACGAGCGGCGTCCTGACGCAGGCGGTCACGTCGGCGAACAACATGGCGACCGCGCTGCCCGCGAATATCGCGAGCATCGTCGGGGAACCGGCGAACAGCAAGCACCTCGGCGCCTGGTAAGGCGCCCGATCGACACCGGCTGGGCTCGCGCGCACGAGGATTGCTCCTCGACTGTCGCGCTAGCCCTCCGGGTTGTCGCGCTAGCCCTCCGGGAGGTCCGGGGACTGCTGGATGTCCGGCACCGGCGAGCCTGCCAGCTCGGCTGAGGCAGCTAGTCTGCGTGCGGCAAGATCCCGACGAACGTAGATGAAGTTGGGGATGATCTGGCAGAGCAGCACCGAAACCGCGGATCCGATGATCGGCCCGCCCGCGCCGACGAGTCCGATCAGCCACCACGAGATGCCGAGGTTCAGCGGAACCATGATCAGGATCGGGATGATCTGGAACTTCAGGCCACGGGCGTCCGTCATGTACATCCCGATGGGATATTTGGCGGCCTGGAACGAGACGAACACGACGAAGCCACCGATGAGCCAGGGATCCAGGGTGATTCGACCTGACGAGATGAAGTTGGCAAGGAAGGGCGAGATCGCCGCAAGAATTGCGGCAAACGCGAGCCCGCCCAGGAAGAACCACATCGTCGGTTTGAGTGGGGACTCGATGCGTTTCGCCGCGCGAGCGCGAGCATAGATCGGCCAGAATGCGACACCTGCGGCGAAGATCGTCGACAGAACTATTCCGAACAGCTGGGATGCGAGGTTGTACTGGGCGAGTTGGGTTCCCTGCGTCAGATGGCTGAGCAGCAGTCGATCGGTCTGCATCGCGATCGGCAGCGCCAGCATCTGCGCAAGCATCGGCCACGCGACAGCAAGTGACGGAACGCTGGGCGCGCGCTTCGGATGGAAGACCTCGCGAACGGCAATGCCCAACTGCGGTCGCAGCGCGCGAGCCGCCCAGACCAGGCAGACGATCGAGCCAACCGCGTTGGCGAGAAACGAGAAGATCGAGACGAAACTTCCCGCCGGCACGGCGAGCGCGACGACGGTGACGATGCACAGGAGGAGGAAGGGCGCCACGACGGCCTGGCTGGCTACCTGGATAGTCGTCTTTCGCAGACCGACCAGTATCCGCTGGCCGACTGTGAGGGGGAGGGCGAGCCCGAAGATCGCGAGACACAGGAACGCCGCGATATTTCCGCCGGCCTTCATGAGCCCACCGCCGAGCAATGTGGGCCAGAGCCCGAAGATCGTGATCACGCCGGCGATGGCGAGGATGACGCCGCCGGAGATCAGAAGGATGCGAATCGCCGTCACGATGGCACGCCGTGCGTAGACGTCGGAGCGTACAGCGCTCGACCCGGCAACCGCGTTCACGACCACCGCTCCAATTCCGAGATCCGCGAACGGAAGCAGCGCGGGCAGGGAGGTCAGCAGCCCATACTGCGTGTAGGCGTCCACGCCGAAGTGCTCGATGATCAGCTTGCTGTTGATGATTCCCAGCACGCCGGAGATCCCCATGACGATGACCTTCGCGAGCGCAGTCGACCCGATCGTTCGAACGAGGCGCGGCGAAGCCTCCTTCGGCTCGACGACTGGCTGGTCAGTCACGTGACGCACCCGCTCCCTCGAATAGCCACTCGTCTGCGGCAAGACGCCCATCCACAGCGGGCAGGGAGTCGAGCACGTGCGTCGTCGGCGTAGGGGAGCGAAGCAGCCTGACGATCGCGGCCGCGACCGATCGCGCGTCTGCGGTCTGCGGCACGACCTCGTGCCCGTGCTCGGTGAGCCACGCTGCGAGCGCCGTCTGGTCGGTCGTCGCAATCAGGCACCCCTGCGCCAGCGCTTCGACTACGGGAAGGCCGATCTGTTCGCGCCAGGTCGGGCTCGGCTGAGACGGAAGCACGAGCACGCGGGCGGTCGCCAATTCTGCGGCGATCTCATCGCGCGGGGGATCGAGGATCAGTCGCACCGAGGAGTCCGCCGCGGCCAGTTGCACGGCGGCGTCCCGGAGAGCGCCCTTCCCGAGAAGGACAAGCGTGGCGTCGCGAACCTGTTCGCGCACGAGGGGCCAGGCTTCGATGACGAGCGGGAAGCCCTTGCGTTCGCTGAACGCGCCAAGGAACGCCACGCTGTGGGGCGTTTTGACGTTGTCGAACGCGTCCGGTGCGGGCGCAGGGAGGGCGAGAATGACCCTCTGCGCGACCGGACGTCGTCGCGAAGCCAGTTGGTCGGCATAAAGCGCCTGGGCGGCGGGCGAGCCGAACGCGATGCGGTCGATTCGCGACAGGACGTAGGTTGCGAGCATCCGGTATGCCCGTCGCTTGAGTCTCGAGCGCAGCCGTGCACCGATCGGGTGCGTGAACGGGTCGAGATTCTCGATCGCATAGGTCACGATGGTCGCACGGCGCGAAGCCCGAGGATGCCGCAGTCGAGTCGCGAACATCAGCAAGGCTGTCGTTGGCAGGCTCGACAGCATGAGAGGCTCGTTGACCTCGATCGCGACCAACCGCGACGCCGAGAGCAGGCGCACGGCGCGCCAGGTGCCCGCCTGCCGCAATTCGAGACCCTCAGCGAGCGCCGGCTCGAAGTCGTACCTCGTCGAGCCGTAGACGATCGCAGCGGGCGGCAACTGGCGGGCGCGCTCAAGGTGTGCCGATCGCAGGTGTTCGTAAACACGCGCTCGGTCCGCGCGAAGTCCGGTTGGCACGGCCCCTCCTGGCAAGGCTATGTGGCACGGCTCCACGCAGCCACGGACCAAAGTCCGCAGGAGAGATCAAAACTGTGCTGGGTACCACGATCTCACGTTGCGGTGCGATGGCCAGTCTTCATCCCCGACGTCGGGTGCGGCATGGAGTTCTGGCCGTCTCATAGTACAGCGCAGAGCGTCCGATGGCTCCCAGTACTCTTAGGACCACCGCCGTTTGAGAGGACCGACGATCCGAGTGAAACCCCTCGTCGTGCAGCAGTCGTTCCCGCGTCCGCGCCCAACGACAAATCCCTACATCTGGATGCTCGCGGAAAGCATCGAGGCCGTCCCGGAGGTTCGGCTGCGCTACTTCACCTGGCGTGGCGCTCTGTTCGGGCGCTATGACGTGATCCACCTGCACTGGCCAGAGATTCTGGTCAGCGGCCAGAGCCCGCTCAAGGCGCTTCTTCGCCAGGCGCTCACGGTTCTCCTGGTGATCAAGCTGGAGCTGACTCGCACGCCGATCGTGCGCACCGCGCACAATCTCGACCTGCCGCAGGGGATCTCGCGGCGAGAACGGGCGCTGCTGCGGTGGATTGATCGAAGGACCACACTCAAGATTCGGCTCAACGAGCTTACGGAGATCGACGGGCGGTGGGGAGTTGCCACGATTCCTCACGGTCACTACCGGGACTGGTTCGCGAAGTACCCCAAGCCGCCGGCCGTTGCAGGACGATTCGGGTACTTCGGCCTCATCCGTCGGTACAAGGGCGTGGATGCGCTCCTGAGAGCCTTTGCGGGGGTCGAGAGCGCCTCAGTCTCACTCGCCATCGGCGGCAAACCTTCTTCGCAGCGACTCGTGGCGGAACTCACGGCACTTGCGGGCAAGGATTCCAGGGTCATGCTGAACCTCGAATTCCTCTCCGAAGAGCAGATCGTCGCCATCGTCGGTTCATCGCAACTCGTCGTGCTGCCCTATCGCGAGATGCACAATTCGGGCGGCGCGCTTACGGCCCTGTCCCTCGGCCGTCCGGTTCTCGTGCCTGCCAACGAGGTGAATCGACTACTCAGCGCCGAGATGGGTGAGGGCTGGGTCTATCAGTTCGAGGGCGAGCTGACGTCGAAGGCGCTCGCTGACACCCTCGCCGAGGTCGAGGGACGAGTAGTCGGAGAGCTGCCGAATCTCGCCCGCCGCGAGTGGACGGAAGCGGGTACCCTCCATGTGGACGCGTACAGGCAGGCAATTGCCTTGCGCCGCAACCACTAGCTCGCGGGCTCGGCCACAGCGGGACGCTTGTACTCCAGGTGCGAATATCCCCAGGCGCCGAGCAACATGCCCCAGCCTCGAGCGAGCGTCCGCGATCCGCGCGCACGCTGGGCGATTGACCGCGTCAGCACGCCAAGGCAGAGCCGGGCGATGCCACCGAGCAGCCTCACGATCGCTCGTGCCGTGAGTGCGGCGCGAACCCGCGCGACGCGCAGCGCGCCATCCGTCAGTTTCAACTCGGTGAGGCTCCAGCTGTTTCCGCTGCTCATGGCTCGCTGCAACACCCACTGCCGGGTCAGCCGCTGGGGTGGCACGACGTCGGTCACTATTGCCTCGTCGCACCAGACCAGGAGTGCAGAGCGGTGCAATTCTCGGGTGAACAGTGTGTCCTCGCCGCCGGTGAGCCCTGCGCCGGGATCGAACCCCAGCCCGAGTTCTCGCACCCGATCCAGATCGAGCAGCAGATTGTTGGTTGCGGCGACATCGAGGGGTGTGCCGGTGGGCATGCGGCGCCGGTCGAAAAAACGCCCCGCCGTGATCCAGGTCGATGGCGGCACCGCATATTCGGAGATGACCGGGCCGGCGACCGCAGCGCTCGCGTAGGTGCGCTGGGTCTCGAGCAGAAGCGCAAGCCAGTTATTGGATGGCCGTTCGTCGTCGTCGATGAAGACGAGGAGTCGACTGGACGCGGATTCGGCGAGTGCTCGGTTGCGCGCGGCGGAGATTCCCGGAATGCCTTCGTGCACGTAGTGCACGCGCGACTCGGAGTGGCGGCGGGCGAACCCCTCGACGAATTCTCGCGCCGAGGCACCCGGATCGTTGTCGACGACGAGGATTCGGGGCACGAGAGTATCGGACCTCACCGACGCGACCTGCTCCGTGAGCAGGGGCAGCAGGTCGGCGATGTCGGCCGGGCGGCGATAAGTGAGTACCGCGACCGTCAATTCCATGCTGCCTCGATCTTCCGCCGTTTGTGTCGGTTGTTTCGCCGTGCGTCCATGCTGTGAGTCATGCCGTGCGTCCATTATGGCGGGCTGCGCAACATGGTTGACTTGGGTTCGTCGCGGCACGCCCGTCCGCGCGACCCCGCCGTATCCGAGGGAGCCGCTATGAGCCATGACGCCGCCATGTCGTCTCTCGCGATCGTCGTCGTGAACTACGGTTCGAGCGCACTCCTCGCCGAGAACCTTGCGCCGCTTGCCCGCTCGACGGGCGCGATCGTGGTCGTGGTCGACAACTTTTCGACGCCGGAGGAACGCGTCGCGGTGTCCCGGCTCGCGTCCGCAGAGGGATGGACGGCCGTGTTGAGCGACAGCAATCCCGGATTCGGGGCCGCAATGAACACCGGCGTCGCGCGCTCGATCGAGCTTGGCGCGACGCGGTTCCTGCTGCTCAATCCCGACGCGACGCTGTCCGCGGATGCGGTCGACAGCCTGATGCAGACCATCACTGCGTCACCGATGACCCTCGTGTCGCCGACGATCCTGCGGCCCGATGGATCGGTGTGGTTCGCGGGCGCGGATCTTTATCTCGAAGACGGTCGAATCCGATCACGAGCGCGCCGTGACAGCCGAAGAACGGCGACGATCATGCCGTGGCTCAGCGGCTGCTGTCTCGCGGTCAGCAAGACCCTGTGGGACAAGGTCGGTGGCTTCGACGCTGACTTCTTCCTGTATTGGGAAGACGTGGACCTGTCCCGTCGAGTCGTCGACGCGGGCGGAGAGCTTCTCGTCGCCGAAGATGCCGTCGCCATCCACGCCGAAGGCGGCACCCAGCGCAGCGGGGGACTGCAGAGCGCGGCGACGGCCAAATCGCCGATCTACTACTACTACAACATCCGCAATCGCCTGCTGTTCGCTGCGCGCCATCTCGACGCCCCGGCGATCGAATCCTGGCTCAGGGTCGCGCGTCCAGTGGCATGGGAGGTCCTGCTGCAGGGTGGGCGGCGCCAGTTCCTTTCGCCGATTCGACCGCTCGATGCCGCGCGCCGCGCACTGCGGGACGGCCGTCGAATAGCCCGCGACCGGCTTCGCAGCGAGAACTAGGATTTCGGCTTAGCGGCATCCGAGTCGACCGGCTCCGCTGCGGCCCTGGCAGACTTCGGCGCGGCCTTGGCTGGGGACTGCTGTCTGGTGTTCACTTTCGACCCCTTCGCGCGGGCATTCGAGTAGCCATGGAACGTCTGCGCGTGGTTCCCGACGACACCGAGCACCGCAACACCTGCCGCGAGGAGTGCCTCGACCGCAGCCGTGAAGCTCGGCGCATGCAGGTGGTCGACATCGGCGACCATCAGAACGCCGTCGAGCGACTTGGACAACTCGGCAGCGTCCGCCGCTGTCGTGACGTCGGCAGCATCGAAGATGACGACGTCATGGTCCTTCTTGATCGACGAGATAATCGTCTTCAGGTGCGGCGACGAGAGGAGGCCACCGGGGTTGTTGTAGGCCGAGCCTGCGCCGACAACATGCAGGCCGGAATCGGCGTAATCCTGTATGACTGCATCGATCGACACCACGCCGTCGAGAACATCGCTCAGGCCGAGTATGTCCCTGCCGCCCGAGTAGGACGCGAGACCCGGATGACGCAGGTTCGCGTCAACGAGGATAACCCGCTCTCCAGCCTCGACGTAGGCGAGCGCAAGGTTGACGCTCACGGTTGATTTTCCCTCCCCCGGCGTTGACGAGGTTACGACAACGGTCTTCTCGCGCTTGTGGGGGTGCAGCGCGTCGAGGTTCAGGCGAAGTCGTCGATAGGACTCTGCGACGTCAGACGCGGGGTTTTTCTCGATCGCAGCGCCGGAATGTGCGCCCGTATCGTGTCCGATGATCGCCAGCACCGGAGAATCCGTCAGTTCGGCAATATCGGCTGCCGTGCGCACGCGGCGGTCCAGCGCCTCCCGGACGATCACGATCAGCACACCGAGCACGAGTCCGATGATGAGCCCGGCCGCGATGTCTCTCGAGTAATTCGGCGAGGACGGCTTCTTGGGAATTACGGCCGATTCGATCTGGACCGCGCGAAGGAGCGTGTTGCCCTTCAGGTCGGTGGGGGAGTAGGCCTCGGCCTGCTGGCCGACCGCCGAACTCACGGAGTCCGCAATCTGTTGTGACAGTTGAGGCGACTCGGTCGTCACCGCGATATTGAGCACAACGGTACCCGTCGGCACGGTTGCGACAATCTGGCTCGCGAGCTGAGCGCTCGATTCGTCGAGTGCGAGGTCACGATTGACGCTCTCGAGGACCACCGGTGAGGTTGCGAGCTGCGCGAGCGAACTCATTTGGGCTGCGGTGTACTGCGCGCCCTGGTTGAGATCGGTGGGTGAACTGCCCTGGCGCACTGAGAACAGAAGGGTTGCGCTCGAGGTGTACTGCGGCGTGGAAGTGGCAGCAATGAGAAGCGCTCCGAGGCCGAAGACGACCAGCGCACCGAGGACGATCGCCCAGCCTCGTTTGACAATTGCTCGGTAGTCAGGACGTGCCATTGTTTGTGCCTCTCGGAGATGAACGGGTGCTGGTGGTGGAAACTCTGCGCGCGAGCGTTCCGGGCGCGATCGATGGAACCTTGTGCCGTCGGCTCACAAGCCCGGGTGAATCGGATGCTGCCGCGGTAGCTGCAGCCGCGCGCATCCGCGGGAGCATCAGCTGGGTGCTGACCGCGAGCCCGCCGATGAACCACACGAATGCGGCGTACTGCGTGATCAGGGCCACTGTCGCAAAAGCGGGAATCTGCGCGACGATCGCGATCGTCGCGGGTGTCGCTCGACGCCTCAGCACGGCGATCGAGGCGCCGATGAGAACAACGACAATGATGGCGAGGGCTATTACCCCATACGTCAGCCCTGCCAGGATGAGGGCGCTGTCGATCGAATGGAAGTCGCCGAAGAAGACTTCCCCCTGCGCATTCTTTTGGTAGACCCCGGTGAGCCCCAGCAGGTTGAACTGTGAAATCAGGCTGGTCAGGTCGCCTCGATAAGACGCACTCGCGGTCGCCTCGCTGCCAGCTGCGGTGAATACGCCGACGACGAGAGAATATGCGCCGACCGCGACGATTCCGCCCGACACGACGAGGGCGACGCGGAGTTTGCGCGGAACCTCCTCACGGAGAAACAGGATCGAGAGAACGAGCGCCAGAACGGCGCAGATCATACCCACGCGACTGAATGTCACGACCACCGCGGCAAGCATGAGGAGCACCATGACAGTGCGAATCCAGACCCTGAAGGGTGCCGCCATTACGAGCGGAACGGCCAGCGCGATGCTTGCCCCCAGAGCGATCGAGTGCCCAAACGCGCCCTCGGCACGCAGCGAGCCACCCCGGTACTGCAGTGGGGCCCATGATTCATACGCCGGATTGCTGATTCTGATTGAGGCGAAGAGGTTCTGCCCCGTGAGGAACTCGATCACCGCCAGTACCGCGACGATGGTGAACGCGATCGCGACCGTTCCATAAATCCAGGTGATGCTTACGCGGCTCGCGACAACTCGTCCGCCGACGAACGGCACGATCCACACCGCGAGCACCACGAACATCTCCGAAAGGGTCACGACGTCAATCGCGTAGGCGACGTAGGCGATGGTGCCGAAAGCGAACACCGCGAAGTCCCAGCTGGTGAGGCGAGGAGCGCGGATTTTCGCCGCTGAGAAGATCAGCAGAAGCCCGATCACGGTCGTCGGCGGCCAGTAAGGACCGATTCCGACGCCGGCCCAGTACGGAACAAAACACACGCTGATGAACCAGAGGAGAACGCCGACACGCGGAACCCGGCGGGCGAGCAGTGCGAAACAAATCCCGACCCCGAGCAGCGCGATGATCAACAGAGTGCGATCAGCAGTATCAGCGGTGATAGACATTTGGCCACCCTCCGCTCCGTGCGCCGACAGTGTCGACCCCCACACACCGGCAAATTCCGGCTCGCGGAATTCGAATTCTCATCTTATGCGACGGTTGCTCGAGTTGCGCTCGGCTCATTGAGCAGCTCGACAATTCGCTCGCGATAGCTGGCTGGACTGTGCCGCGCCATGGCGACAGGTAAGTCGCGCAGGGCCTCTTCGCGCCACTGGGCCCAACGCCCCGAACCGGTCCTGAGCTCTTCAGCCAGCGCCGCCGGGTCATCCGGGGTGACAGTGCGGGCAGATTCGAACCCGTGAGTCGCCTCGAGCAGGCCGCTGGTTGCGCTCGCGACCACCGGCCGTGCGGCCAGCAGCGCCTCGACGGCGGTGTTTCCAAATGGCTCGTCGGTGCGCGACGGCACGACAACGACATCTCCACCCGCGACTGTGTCCCACACACTGGGCTGAAATCCGAGAAACCGCACTCGGTTCTCGAGGCCGAGCGCGACCACCTGATCGCGGAGCTGCTGTTCGTACCATTCGTATCCGGGGAACACGGCGCCCAGCAGCGTGAGATCGGCCGGCGTGCCGCTCTGGTTGAGGAGCGCGACCGCATCGACCGCGACATCCACACCCTTCCGCGGCGAGAGGCGGCCGACGTAGATAACCTGCAGCGCACCGCTGATCGACGCCCTCGCCGCGCGAGGTTCCGCTGGTCCCGGAACGCCGTTGTTCACGATGCGCGCTCGTGCGCCCAGTGAGCGGAAAGACGACGCGAGAACATCCGCGCTGAAACGACTGTTGGAAATGATGGTCTGCGCGAACAACAGCGGGAACGCAAGAACGTTGCGCTGAATCGCCGGAGCCGACCGTTCAGCCTCGTGAACGTGCGCCACGACGCGAATTCCGCGCAAGCGGGCCAGAAACACCCAGAGCGGGATTGTGAGGGTATTCACATAGACGATGTCAGGTCGTTCGTGAGCGAGCAGCCGCGATCCGCCGACGAGCCCGGCAAAGGCTGTGCCGAGGAAGCGCGCGAATCCAGCGGGACGGAGCGCGCTCTTTCTGACGACCGGCGCCGCGCAGAGTACGACCTCAGACCCACGGGCGCGTAGTTCGTCGACGAGCGGCCCACCCGCGGGCAGCGTCGTTATGACGCGCCAACCAGCGTCCACGAACGCAGAAACACTTTCAAGGAGTACACGATCCGACCCATACAATTCCGCACTCGGATGAGCCACGAGGATTGTGCGGGCCGGAGACATTCCGGCCCGCATCATCACACCGCGGGAATTGCGTTGAGGTCGTCGAACTTGACCGTGACCGGCGTGCTGGTTGCGGTTCCGGAGACGTAGGACTGCACTCCGATGTATCCGGCCGCCTGCAGCGCTGTTGTGGTGGTGTCGATGGTGCTGACCCGCCAGGTGGTGGGTTCTGTGTCGCCGACCTTCCACACTCTGGCCCGAACAGTGGTTGAGGTGGTGCCGGTGACTTGCAGGCGGACCTGCAGTTGCGTGCCGGCGGTGTAGGTCAGTGACGGGACGACGCTGGTCTGAACGACGGTTCCGCCGTTCATGATCTGCAGTTGGACGGCTCCGGATGACTGGAACCAGAGTCGGGCGCTGTATGAAGCGGTTCCGATTTGGCGTCCGATCAGGGAGACGTAGACGCCACCGCCGGTCGAGGCCGTGTCGAGAGACAACTTCGCTGTGATGTCGACATTGGACGATGACACCGACTTCAGTGCCGCGGTGCGTGTCTGCCCGGCCGCGGTGCTGACCTGGCCGGTGCCGGATCCGACGTTGAAGTTGGTGGCCGTGCCGGTCAGCGTCCACACGCCGCCCGTGTCAGCCGTTCCCCACGCCGCAGTTGCGGTACGGCCGAAGGCGTCCG
>JAUZFR010000189.1 GCA_030840335.1 Actinomycetota bacterium | reverse complement strand
CCCGGGCGCAAAGCGTTCGATCTGGGTGGTGATTGCCTCGAAACGATCCACGGTCGATCCCGGAGGCACATGCGTATAGGCCCAGACCACGTGCTTGCCCGCTGGCGCACGCGTCGAGTCGATCGTCGAGGGCTGCGACAACAGCACATACGGCGACTCGGGAAGTCGACGTCTCGACACCTCGTTCTCAGCGGCAGCGATCTCTCCGCGGGCACCGCCCAGATGCAGTGTCCCGGCGTCGGCCAGGTGCGGGTTGGTCCACGGTACCGGGCCGTCGAGGGCGTAGTCGACCTTCGCGACAGCGTTTCCATAGCGGAAGCGTGAAAGCCGCCGCGCGTATCCGGCGGGCAGCTCGTCGCCCGCCAATTCCACGAGAGCGCGTGGGGTGACATCGAGCAACACGGCTTTCGCAGCGGGAAGGTCCGCGAGCGACGCAACAGGCGCGCTCGTTTCGATAGTTCCCCCGTTGGCAATGAAGTCCGCCGCCATGGCGTCGGCGATCGACTGGCTTCCGCCGATCGGGATGGGCCAGCCTGCCGCGTGGGCATGGATGGCGAGCACCAGTCCCGCGGCCGCCGCGCCGACATCCGGGAGGCGCCGGTTCGAGTGCGCGACGACGCCCGTCAGCATCGCGGGGGCGATCAAACCCCTGAAACGCGCGTTCCAGGCCACCCCGCCCTGCTCAAGCGCGCGCATCCCCAGCCGAGCCAGCGTGATCGGATGCCGTGGCCAACGAACGAGGCTCGTGCCGCTGAGCACGCTGATCACGTCCGACTGGCGCACGAGCGGCTCGAAGAGACGACGCCACGAGCGTCCGTCGACCCCGAGCGACTCACTCGTGCGGACGAGATCCCGATATGCCAACCCCGCGGCGCCACCGTCCAGTGGATGGGCATACGACAGCTCGGGCACCCGCAGGTCTATGCGCTCGGCGAGACCGAATTCCCGAAAGAACGGAGACGCCAGAGCCATCGGATGCACCGCGGAGCATATGTCGTGAAGGAACCCCGGCAGCGTGAGCTCGGCCGTGCGCGATCCCCCTCCAACGGTCGACTCACGCTCGAACAGTGTCACCCGGAGGCCGGCGCGCGCGAGGACCACCGCCGCGGCAAGACCGTTGGGTCCCGCGCCGACAACCACCGCGTCGAGCTCAGCCATCGACGCGCGCTTCTCCGGTTCCGCGTGACGCGATGTTCGCGAGGCGCCTTGTCGCGTAGATCTCGCTCGACGACGGTCGCCCAAGCAGCTTCCCCAGGATGCGCAGCAGGATGCCGGTCAGCGTGATCGCGGGCCACCAGACTCGCTTCACACCGAGCATCCGGCGGTATTTAGGTTCGAGGCTCGCGACGGCCCCGGCGAAGATGATCCGATAGCCCGGCATGATCGATCGACGCAGCGGCGGGTGCCGGATAAAACGTACGGCCTCAGCCACCCGCTCGTCGCCCACCAGCGACGGTCCGAACGCGGCGAGCTGGTCGCGCAGTTCCCGCTCCGAGCGCGGCGGGTTCGCCACTCCCATGAGGTCACCCGCGGCCGCCCACTCCGACACATACTCGTTCGCGCCGCCGGGAATTGGGCCAGCCCATTGCTGGTGGCAGCTGAGAAACGACTCAGCGAACACGACGTGAACCCAGCTGAGCAGCTCGGGATCGGCCGCGGAATAGGCCACCGCCTCGCCGCTCGCGTTGAGATAGGTGCCGGCGACCTTCGCGTGGAGACGGCCGACGAACGCGGACGCCTGCTCGGCCTGCTCCCTCGTGCCGAAACTCGTCGTGAGCACCCAGCGCACGGTTCCGGACAGCCGCCCGAGGGGATCCTCCCTGTACCGCGACCAGTCGTACACACCGGCCATAGCGCCAGGGTGAAGCGTCTGCATGAGCAGCGCGCGCATCCCGGCGATAAGCACTGGAAGGCCGCCGTGAACCTCCCAGACCGCCGAGCCCGCCCCGAAATAGCCGGCGTCGTTGCCATCGGCCATGTCTTCGACCCAGTCGGGAACCCCACTCGGGTCACCCGAAAACATCTCGAGGATGTAGTCGCGCCACCGCCGCAGGATGGTCGGCATCAGGCACCCAGCGAACCGAAAGCCAGGCCCAGCAGGTAGGTCACGGCCGCGGCCCCGTATCCGATCAGCAGTTGGCGAAGTGCGCGGCGCAGCGGCGACGCACCGGACAGAAGGCCGACGATCGACCCGGTCCCGAGCAGCGCGAGCCCAACCAGCGCGGCCGCGATGATCGCGGCAAGGGTTCCGGTCAGCCCGAACAGGTAAGGGATGATCGGGATGATCGCGCCGCTCGCGAAGAAGCAGAAGCTGGATGCGGCCGCGCCCCAGCCGGTGCCGATCGATTCGTGCGCATCCGGCTGGGCTGCGGCTGCCGGGGGCAGCGGAACCGGGCGCGAGATCGGGTGCGTGAGCGCCGCGAGCACGTCGGCCGCGTGTTCCTGGGCTTCGTCCGCCGACATTCCGCGCGCGCGATAGACGAGCGCAAGCTCATTCGCGTCGACGTCGAGGTTGGGCAGAAGCTTGTCCGCTTCCGGGTTCGGAGATGACGCTTCGAGCAGCTCACGCTGCGAACGCACGGAAACGTATTCTCCGGCGCCCATCGACAGCGCGCCGGCGAGCAGGCCGGCGATGCCGGTAGCGAAGACGGCGGCCGGCGGGATGCCGGCCGCGGTCACGCCGAGCACGAGCGAGAGGTTACTGACGAGTCCGTCGTTGGCGCCGAAAACCGCCGCGCGAAAAGTGCCACTGAGTCGATTGCGACCCCGGGCAGCGAGTCCGCGAACGACTTCTTCATGGATTGCCTCGTCCGCCGCCATCGCGATCGTCGCATCCGAATCGCCGTCGTAGGGCGACCTCGCCTCGGCGCGCTGGGCAAGTGCAAGCACAAAGACGGAACCAAATCGCCGGGCAAGAACGCCGAGGAACCGCGTTCGCAGGTCGCCTCTGAGTGGTTTGCCGACATTGTCACCGAGCAGTTCGAGCCAGTGGGCTTCGTGGCGGCCCTCGGCATCGGCGAGCGCAAGAAGGATCTCACGCTCTTCGCCCTTCCGGCGTGCGGCGAGTTCGCGATACACCGCGGCCTCGGCTCGCTCATCGGCGAGGTACTGCCGCCATCGCCGAATGGACCGCGACGCAGGTGCAGATGCCGTGTTCACTAGTCCAGTGTGCCATCCCTCCGACTGACCAGACGTAGGACAGACTTGGCCCATGCCCATTATCGACAACGCCGTTTATGTCAACGGCGTTCGGACTGCGAACCCGGAGAGCCTCGACGAAACCTACGAGGTGCTGCGCGCACGGCACGGAATCGCATGGATCGGGATGTATCGACCGACCCCGGCGGAAGTGCAATCGGTTGCCGACGAGTTCAACCTGCATCACCTCGCGGTGGAGGACACGCTCAACGGCCACCAGCGACCGAAGATCGAGCGCTACGGTGACACACTGTTCATCGTCCTCCGGCCCGCCCGGTACCTCGATGCATCCGAAGAAGTCGAGTTCGGCGAGGTGCACATGTTCATCGGTCTCGACTTCGCGATCACGATCCGTCACGCCGAATCCCCGGACCTCGGGCGGGTGCGCAAACGCCTCGAGACCAATCCGGAACTGCTCGCGCTCGGACCGAACGCAATCATGTACGCCGTACTCGACCAGGTCGTCGACGAGTACTCACCAGTGGTCAACGGAGTCGAGAACGACATCGACGAGATCGAAGACCAGCTCTTCAGCGAAGACCCCGGGGTTTCGCGTCGCATCTACGAACTGTCCCGAGAAGTGATTGCTTTCCAGCGTGCGACGCAGCCGCTTGTCGCAATGATGGCGGTGCTGCGGCAACGGATCGGCAGCGACGACCAGCGCACGCTCGAACTGCACCGCGACCTGCGCGACGTCGAGGATCACGTCATCGCACTCGTGGAGCGAGTCGACGGCTTTCGCTCCCTTCTTCAGAACGCCCTGATCGTGCACTCGACGCTCGTTGCACAGCGCCAGGGTGACGAGACGAAGGCGATGACCGAATCGAGCCTGAAGCAGGCGGACCAGACCAAGCGGATCTCGTCATGGGCGGCCATCCTGTTCGCGCCGACGCTCGTCGCATCCGTCTACGGCATGAACTTCAAGTTCATGCCGGAACTGAGTTGGCCGCTTGGCTATCCGTTTGCGATGGCGCTCATGCTCGCTCTCGGATTCAGCCTGTACTTCGCCTTCAAGAGTCGGGGCTGGCTGTAGCGACCTGCCGCACCGGGTCGACTTCCGAGGGGAATAAGGCCCACAGTACGAGGTAGATCACGAACTGCGGTCCTGGCAGCAGGCACGAAACCACGGCAAGCACACGCACCGTGGTTCGATTCCAGCCGAAGCGGTCAGCGATTGCGGCGCACACACCGGCAATGACGCGTCCATTCCTGGGTCTATTGAGTTCAGCCATACCCACAGCATTCTCTGGTTGGCGGGTGCTGACTATCGGGGTATCCCCCGATTACGCGGTGGTCTACCCCTGGTCTTCGAGGGGCGGGGCGAGCTCGAGAAACTTCTCATTGACCTGCGCGTGGTCGAATGGACCTTCGCCATCGTCCCGGATCTGGGGTTCGTCGAACTCGACCCGCCAGAGCTGGGCACCGCCGGGGCGACCCCAGATGCCCTGGATCGCGGAGCCGCCCGCACCGACAATGATGCCGCTCGGGCACAGCGGCCACGGCGAGCGATCGGTTGGGGACACATCGCGCACGAAGACCTGCGCGCCTACGCCGAACGTGGAGCCGCCGACTGTCGAAGAATCTGCCATGCATCAATTCAAGCAGCCGTTGCTGGCATGTCACCGACGGCGTTCTCGTGAACAACCCCACCGCAATCCGTCAGTCAGACGTGACAAAGTCGATGAGTTGCTCGACGCGACCGAGTAGAACGGGTTCGAGGTCGGCATAGGTGCGCACCCGGCCGAGTATCTTCTGCCAGGCGTTGGCAATATCCGTCTGGGTCTCGTGGGGAAGCCCCAGCGCCTCGCAGATTCCGTGCTTCCATTCGACCGAACGCGGGATTGTCGGCCACTCGACGAGTCCGACCCGCTGCGGCCTGATCGCCTGCCAGATATCGACGAAGGGATGCCCGACGACCAGCACGCCGTCCCCGAACGGACCGCTCGCGACCGCATCCGCTATCCGGCTTTCCTTCGAGCCAGCGACCAGGTGGTCGACAAGCACCCCGACACGTCGGCCGGGGCCGGGCGCGAACTCGCGCACCACCTCATCGAGACGATCAACACCCTCGAGATACTCGACGACCACGCCTTCGATTCTGAGGTCTGACCCCCACACCTTCTCCACAAGTTCGGCGTCGTGCCGACCCTCGACGAAGATGCGGCTGGCGCGGGCGATTCGCGCGCGATGCTGCTCGACCGCGATCGAACCGGACGCGGTGCGAGCTGGAGCAGTTGGCTGCACGGCTTTAGGCGCCCTGAGTGCCACCGCTTCCCCGTCGATCGAGAACCCGGGTCCGAGCGGAAACACCCGGATTCGGCCATGCCTGTCCTCGAGACGCACCAGTCGGCCCTCGAGACCGAGCACCGCACCCACGAACCCGGTCGCCGATTCCTCGACGACCACGTCGCGTACGGCCTCGACCACCCGAGGCGGTGCAGCGGGAGTACGCCGGCTAAATCCCGCCAGCACGTCATTCCCGTAAGGGTCGATTTCACTCACCCGCCGACGTTACCCCCTCATCGCCGAGTGCGGCGCGTTGTCACCGGCGCGGGCCCCAAAGCACGTGCGGTCGGAACAACCCGGCGCACTCGCGGATGAACTAGTGGCGGGCGAGGGCTCTGCCCATGATTGCGGAGATCAGCGCATCAGTGGGCTCCCGTGGGGCGGCGGGGTTCGCAAAGAGGGTGAAGTCGACGTCGCCGAGCACCGGAAGTGCGAAACGGTTCGTCACCTTGACCAGGTCCTCGGGGATGAGGCTCTGCGGGAAAACGGCGACGCCCAGTCCGGCCCGAACGGCCGCGAGCAGGCCGCTCACCTCGCGCGAGTTGCAGGTAATTCGCCAGGTGCGACCAGCGGCCTCGAGCGCATCGATCGCGATCTGCCGGCTCACGCTCGGTGCCTGGTAGGTGACGACAGGCACCGGCGCATCCGTTTCGATCACCGTCTTTTCGTGACCAACCCAGACCATGCTGTCTCGACTGACCCGAACACCCTCGGATTCCTCGTTCGGGTTCTCCTTCACGAAGATGAGGTCGAGCTGGCCAGCCCTCAGCCGCCGCAACAGCGCGCCGCTCTGCGTCACCGTGAGCTCGAGGTTGATCTGCGGGTAGAGCTGCCGAAAGTGCCGGAGGATGCGCGGAAGCTGGGTAATCGCGAGGTCATCGCCCGCACCGAACCGCAAGCGCCCCTTCATCGCCGAGCCGCTGAAATAGCTGGATGCGGAAGCGTGCGCCGCGAGGATCGTGCGGGCAAACCCCGCCATAGCGTCACCGTTGTCGGTAAGGCGCACGTCCCTGGTGTCGCGCGAGACGAGCAGCCGCCCCGCGGCGTCCTCGAGCTTGCGCACGTGCTGGCTGACGGTGGGCTGGCTGAGACCGAGTTGCACCCCCGCGCGCGTAAAACTACGAGTCTCGGCGACAGCGAGGAAGGTGGTGAGGAGAACGGGATCGAACATCATGTTCTATTACACAACGTAATGACAGATATACCTTCAATTCTTTGCGAGAATGGCGCTCCCGCGACTACCGTTGAAACGGTGCAACTTTCCGCCGAACGCAACAGTAATTCAGGACATTCGTGACTTCCGCTCCAACGCAGGCTTCTCCGCCCACCGAACCCATGCCGATCGTCACAGGTCGTGCGCCATGGAGCCAGACCTTCAGCGCGTTGAGGGTACCGAATTTTCGGTTGTTCTCGATCTCGAACATCATCGCCATGTCGGGCACGTGGATGCAGCGAATCGCGCAGGACTGGCTCGTGCTCCAGCTCTCGCACAGCGTCACTGCAGTTGGCATCACCGTGGCCATGCAGTTCACGCCAATGCTGATTTTCGGCCTCTACGGCGGACTGATCGTCGACCGATACTCCAAGCGGATGCTCCTGATGATCACACAGGGAACCGCCGGAGTACTCGCCGCAGTGCTCGCGGTTCTCGCCCTCACGGGCACCGTACAGGTGTGGCACGTCTACCTGATCGCGTTCATCGTCGGGCTCGTCACTGTCGTCGATAACCCCACCCGCCAGGTGTTCGTCAACGAGCTGGTCGGCCCCCGTCACCTTCGCAACGCGATCAGTATCAACTCCTCGGTGTTCCAGCTCGGCGGTCTCATTGGACCAGCGATCGCAGGTGGCCTGCTCGTTGCCGTCGGAGCGGGATGGGCGTTCGCCATCAACGCGGCTACCTGTGTCGTCACCGTGTTGACTCTTGCCGCGCTCCGCACCTCCTCGCTGCTGCGCAGTCCCCCGCTGGCCCCGGCCAAGGGCCAGTTGCGGCAGGGGCTGCGCTATGTGGTGCGGAAGCCGGCCATCCTCTGGTCAATTGTCATGGTGGCGGTGCTCTCGGTGTTTGCACTCACCACACCGGTGATCCTGGCCGCATACGCGCAGAATGTGTTCCACGTCGGCGCTGCGGGCTACGGCTTGTTCAACACGCTCATTGCGGCGGGCGCACTCACCGGCGGCCTCGCCTCGACTCGCCGCCGAAGCGTGCGGCTGCGTACGGTGATCCTCATGGGCGGGCTCTGGGGACTCCTCCAGGCCGCCGCCGGATTCATGCCAAACGAGATCAGCTTCGGTGCTTCGCTCGTCGCCCTCGGTATCGCCAACCTGCTGTTCATCACCGCGGCGAACTCGCTCGTGCAGATGTCGTCCAACATGGGCATCCGTGGGCGCGTGATGTCGCTCTATGTTCTCGTGCTACTCGGTGGGCAGGCGATCGGCGGCCCGCTGATGGGCGGCATCGTCGAGCGTTTCGGGCCACAGGTCGGCATTTTCGTGTCCGGGGCTGTTCCCGCAGTCGCGGCCGCCGTGATCGGCATCATGCTCGCGCGCAGACATGAACTCAGGGTGCGTGTCAGCGTTCGCCAGCCACGTCGCCTGGTTTCGATCGTGCGCCGTATGGATGGCGGCGTGCAGGGCTAACATCCGGGAGGCCGTCAGCGCCGGAGGATGCCAACGGTCACCAGTTCGCGGATCGTCGGCAGCAACTGTGCCAGCATCGCCTGGCTGTCGATGGGGGCAGCCGGAGTCGAGAGCAGGTCGGCGAGCGCGGCGCAGATCGCCGCGACGCTCAGCTCCCCGTCGCAGGCTCCCACAATCGCTGCGAGCGCCGTGTCGAGCGGGTAGGTTCGCGCGAATCCGCCACCCTGTCGCAGATTCATGACCGCGGGATGCTCGTCGCCTGGCCAGTAGTGTCGTTCCTCCGTGACATCCGGCGCCACGGTCAACATGGCCCGACTGAACGCGCGGTCGTCGAGCGATGCCTGCCAGTCGTGCGCATCGATCGTCGCGAGGATGTGCGGACCAAGCGCACTCCCGACCGGGCCATCGAGTCGCTCCAGCCTGCGCAGCGTTGCCACGCCCGCGATCGGCTTACGCAACGTCAGATATCCGAACCCCACGGCGGTAACGCCACGATCCGCGAAGTCGTCGAGCCAGGCATCCGAGAGGCGATCGAACTCCGCCCCGGACTTGGTGCCGCCGTCGCGAATCCAGGTCTCGGCGTAGAGCGGCGCATCCTGCACCTCACGCTCGACGACCCAGGCGTCGAGCGCCGTCGCATCCAGCCAGCGACCGACGCGGTCCAAGCCGTCCTCATCAGCGCGATACTCCCAATTACCTAGCAGCTGCGCCACCCCGCCCGGTTCGAGATGGTCAGCGAGACCTTCGAGAACCTCGGACACGATCGCGTCGCCGACCCTGCCCCCGTCGCGGTATTCGTACGCGGGCACGCCCTCGGTGCGCGGCGTGATGACGAAGGGCGGGTTGGAGACGATGTGGTCGAATCGCTCGCCGGCAACGGGATCGAACAGACTGCCCAGCCGAAACTCGATAGTGCGGATGCCGTTCAGCACGGCGTTGAATTCGGCGAAGTCGAGCGCACGTTGCGAAATGTCGGTAGCGACGACGCGGCCGGCGTGCCGCGACGCGTGAAGCGCCTGGATGCCACATCCGGTGCCGAGATCGAGCACGGTTCGCGCGGATCGATCGATCATCAACCGACTGAGCGTCAGGGATGCGCCGCCGACACCCAGAACGTGATTTTCATCGAGCGGGCGTCCGAGAGTGACTTCGCCGAGGTCGCTGGAGATCCACCAGTTGGTTTCGCCCCAGGCATCCGTGAAGTTGTAGGGACGAAGGTCGACCGCGGCGCTGACGACGGATTCGTCGACTCGCACGAGCCCGAGCCCCACCGCACCATCCACGCCCAGGGCGGGCAGCGCTCCTGCCAACCGATCGCGATCGGTGGGCAACCCCAGTACGAACAACCACGCGAGGGTTGCGGCGGCGGCGTCGCGTTCGACCAACGCGTCCAACGCGCGGCGGGCCGGCACACGATGACCGCGGGTAAGCGCGGCATCCGCCTCGTCGCCCCACAGTTCCCTCAGCCGACCGACAGTGAATTGCGCCGCAACGAGATCGCTTCGAAGTGCGTCGATTCGTGCGCCGTCAATTTCCACGTTGCCATTCAATCCCACTCCGCGATCGCGCGAGACCGCTAGGTTCGTACGCATGCGCGCGATCCCTGACAGCCTCGATGCCAATGTCGTCCTGGAGATTGATCGAAGGATTGCGGGAATCGAAACCGAGCACAGGGTAGTCATTCCCTGGGCGATCGAGAGCGGCAGCCGCGCCTGGGGTTTCCCGTCCCCGGACAGCGACTACGACTGCCGTTTCTTCTACGTGCGTGCCCGGTCGGACTATCTCTCACTCTGGCCAGCCAGCGACGTCATTGACACCCCCCTCGACAAGATCTTCGACGTCAACGGCTGGGATCTTGCGAAAGCGATTCGATTGCTCGTGAACGGGAACGCGGTCGTCGCCGAGTGGCTGCAGTCGGACATCGTCTACTCCGGCGACGCGCAATTCCGCAAGGAATTTCTCGACCTTGCGCACGAGATCACCGATCGAGGCCGAGTCGGTCGGCACTACGAGCACGTCGCGTCTCAACACCTTGAGAGGGCGACTCTTCCGTCGGGAGCGAATCGCCTCAAGCGGCTCTTCTACGCGCTTCGCCCGGCCGCGGCAGTGCGGTGGCTTCGAGTCCATCCGGACTCCGCCGTGCCGCCGATGAGTCTCACCGCTCTCGTTCGCGAATCGGATGCGCCCTCCGACGTGATCGATGCGACCGACGAGTTGATCGAGCTGAAGTCACGACTGCGGGAATCACAGTCGATGGACGCGCCCGACATCCTGCGGCGGTTCGTCGAATCCGAGATCGCAGCCGCCGGGTCGGCCTTCGACCACCCCGAGAGAATCTCCATTGCGGAGGCACGTGCGCGTGCCCAGCAATTCTTCCACCAGACCGTCAATCGGCTCGAAGCGCAACTGACCGACGGATGATCAACCAACGGACGGATGATCGAGGACGGTCGCGCAATTGTCTACGCTGGAGTCATGGCAAAAAAGCAGTCTGACGACGAAACGCAACCCTCGGGACCAAACGACACCCCCGAGCTCGAAGACGAACTTCGTTCGATTCGAGCCATCGGCGAGGGAGCGCACGGCGAGCCGACGGAGGCCACCAAATGAAGACTCTGCGACTCGGCTCGAGCGGCCTCGAGATCTCGGCGGTCATCCTCGGATGCATGTCGTACGGCGAACCGAACAAGGGCGGTCACCCGTGGAGCGTGGGCCTCGACGAGAGCCGCCCGTTCTTTCGGCAGGCGATCGAACTCGGCATCACTACCTTTGACACGGCAAACGTCTATTCCCTCGGTTCCAGCGAAGAAATCACCGGCGCACTCCTTGGTGAATTCGCCCGGCGGGAGGACGTGGTGATCGCCACGAAGGTGCACGGTCAGATGCGTCCGGGGCCGAACGGGCACGGACTCTCTCGCGCCGCGATCATGCACGAGATCGACGCCAGCCTGACGCGCCTCGGCACGGACTACGTGGATCTCTACCAGATCCATCGCTTTGACCCGGAAGTTCCGATCGACGAGACCATGGAGGCGCTCCACGACGTCGTGAAGGCTGGCAAGGCACGGTATATCGGCGCTTCATCCATGTGGGCCTGGCAATTCGCGTCCCTGCAGCACACGGCGGACCTGAACGGCTGGACGCGGTTCGTCTCAATGCAGGACCAGTACAACCTGCTCAACCGCGAGGAAGAGCGCGAAATGCACCCGTACAGCCTTGAGACCGGTGTCGGCGTCATCCCGTGGAGTCCGCTGGCGCGCGGCAAGCTGACCCGCCCATGGGGAGTGTCCACCGGTCGCAGCGAAACGGATGAATTCGGCAAGCTCCTCTACCGCCAGACTGAAGAGTCTGACCGTCGGATCGTGGATGCGGTCGGCGCAGTCGCCGAAGCGCGCGGTGTTCCGCGCGCCCAGATCGCTCTCGCGTGGGTTGCCCAACAGGACGCGGTCACAGCACCCATCGTCGGCGCGACCAAGCCGAACCACCTCGACGACGCTGCGGCGGCCGTCGAGCTGACTCTGTCCGAAGACGAACTGGCGATTCTCGACGAGCACTACGTTCCCCACGCCCCTGAGGGCTTTTAGGCCCCGTCTTTCGCTGCGAAAGGAGTAACCGACAAGAATGCGCCCACTGACCGAAGACGAGATCCGCGCATCGTTCGTCAATGCGCCCCACGACGTCCTCGCGCGGATGCCCCTCCCTGGCCTCCACGAAACGGTCTGGGACGAGCGCGAATACCTCGGCTGGCTCGACCCGACCTTCGCGCAGCGCGGCTACATCGTGTACTGGCGAGACGGAAAACCGTTCGGAATCGTGCTTCGGTCCGCGTCGTCGAGCATGTCGCGCGGCATCTCCGCGATGTGCTCGCTGTGCCGCACGCATCAGCCGGGCAATCAGGTCAGCCTGTTCACCGTGCCAAAGGCGGGCAAAGCGGGCCGCGATGGAAACACGATCGGCACGTACATCTGTTCCGATCTGGCGTGCTCGACGATCATCCGCATCCTGCCGCCGCCGTCGTCATTCCTGCCGCACCCCGCGGACGTTGTCGACTCGCGGTCGTCGGGTCTGCTGACTCGACTCGATAACTTCACGGGCGAGCTGCTGAAGCCCGCCGCTTAGGGTTCTGAAGCCCGTCGCTGTCGAGTGCTCGGCCGAGCTTCTAGCGGTCGGTGCGCTTGAGCAGGTGGAAAGGAATCGCGACCGAGAGCGTGATCGCCACGAGACCGCCGACGAAGACGATTGCGCGCAACTGCTCGCCAGCATCGAACGCGTACCCGAACAGCAGGATTCCGCCGACGAACAGAATGAAAGCGATAACGAAGGCGAGGCCGTTCATGGGGTCCTGACTGCTGGGAGACGAAGCCCTTCCATTCTCCATGATCCGCGGCCCAATCGCATCACTGCTCGAGTGAGGCGAGTCGGCGACGCAACAGTCGCTGGTCATCGTCCGATGTCGCTAGCGCGATGGCCTCACGATAGAGTTCGGCGGCTTCGGCCGTGCGCCCCGCCCGCCTCGCGAAGTCGGCGCGCGCCGCTGGCAGCAGGCGATAGCCAGCGAGCCTCCCGGATGCCGACAGCCGAGCGAGCAGCGCGAGTCCCGCATCCGGCCCGTCGGCCATACCGACGGCAATCGCCCGATTGAGCTCAATGATCGGTGTTGGTGCGAGCACCAGCAGTTCGTCATACAGCGAGACGATGCGGGGCCAGTCTGTGTCGTCCGCGGTCGTGGCCTGCGCGTGACAGGCCGCGATATCCGCCTGGATCGCGTAGCTCCCCCGCGCGCGCGCCGATGCCAGCGTGGCGAGCCCGCGCGCGATGTCGGAGTCGTCCCACAGCGATCGATCCTGCTCTTCGAGGGTCAGCACCTCGCCATCGGAGCCGATGCGGGCGTCCCGCCTCGAATGCTGCAGCAACATGAGCGCGAGCAGGCTGCGCGCCTCAGGTTCGCGCGGCATCAGCTCGACCACCGAGGCCGCAAGGTCGATCGCCGACCTCGCCAGGTCGTTGCGGCGAACCGTGGTGTATCCCTCGTTGAACAGCAGGTACAGCACCGCGAGCACACCGTTCAACCGCTCACCGAGAAGCTCCGCTGGCGGAACCCTGTACGGGATTCCGGCGTTTTCTATCTTCTGGCGGGCGCGAACCAGCCGCTGGGCCATCGTCGCTTCTGAAACCAGAAACGCGGATGCGATCTCTCCCGTGGTGAGACCGGCGACCGTTCGCAGCGTCAGGGCCACGCGGGCAGGCATCGGGAGGGCGGGATGGCAACACGTGAAGATCAGGCGCAGCCGCTCATCGTCGACGTCGGATGCCGAAAATGCGGCGCCCCAGTTCTCGAGTTCGTGCACGATGCCCACCTCCCTCATCCTCGACGCTTCGGAGGATGCCCGGCGCAGCCGATCGATGGCGCGATTGCGGGCAGTCAGTGCGAGCCACGCGGCCGGCTTGGGCGGGACGCCGTCCACGCGCCAGCGCACGAGCGCGGTCGCAAACGCATCCTGCGCGCAATCCTCTGCGAGTGCCCAATTGCCGGTCACTTTGATCAGGCCGGCCACGATTTTGGCCCAGTCCGATGCGTGGGCGACGGCGAGCGCCTCCGAAACGTCAGGCACTACTAGTCCATGGGCCACATCGGACGGATTTCGATGCGTCCGAATTTGGCCATCGGATGCCGCGAAGCGAAGTCGATTGCTTCATCGAGGTCGGCGCATTCGATGATGTCGTAGCCCGCGATCCATTCCTTGGCTTCGGCAAACGGACCGTCAGTCACGAGGAGTTCGCCTCCACGCACCCGCACGGTGGTCGCATCCGATGGCGGCCGCAGCCGGTCTCCCTGCTTGTGGATCTTGCGCCTGTCGCCTTCCTCCACCCACGCTTCGATTTCTCCGGGCTGCTCGACCCCGGGTTCCGGTTCGGTGTCGGTCGCGATAAACAGCATGTATTCCATCGGTTGTCTCCTTGGTTTAGACGGTACGTCAGTACAACGAATACCAGCAGGTCGAAATCGACACTCTTGACAAAAACTTTCTTAGCGCGATACTTAAGCAAATGCTTAAGTATCTGGATCACATGGACGCGGTCTTCTCCGCGCTCGCCGACCCCAGCCGCCGAAGCATGATCGATCGCCTGAGTCGCGGTCCGGCGTCCGTGAGCGAGCTCGCCGCGCCTCTTGAAATGTCATTTCCGGCGGTCGTGCAGCACCTCGCGGTGCTCGAAGCGAGCGGCATCGTCCGCACGAAAAAAGTCGGGCGGGTTCGCAGCTGCACTCTTGAACCAGGAATCCTCTCCTCGGCCGAGGAGTGGCTGGAACAACGTCGCACGACCTGGCAGAAGCGCCTCGACAGGCTGGGCGCGTTTCTGGATGACACCAACCCACCACCACTACCGAAGAAGGACCAGAGCAATGACTGAACGCAGCATCACGCACTCCACCTTTACCGTCAGCCGAACCTACGACGCCACCCCGGCGCGCGTCTTCGCCGCCTTCGCCAACAAGGACCAGAAGGCAAAGTGGTTTACCGCGCCCGGCGATACCGGCCCGGTGACCTGGGACTTTGATTTCCGTGAGGGTGGCCACGAGCACAACAGCGGGCAATGGGACGGCGGTCCAACACATAGTTTCGACGCCGACTACCTCGACATCATCGAAAACGAGCGAATCGTCTATAGCTACGTCATGCACGTCGACGACAACAAGCTGTCGGCCTCGCTCGCCACCATCGAACTGGCATCAGCCGAGGGCGGCACCCTGCTCACCGTCACCGAGTTGGGAGCCTATTTCGATGGACTCGACTCAGCGACCAGCCGCGAGCAGGGAACCGGCTACCTGCTGGATGCGCTCGGCGCCTCGCTCGACTAGTCGACGCGGGCACACCCTCTTGACTTTTGACTGAGTCTCACTAGTCTGTAACCAATGGCTTATACAACCATAAGGTTATGAATAGGGCAGGGCGCACGATGGAGCTGAATGCACGATTCTGGGCAACCAGATTCTTTGCGCTCGACCGTGCCCTTGCCGCTTCTCTGAGGGAGCGAACTTCACGATTAAGGAGAACAACGATGAGCGACATTCGTCCAGCCGGCGTAAGCGAACGAGACCTTTACGTCACCAGGGCGTTCACTGCGCCGCGCGCCCTCGTGTGGCGGTTCTTCACCGAGCCCGAACTGGTTGCCACCTGGTTTGGTCCGGACTCCTTCCACGTTCCCGTCGAGACAATTTCGATCAACCTCGAGGTCGGCGGTAACTGGAACCTCTCGATGGTCGACGACGACACCGGAGAGGCATTCCCGATCAGAGGCACGATCACGCAGTGCGATCCTCCCGAATACCTTGAGATGCGTCTCGGCGCCGACACCGCGCTCGGCGAACTCGAAGACATCATGCTGCGTCTGCGGTTCCACGATCACGGCGACAAGACCCGCGTGACACTCCACCAGGGACCATTCGACGACATCCAGCGCGACCAAACCGAGGCCGGCTGGGAGATGTCGTTCGTCAAGCTGGATGGGGCGCTGGTGAGCTAGCGTCACGCGATTGCAATGAGGCTCCACCATGAGGAGCGCTGCTGCTCGTTCGGACCACGACAGTCCGTGTACCCATCGAGCAGGATCGAAGAAGCGACCACGAAGGGCGCGGCATAGAGTCACGATCATGACAATCGCACTCCAGTACACCAACATCACCGTCAACGATGTCGACGAATCGCTCACCTTCTACAGGGACGCGCTCGGCCTCGACGTGCAGAATGACGTGGCTTCCGGCGAGTTCCGCTGGGTCACCCTCGGCAGCGACGCGCAGCCCGGCCTCGGCATCGTGCTCTCCGTGCCGCATGCCGGCCGCTCGCGGGCCGACGGCGACGCGATGCAGGAGCTTCTCACCAAGGGCGTATTGCCGATGCTCGTATTCCGCTCCGATGACGTCGACGCCACCTTCGAGACCGTGCGCGCATCCGGTGCCGAAGTTCTCCAGGAGCCCATCGACCAGGGCTGGGGGCCGCGCGACTGCGCTTTCCGTGACCCCTCAGGAAACACTGTCCGGATCGCGCAGGCGCCAACGACCTGACTTTCGCTGGAGCCCCTAAGCGCTGAGTTCTTCGACGAGCGTCGGGCGGTTTGGCGCCCAGCCCAGATGTTCGCGGGCCTTGGCGCCGCTGGCCTTCTGGTCGATGAACAGGGCGTCCGCGAATTCTTCGCCGAGTCGAGCACGCGTCGAGTCGAGACCGTCAGCCGCGACCGCGCCATCCGGTCCCACGACCGCCTGGCCGAGTTCGCGGACCGTCGGGTTGCCACCCGAGACTCCAAGATAAACCTCGCCCGAACTGCCGTTGTCGAGCACCGCGACGTAGAGATCGGCGAGATCGTCGACGTGTACTGTCGTCCAGTGCTGGTCGCCGGAGCCGACGAGGATGAGGGCGTCCGCCGCGTTGCGCGGTGCGTTCGCAATGACACCGGGAATCCCCTTGCCATAGCCGTACACGATTCCCGGGGCGATCACGCGGGCGTTGATTCCGCCGCTCAGCAGTCGGTCCTGGCGCACTTCGCGCCACGCGGTGATCGCAGGAGCATCGAACGGATCGCCTTCTGTGAGGTTGTCCCCTGCACCATAGACCCAGATGCCCGTGGTGTACACGAACGGCTTTTGTGTGTGCGCGAACGCAAGAATTGCCGCGTCTATCACCGAATCGTCCATCACTGCGGCTGAGCCGTCATCCGGAACCGCTGCGTGGATCGCTCCGTCCATCGTCGTCAGGATGTCGGCGAACCAGGTTGAATCGGTGATGTCGCCAATCACCGGCGTCGCGCCGGCCCTGGACACCGCTTCAGCTGACTTGTCGCTGCGCACGACAGCCGTGACCGTATGCCCGGTTTCGAGCAGGCGACGAAGAATCGCCGCGCCGATGAAGCCTGTACCGCCAGTGAGAAGAACCCGCATGATCTACCTTTTCGTCGCCGATGATTGCCATCGCTTGTAACAGGATTTTGTGGTGCCCGCATTCCCGCGCCCCCCGAAAGTGGAATATCAACCCGGCCAAGCTCGTGTAAGGCTCTAGTTATCCGATGCTTTGGGGGAAGCGTCGGTCAACTGAACCTGGGGAAGTCATGACAGCGGGAACGTCCGGTGGCATTGAGTCGCGCCGTCAACTCATGCTCGCCGAAAACCACGAGCGCGCCGCGACGCTGGCGCGTCACACCGCCGCGCTACGCACCGGAGCCACTCACTCCGAACGCGACGTCTCTCGAGCTCTCGCGCCGCTGACCGCCGTCGGCTATCACTTCCTTCCCGACCGAGGCTGGCCGGGAAGCCCAAAGTCTCAAGTCGATCTTGTCGTCGTGGGGCCGAGCGGACTCTTCATCGTCGACACGGAATCGTGGAGCGACGTGACCGTCGACGACAGTCGGGTCTACCGCCACGATGTCGACGTCACCGACGATCTCGCGAGCCTTGCCGACCTCGCCTACGCGACCGAAGCACGCATGGCGGAGCTCGGTCTTGCCCCTGGCGAAGTCCACGCGCTCGTCGTTCTGGCCGGTCGTTCCGGAATCAAGGCTCGCATCGGCACCGTCGAGATGGTGGGCGAAACGGATGCGGTGCGCTACATCCTCGGTCGCGGCATGCGTCTCACCTACCAGCAGGTTGACGACGTGTTGGCTGCGAGTCTCGAATATTTTCCCATTGTCGGCACTCCGGTGCCCGAAGATCTCGAGTACACAGAGCCTGGCGTTACCGATGATGCCGACTGGGACACAATCCCGTTTCTCACCAACACCGAGGTGACACGACAGATCGAGGCGAACTTCAAGGCACCGCCGATCGAAGAGTGGATGTCCTTCCTCGACCCGGAGCAGGCTCGTCTCGCTCGGCGCAGTTTCAACGGGCCGGCGCGAATCCGTGGTGCTGCAGGCACTGGCAAGACCGTCGTCGGACTCCATCGCGCCGCCTATCTGGCACGATCTGGGCCGGGAATCGTGCTGGTCACCTCTTTTGTCAGCACTCTGCCCGCGGTGCAGGCCTCGCTCATGGATCGGCTCGCGCCAGACATCCGTGGCCGGATCGAGTTCGTCGGAACGCACGCCTTCGCTAAGCGACTTCTGTCGGACCGCGGCATTCGCTGTAACCTCCAGCCGGCGATCGCCGACGCCGAATTCGACACCGTGTGGCGACTGATCGGCAAACCCGGTGCTCTCGGGAGGCTCGAACCCAAGCCGACGTACTGGGAAGACGAAATCGAGCACGTCATCAAGGGGCGCGGCATCACCACATTCGAGCAATACGTCGAACTGAGCCGCACCGGCCGGCGCCGCGGGCTCACGCTCGACCAGCGCCGAGCCGTGTGGGAGCTGTACACGACCTATCAGGCGCGGATGAACGCGCGAGGCGCCCACGACTATGCCGACCTGGTGCTGATGGCGGAAGCGTCGCTGCGCGACGTGCCACTCGAGCGCTACGCCGCAGTCATCGTGGATGAGGCGCAGGACCTCTCGTCAGCAATGATCCGCATGCTGCACCACCTGGTCGGCAACAAGCCGGATGGACTCACCCTCATTGGCGACGGTCAGCAGACGATCTACCCTGGCGGTTACACGCTCGGCGAGGTCGGGATTTCCCTTGTCGGTCGCGGTGTCGTGATGAGTACGAATTATCGCAACACGGCAGAGATCCTGGACTTTGCGGCGACGATGGTTGCCGGCGATGAATACCTCGACATCGAGGGTGCCCCGGCCGTGGGTGATGACGTGACCGAGATCGCACGCTCCGGTCCGGCGCCTCTCGTGGTGAGATTCACCAACCGAAATGCTCACGATGCCGAGTTGCCACGACGCGTGCGCGCGCTCGTTGCCGACGGCGCGGCAAGTCTCGGCGATATCGGGGTGCTCGCGCTGACAATTTTCGGTGTGCGGTCGGCCATTGCCGCCTTGAAGAAGGCGAATATTCCGGTCGTTGAGTTGACCAATTTCGACGGCAGGCCCGTAAACGCGGTCAAGGTCGGTACTGTCAAGCGCGCGAAGGGTCTCGAGTTCAAACAGGTTCTGCTCGCGCACGTTCCGGTAACGCTGCTGCCCTCGCGTGACGCCGTCACGATCGCCCAGGAGGGCGCCGCCGCCGAACACACCGAGTTGCAGAAGCGCGAACTCTACGTGGCCATGACACGTGC
>JAUZFR010000177.1 GCA_030840335.1 Actinomycetota bacterium | reverse complement strand
CCCTGGCGGGACTGGCTGCTCGAGAACTGGGAGACCGTGCGGGCGCAGATGCTGGTCCGCAGCACGCAGACGAACGAACCGCGTCGGTGCGCGCTGCTCGTGCCCGTTCTCGCGGCGATTGGTGGGCCGCTCGCGCTGCTCGAGGTCGGCGCATCCGCCGGTCTCTGCCTCTACCCGGACCGCTATAGCTATTCCTATGACGGTCGGCGGATCGACCCCGCGCGTGGACCGAGCACGGTCCTGCTCGAGTGCGCGACCACGGGCAACCCACCCATCCCTTCCGCGCTCCCGGAGATCGTTTGGCGGGCGGGCATCGACCTGAACCCACTGAGCCTGACCAACGACGACGACACGACCTGGCTCGAAACGCTGGTCTGGCCCGAGCAGCACGAGCGTCGGGAGCGCATCCGTGCGGCGGCCGAAATCGTTCGCTCCGACCCGCCACGGATCGTGAAGGGAGATGCGACGGAAGCCCTCCCGGGCGTTGCGGCGGAAGCTCCGGATGGCGCCGCCCTTGTCATCGTGACCTCGGCGGCGATCGTGTACCTGACTCCCGAAAATCGCTCCCGCTTCATCGAAACGGTCGAATCGCTCGAAGCGCGGTGGATTTCTCACGAGGGACGGGGCATCGTGCCGACCGCCGCCGCACAGCTCGTCAACCTCCAACCGCCAGAGCCGGACGAATTCGTGCTCGCGCTGGATGGCGATCCACTCGCCTGGAGTGGCCCGCATGGCCAGCGACTGGACTGGATAGCCGCAACCGCTCCTTCCTGAGGATCGACACAGGATCACCCCCGCATGGGCGTTGCTCAGCGGTTCCCTAGCTTTGCGCCCCTAGGATTTGACGCGAACGAAGGGTGACGGATGTCTGCACAGCGAAAGCGTGACGAATCCAGCGAAACAACCCTCAGCGCTCGCGATTTCGCGATACTCGAGTTCGAGCGCCAGTGGTGGCAACACGCTGGCGCGAAAGAGGCCGCAATCCGTTCGGAGTTTTCTCTGTCGGCCGCCCGGTATTATCAGTTGCTGAATGCATTGATCGATCTACCAGACGCCCTGCGTCACGATCCAATGCTGGTCAAGCGTCTGCAGCGTGCACGAGATGCACGCACACAAGCGCGAGCAGCTCGAGCATTCACGACTTCAGGCCCCGGCGGTGCAGCAGTCCGCCCACCTAGCGAGGAATCCACAGAGTAGCTATGGCGACCTTCCCCACCGACCAGTTTGATAACTTGCCGGACGATCTTGAACGCGTCGGCGCCCACCGCGGGCCAAAGGTTCGCGGTCGCGGCTGGATCAGTCTCGCCTGGGCAGTGCTCGCGACCGCCGTTCTCATGGTTGTCGGCCTGTATATCCTCTCGTCGCTGAACGACCAGTTCACCTTCAACCTTCCGGGCGTCGCGGCGACCACGCCGACGCCGAAGCCTTCGGTGTCGCAGGCGCCCACGGTGAAGCCGATTACCGATCCGACCACGATCAAGAAGCGTCACATCACAATCACGATCCTGAATGGCACCGCAGTGGTCGGGCTCCAGAACCAGGCGGCCTCGAAGCTCGTCAAAGCGCACTGGACCGTCGGATCGCGCGCGCTCGCATCCGAAACCACCATCAAGCAGACGGTCGTGTACTACTCGACCGCTGCAAATGAAGACGTGGCGCGCGGCATCCAGCTGGCGTTGGGCACCGGAACCGTGAGACTCTCGGATGCCTTCCAGGGTGCACCGATCACGGTCGTTCTCGGGAGCGACTTCAAGGGCTGATCCGGCCCCTCCGCCTGCCACCGTGTTTCTGGCATGTTTAATCCTTTGACCGCGCTGATTAAGTTGCCATAACGACTGGTCACGGGCGCGTTTTGCTCGGCTAATATCTGGGATTGGTCGCTTCTGAAGGTCCACGGTTGACGTCGCCCGCACGCACTCGTCATGCCGATCCGGATGAACGCGGTAACCCGTGCCCAGCGACCCGGCTTTTACGCAACATCGCAGGAGCCGCACGCTACGCAACAGGGAGTAATACATGGCGAACGGAACCGTCAAGTGGTTCAACGCTGAAAAGGGCTACGGTTTCATCACCGTCGAAGGCGGCGGACAAGACGTCTTCGTGCACTATTCCGCGATCGACATGGGCGGCTACAAGGTTCTCGAAGAAGGCCAGCAGGTCACTTTCGAGGTAGGAACCGGCAGCAAGGGTCCACAGGCAGAATCGGTGCGTCTGGCTTAGGCCATCGCGTCGATTTACGCGTCACAACCGACGTCGTCCGTTCAGGCGGGCGGCGTCGGCTTCTTTTGCGCTGTGAGCGCGTGTTCCTCGCCTTGCACTCGACCGGGCAGAGTGCCAGAATAACTTTGGCACTCGACGCTATTGAGTGCTAACGCATGGGATTAGTCCGAGAGGGACAAGAAACACACATGGCAAAGATCATTGCTTTCAACGAAGAGGCCCGTCGCGGCCTCGAGCGTGGCCTGAACATTCTCGCCGACGCCGTCAAGGTGACGCTTGGCCCACGTGGCCGCAACGTCGTGCTCGAGAAGAAGTGGGGCGCCCCCACCATCACGAACGACGGTGTCTCCATCGCTAAAGAAATCGAGCTGGACGACCCGTACGAGAAGATCGGCGCTGAGCTGGTCAAAGAGGTCGCGAAGAAGACGGATGACGTCGCTGGCGACGGAACGACCACCTCGGTCGTTCTCGCCCAGGCTCTGGTTCGCGAAGGCCTGCGCAACGTCGCGGCCGGTGCCGACCCGATCAGCCTGAAGCGCGGAATCGAAAAGGCGGTTGCGGTCGTCATCGAGGAGCTCGTCAAGGGCGCCAAGGAGATCGAGACCAAGGAAGAGATCGCGGCCACCGCATCCATTTCCGCTGGTGACCCCGAGATCGGCGCGCTGATCGCCGAGGCGATCGACAAGGTCGGCAAGGAAGGTGTTGTCACCGTCGAGGAGTCGAACACGTTCGGCACCGAGCTCGAGCTCACCGAGGGTATGCGCTTCGACAAGGGTTTCATCAACCCCTACTTCGTCACCGACCCGGAGCGCCAGGAGACGGTCTTCGAAGACCCGTACATTCTGATCGCGAACAGCAAGATCTCGAACATCAAGGACCTGCTGCCGATCGTCGACAAGGTCATCCAGGACGGCAAGCAGCTCCTCATCATCGCCGAGGACGTTGACGGTGAGGCGCTCGCGACTCTCGTCGTGAACAAGATCCGTGGCATCTTCAAGTCCGTCGCCGTCAAGGCTCCGGGCTTCGGTGATCGCCGCAAGGCGCAGCTGCAGGACATCGCCATCCTCACCGGTGGCCAGGTCATCAGCGAAGAGGTCGGCCTCAAGCTCGAGAACGCAACGCTTGACCTGCTCGGTCGTGCACGCAAGGTCGTCGTCACCAAGGACGAGACCACGATCATCGAGGGTGCAGGTGAAGCCGACGCCATCGCGGGTCGCGTTCGCCAGATCCGCGCCGAGATCGAGAACACCGACAGCGACTACGACCGCGAGAAGCTCCAGGAGCGCCTCGCGAAGCTCGCTGGTGGCGTTGCAGTGATCAAGGCCGGAGCCGCGACCGAGGTCGAGCTCAAGGAGCGCAAGCACCGCATCGAGGATGCAGTGCGCAACGCCAAGGCTGCAGTCGAGGAGGGCATCGTCGCCGGTGGTGGCGTCGCGCTCATCCAGGCTGGCAAGACCGCCTTCGAAGGCAAGGTCATCGGCGCCCTCACGGGTGACGAGGCAACCGGTGCGAACATCGTGCGCGTGGCAATCGACTCGCCGCTCAAGCAGATCGCTCTCAACGCCGGCCTCGAGCCGGGCGTTGTCGCGGACAAGGTTCGCAACCTGCCCGTCGGTCACGGCCTCAACGCCGCAACCGGTGAGTACGTCGACATGCTGGCCGCGGGAATCAACGACCCGGTGAAGGTGACCCGCTCAGCACTGCTGAACGCTGCATCCATCGCTGGCCTGTTCCTGACCACGGAGGCCGTTGTCGCCGACAAGCCCGAGCGCACCCCGGCACCCCAGGGTGACCCGAGCGGTGGCATGGACTTCTAGTCCAACCAGTTCAACGAAAAGGCGGTTCCCTTCGGGGAGCCGCCTTTTCGCGTCAGTGGGCCCCAGCGTCAGTGCGCCGCCAGTGTCAGTGCGCCGCCGCGTCAGAGCTGGAACATGCGAGCGTTGTTCGCCTCGACCTCTGCGTACTGCTGGGCGACCAGGCCGAGGGCCTGATTGAT
>JAUZFR010000158.1 GCA_030840335.1 Actinomycetota bacterium | reverse complement strand
GTTGACCGCGACCGCGATCACTGCGAGCGCGAAAAGTACAAGGGCCAGCAACGTCAGCTGCCGATTCGGATGCTCCGAGCTCCGCGGTCGTCCATAGATCCAGGCCACGAGGCCACCGACGAGCAGACCGCCGATGTGGGCCTGCCAGGCAATACTCGGCACGATGAATCCGATCGCAAGGTTCAGCACGATCAGGCCCGCGATCTGGCCGAGGTTAGCCCCGATGCGGCGGGCGATCACGAAGTAGGCGCCGAGCAGTCCGAATATCGCGCCCGACGCACCCAGCGTCACACCAGCGGGCAGGAGGATTTCCACGAGCACTCCGCCGCCGATGCCGGCCAGGAAGTACAGCGCGGCGAATCGCCAGTGCCCCAGCACCCTTTCGAGCTGCGGACCGAGGAAGAACAGAGACAGCATGTTCGAGCCGATGTGGATGATGTTGGCGTGCGCGAACAGGGCGGTGATGAACCGCCACGGCTGGCTGACCGCGTATGGGGTGTAGAACACCGTCGCCTGCGTGACGCTGCCGGTGGCGACATTCGTCGCGCTTTGGGCGATGAAGACGATCACGCACGCGGCGATCAGGGTCCAGGTGACCCAGGCTCCGGACATCCGCTCAGCCGTGGTCGGGCGCCGGGGCGCCGTCGCTGGCTCGCCCGGCGTGAACTGACCGGGAACTTCGTTCGCCGGATCCCGTTGCTCGCCGTAGCTCACGCGACGACTACCGTCACGGATCCGACGACGCACACGGCAACCAGGAGCACTCCCAGGGCGACCAGCAGGGCGGTCTGCAGCCCGCGGCGCGAAATTCGTCTCGTTCGCAGGAGGATGAGCGAGGTGACACCCGCGGCAATCACGCCCCCAACGATGCCCTCCCAGCCGCCGCCGCTGACGACGTTGTAGAACACGCTGATGCCCACCCACAGCAGCAGGTAAGAGTTCCTGAACGCCAGGTGCCGTTGCAGGATGAAGACACCGGCGAGAATTCCCGTGGTGAGCGCCACGGTGCCGGCCTGCGCGCCGCCGTGCAGCAGGATGACCGCTGCCGCGCCACCGAGCGCCGTCAGCACGACGAATGCAACGAACCGGATACGCCCGATCGCGCCCTCGAGCATCCGCCCGAACCAGAAGAGCGTGAGCAGCGCGAACGCGATGTTGATCACGCCGCCGAAGTTGACGAGCACGTGGGTGATAGCCGTCCACGGCTGGTCGAGGAATGTGCCCTCATCGACGGCCACCGCGTTGAAAATCGCGTCGCCCGCCTTCGGCAGGAGCCCGATCACCGACAGCACCGCCACGATGCCCATCACGATGTAGGTGACTACCGGTACCTCGCTGGTCTTGCTGAAGGCGGTGACGACCCGCGGCTTCACCCGGGGAGCAGACGCGCGCGCCTCGCGCACGCATTCCGGGCAGTGCACGCCGACCGCGGCGAGGGTCTGGCACTCTCCGCAGACGGTGCGCCCACAACGCTGGCAGCGCACGAAGCTTTCGCGATCCGGATGCCGGTAGCACCGGTTGATCACCGTGGTCTGGTCGCTCATACCGGGAACGCAATCGCGCGCACGAAACCGATAACCAGTAGCGCGGCGCCGGTGGCGATCAGTGCGATACGCACCTGGCCACGGCGCCGAGGCGTGTCAGCGTAGTAGAAGTAGAGCCCCGTCCCGAGTCCGGCGAGCCCGCCTCCGATTGTCGCCTGCCAGCCGCCGAAAATGAAGGACAACAGGATCGAGATGCCGCAGCTGATATAGAGGAACAGCGGATTCACACGAAGGCCCCTCGCCAGGACTACCGCGGTGATTGCGACACCCATGGTCGCACCGAACCAGCTCGTCACCGCTCCGTCGAGCAGGAAGCTGAAGATGGATGCGCCCAGACCGCCCGCAACATAGACGGCCACGAAATTACGTGAGCCGACCACGGGCTCGATGAATCGGCCGAGGACGTACATGCTGTATCCGCCGAGGAGCAAGCCGAGCACACTCGAGCTGGCGATCATGGACGTGACGAGCGACCACGGCTGATGGAGCACGTCGTACGGTGCAGCTCCGGGCGGCAGGACCCACAGGTGCGGCATGATGATGCCTCGCGCGATGAGGTCGACGAGGAACAGAACGAGCACGATCGCGATGATCGAATACGTGACGACCGGGTGGCCCTCGAACACCGCGGGAACCTTGATGCGAAGTCGCTTGCGACGGCGCTTGCCCGCGATCGGGGTCACGTTCGAGCGCACCTTCGCGGCATCATCCGGGCACAGCACACGTCCGTCGACATGGTTCTGGCACTCGAGACAAATCGTGCGACCACAACGCTCGCACAGCACAAAGCTCAGCCGGTCCGGATGCCTGTAACAGTAGTCATCCGGATTGTGAGCGGAATCACTCATGCAAGGCTCAGACCTCAGTGACGGTGACGCTCTCGATCACAACGTCTTCGAGGGGCTTGTCACGGGAATCCGTGTCAACCGCCTCGATCGCGTCGACGACCTTGCGGGATGCCTCGTCCTCGACGAGACCAAAGATTGTGTGCTTGCCCTGCAGCCACTGGGTGGGAACCGTCGTGATGAAGAACTGCGATCCGTTCGTTCCGTGGCCGCCCTGCGTACCGGCGTTGGCCATCGCAAGAACGTAGGGCTCGTTGAAGTCGAGCTCCGGGTGGATCTCGTCGTCGAACTGGTAACCCGGTCCGCCGATGCCCTGGCCGAGCGGGTCACCGCCCTGGAGCATGAAGTCTTTGATGATGCGGTGGAAAACGACGCCGTTGTACAGCGGGTCGGTCGAGACCTTGCCGGTGGCAGGGTGCGTCCATTCCTTGGTTCCGGTGGCGAGTCCGACGAAGTTGGCAACGGTCTTGGGTGCGTGATTTCCCAGCAGGTTGACGACGATGTCGCCCTTGTTGGTGTGGAAGGTCGCAACAGAAGTGTGAGCAGGCATGACAGCAATTCTTGCATAGCGCTCGATGCCTCCGCCGAGCGTGCACCCAGCGCGCGCTCAGGTCAACGGGTTTCTGTAGAAAGTAATGAATGGCAAGATGAATCAATCCGCTTGAACGACCGATGGAGGAATTCAATGGCACTCTCGAAGAAACGCAAGCGCGAACTCACTCGGCTCAAAGGGCAGGCGAGCGACCTCTGGGACGACCAGAAGGATGTAATCGACCGCGCCAACCGTGTCATCCGCGAGGCGAGCCGTCACGCCGGTCATTACGCTCGCGAGGAAGTGTCGCCGCGCGTGCGCGAAACGTTCGACGATCGGGTCAGGCCCGCGGTCGCATCCGGTGTTTCGGCCACGCGCAACATCGCCTCGGCGACCCGCGAGCGAATCGCGGATGATGTCGTCCCGGCCGTCTCTGCCGCGTTGGGCTCGGCTCTCGCGCTCCTCGAGGTCGCGAAGGATCCGCACGTGAGGGAGGCACTCAAGCGCGTCGCGGCGGGCGGTTCCTCCGCTGCGTCGAGGGTGGGCATTTCGAAGCCGAAGCCATCATCGGGGCCGGGCCGCTACATCCTCATCGGAATTGGCGTTGTCGCCTTCGCCGGGATCGCCTACGCGGCCTGGCAGACCCTGCGCGCCGACGACGACCTGTGGATCGACGACGAAGAGCTCAGCGAGCAGAGCGGCGAGATCCAGCCCTCCTAGGTGGCGACGCGCTACTGGTTGCTGAACGCCGCATCGAAGGATGTTGTGGGCAGCTTCCAGAGCAGCGACCTGATGTACGACAGCGCCTCTTTCGCACCGTGCAGTCGGTCCATGCCCGCGTCTTCCCATTCGATCGAGATCGGGCCGGCATAGCCAATCGCCTCAAGCGCCCTGAATGAATCCTCCCAGGGCACATCGCCGTGGCCAGTCGACACGAAGTCCCAGCCGCGCCTGGGGTCGCCCCATGGCAGGTGTGAGCCAAGTACACCGGCGCGACCGTTGTGCGGGCGCATCCTCGTGTCCTTGCAGTCGACGTGGTAGATGCGGTCCTTGAAGTCGACGATGAATCCGACCGGGTCGATGTTCTGCCACATCATGTGACTCGGGTCCCAGTTGAATCCGAACGCCTCGCGGTGGCCGATCGCCTCGAGTGAGCGCACGGCAGACCAGTAGTCGTACGCGATCTCCGACGGATGTACCTCGTGCGCGAACCGCACGCCTTCCGCGTCAAAGACATCCAGGATCGGATTCCAGCGGTCGGCAAAGTCCTGGTAGCCCTCGTCGAGGACGGATGACGGCACCGGAGGGAACTGGGCAACGTATGGCCAGATCTTCGATCCGGTGAAGCCGACGACGACATCAACACCGAGCTTGCGAGCGACTCGCGCCGAGCGCTTCATGTCCTCCGCGGCGCGCTGGCGCACACCCTCAGGCTCACCATCGCCCCAGGTCGACGGCCGCACGATTGCCTTGTGACGAAAATCGATGGGGTCGTCACAGACGGCCTGACCGGTGAGGTGATTGGAGATGGCGAATACCTTGAGGTTGTTGCGCTCAAGGATCTCGAGGCGCGACTTCACGTACGCGTCGTCGGTGTCAGCCCTCTCGAGATCGAGGTGATCTCCCGAGGCCGCGATCTCGAGACCGTCATAGCCCCAGTCCCCGGCGAGCTTTGCGACCTCCTCGAACGGAAGATCGGCCCACTGTCCGGTGAAGAGTGTTACCGGGTGTGTGTTTTCAGTCATTAGTTGTTCCCTTCGATCTCAACCCAGCGTCCGGTGTTCGCGGCGTCCATGACTGCCGCGGTGATCCGAACGGCTCGGAGCCCGTCGGTGAATCGCGGAAGTCCTTCCGGATCACCGCCGGCGATGGCAGCGTAACTGTCACCGACGAACGCCGTGAAGGCGTCCTGGTATCCCTGCGGGTGTCCGCCCGGCACGATTGAAAGGCGCGCGGCGTCCGGATGCAGCTGCTCCGTGTCCCGTGGGATCACCTCGCTGCCGATGCGGCGCCCAAGCCAGAGCGTCTCCGGGTTCTCCTGGTCGAAGCCGATGCTCTCCGCGCTTCCGGCGATTTCGAGGTGCAGGCGGTTCTTCCGACCGGGTGCGACCTGCGACACGAGAAGTGTTCCAATCGCGCCGGAGGTCGTCTCGAGTGCCACCGCAACGGCATCCTCGGTGGCGACTCCGGTGTGTTCCGCGCGGTCGGTGAAGAACGTGCGCTTCGTGGCCGCGATCCGATGGATGCGGTCACCGGTCACGAACTCGATGAGGTCGACCAGGTGGGAGCCAATATCGGCGAACGCGCGGGACTCGCCGCCCGCGCCGACATCCACTCGCCAGTTGTCGTCTGTCGACTGCAGCAGCCAGTCCTGCAGATACGATCCGTGGATACCGAGGAGTCGACCCGTTTCGCCGTTCGCCACGCGCGCCCTCGCCTCGCGCACCATCGGATGGAAGCGATATGCGAACGGCACTGTCGCCGTCACGCCGGCCGCATCGGCCGCCGCGACGAGTTGCTCCGCCTCGGCAACGGTGACCGTTAGCGGCTTCTCGCACACCACGTGCTTGCCCGCCGCTATGGCCGCGAGTGCCTGCTCGGCGTGCTGGGCATTCGGGGTGCAGATGTGCACAACATCGATCGAGTCATCGGCAAGCAGTTCGTCAAGGCTGTCGAACGAGCGCTCGATGCCGAGTTCGACGGCGGCCGCCTGCGAACGCTCGGGACGGGACGACACAATGCCGACCAGTCGGGCGCGGGATGCCCGCGAGGCGCGGCTGTGTACGGCGGCCATGAAACCGCCGCCGACATAGCCGACACCAATGGGGGACGCTGCGCCGATGCTCATGCGGTCAGCGTCGCAACACGCGGATCCCAGGACTCCGGGAGCGGAGGCGCAAGCGTCACCGTGCTCTGCACCTCGACCGGATGCCCGCTCGCCGCGGACTCGATGGTGGAAACCATGACGTCGAGGACGTGGAATGCCTGCTCGCCGGACGCGCGCTCCGGACGACCGGCTCGGATCGCTTGCGCGAGCTCAGCCACTCCGGTGCCGCGGCTCGTGGTCGCGCCGGTTGTCGGTACCTCTTCGGACTCAAGGCCGTCGCGATAGACCGACAACGGCCCCGTGAACGTGTTCGGATCCGGTACGACGAGCGTGCCTTCAACCCCGGCGACCTCGAACTGGGTACGGCGCAGCTTTGAGTCGAAACTGAACACGCTTTGGGCAGTCTGACCGCTCTCGAATTCGTACAACGCGCTGACGTGCGTGGGTACGGTGACTTCGAACGATTCACCTGCGCGCGGTCCTGAGCCGATCACGCGGGACGGCTTGGCCTTCGATGCAACAGCGGTCACCCGCGTTACCGGACCAAACAGTTGTACGAGCGCTGTCAGGTAGTAGGGGCCGATGTCGAACAGGGGTCCGGCACCCTCCTGGAACAGGAAGTCCGGATTCGGATGCCACGATTCCGGCCCCGGGCTCTGCATCAGAGTGATGGCCGTGAGCGGAGTACCGATCCCGCCGCTCTCGACGAAACGACGGGATGACTGGAGGCCAGCTCCGAGGAACGTGTCGGGTGCGGTCGCGACGCGCAGGTTTGCGGCGTGCGCCGCATCCAGAAGCTGTTGTCCGCTCTCCCGGTCGAGCGCGAATGGCTTTTCGGTCCAGACGTGCTTGCCAGCGGCGAGCACCTGCAGGGCAACTTCAACGTGAGTCGCGGGGAGCGTGAGGTTGACGACGATCTCAACGCCGTCATCCGCAAGCAGCTCCTCGACGGTGCCGAAGGCGGGGATACCGTACTTCTCGGCCTGCGAGCGCGCCCGATCCTGGTCGATATCCGCAACAAAGCGAACCTCGAGGTCGGGGAACGTGGTCAGGTTGTCGAGATACTGGGTGCTGATGACGCCGGCGCCGATGACGCCGACTCCAACTCGTCCACTCGAAGTCATGCCAGGTTCTCCTTCACGAGATAGGCGTAGCTGTCGGCCACGGCCTGGAATCGGTCGCCACGGGAGTCATCCAGCTCGATGACGCGCAGCGCGGTCGGCGCCGCCGCAATGATGTCCGCAATGGGAAGTGACCCGCTGCCGACGGCAACCTGGTCTTTCGTTTCAGTCGTTGCCGGACCATCCTTCACGTGGATCGCCACAACCTTGTTTCCGAGGCGCTTGAGGAGTTCGACCGGGTCCTGGCCGCCGACAGCGACCCAGTAGGTGTCGATCTCGAGGACTACCTCGGGTGCCAGCTTGCCCGCAAAAATCTCGATGCCGGTAACGCCATCGATCACCGACTTAAGCTCGTGTGCGTGGTTGTGGTAACCGACGACGACGCCATACTTCGCCGCGATCGCCGCCGCGGCGTTGAGCTGGTCGGCGATCTGGCCGATGGACTCTGCGGTCTCCCAGCGCTCGGGCGCAGTGAAGGGATCGATCGCGGTCGCGATGCCAAGGTCCTTGGCGATGCCGAAGACCCGCTCCAGTTCAGCGTCGCTCTCGCCGATGAAGTGGCCATGCGCGGTCGGGGCAGCAAGGCCGGCCGCTGCGAGACCAGCGCCAAGGCCTTCGAAGCCAGCAAAGTTGTAGGGCTCGACCTGGGTGAATCCGAGGTCGGCGATGCGCTGCAGGGTGCCGGGGAGATCCTCGAGCATTGCCTCGCGCACGGTGTACAGCTGCACGGATAACTGGGGGTAGTTCACGATTCTCCTCGATGGTTGCTTTATTGCGTCGGTACCAACTGTACTTCTGTCGGCCGACATGCAAAAGTCATACATGGCTCGAAATTATTCACGAGTTTCCACCGCGGGTGTGATTCAATGACGGGTATGGCGGATCCCGGGGCATTCCTCAGCCCCGATGCCGCCCGGCTGCTGGCCTACTTACGCGATGGCGAGGCGCGCACACGGGGTCAACTCGCGGAACTGAGCGGCCTCGCGCGATCGACGGTCTCGAATCGACTCGAGAGTCTCCTTTCGACTGGACTGGTCGCGACCGCGGGCGACGGGCGGTCCTCGGGAGGACGACCGCCGGGCTTTCTCGCGTTTCAGCCAGCCGCGCGCATCCTGATCGCTATCGATCTTGGCGCGACGCACGGCGTAGTCGCGATTACGGATCTCGCCGGATCCGTTCTCGAACTCGAGGCCGCGCGACTCGACATTGCCGATGGACCCGAGCCCGTCCTCGACTGGGCGCTGGATGCGGCCGAGCGGCTGCGTGCAACGCTGGGGCGCCCGGCATCCGATCTGGTCGGTATCGGCATTGGCCTGCCGGGTCCGGTCGAACACTCAACCGGCCTTCCCACAAACCCCCCGATCATGCCCGGCTGGGATCGTTTCGATGTGCCCGGCTACATCCGAGCGCGCTTCGATGTTCCGGTGCTGGTCGACAACGACGTGAACCTCCTGGCGCTGGGCGAGCACGCAACCGTCTGGAAGTCGACCGACGACCTGTTGTTCGTCAAGGTCGCAACCGGCATCGGCGCCGGCATCATCAGCGGCGGTCGCCTGCAGCGTGGCGCGCAGGGCTCTGCGGGTGACCTCGGCCACGTGCGAGTCCCGTTCACCGCGCGCACCCCGGCGCACGGCGACGCCGATGCCGACCTCGAGGCGCTGGCCAGTGGGCCGGGAATCGCGCGTGCGCTGTCCGCCCGCGGACTCGCCGCGACGTCGAGCAGCGACGTCGTCGAACTCGCCCGGGTTGGCGACCCTCGCGCGACGGAGGCGATTCGCCAGGCCGGGCGCGAATTGGGCGAAGTTCTGGCGACCCTTGTCAACATCCTGAACCCGTCAGTGATCGTGATCGGCGGAAGCATCGCGCGGGCGGGCGAACATCTCGTCGCTGGCGTGCGCGAGGTCGTCTACGGACAATCGACGCCGCTGGCGACACGGCACCTGACGATCACCGAGTCCCGCGCTGGCGAGAGCGGTGGAGTCGTCGGAGCGGCGACCATGGTCATCCAGTACCTTCTCGACCCGGCCTGACCTGTGCCGCTACGACGATTGCGCCCCCACGGCGCAATTGCGGGTGCGCGACCGCGCGCAAGCGGTTCGCCAGCGCGCAATCACGAGGAGCACAGAACAGTGGAGCCTAGGGGAATCGAACCCCTGACCTCCTGCTTGCAAAGCAGGCGCTCTACCAATTGAGCTAAGGCCCCGGAATCCGACGTGAGTCGGATCCGAGTGGGGGTACCAGGACTTGAACCTGGGACCTCTTCGTTATCAGCGAAGCGCTCTAACCGCCTGAGCTATACCCCCTAAGGCAGATACGAGAGTATCGCACCGCCGGGTGAAACTGTAATCCTGCCAGTGGCAATAACTACTGGTTGGTGAACCCGACCAGGAGGCCACCGGTCAGTCGCACGCTCAGGTTGTAAAGCACGCTGGCTATTGCGCCAAGTGCAGTACCGATCACGACGTTGAGAATGGCGACGACGAACGCAAAGCCCGTTACCTGCACCAGCGAGGCGCTGTCCTGAATCGAGAACGTCGGCTGACCAAGGATCTCGCGCAGCGTCGTGTCGAGCGAATCGAAGACATGCAACGAATCGAGCAGAACCCAGATCAGGATGGTCGCCACGATCAGCACGATTCCGAGGCAGACTGAAATCAGGAACGACAGCTTCAGGGTCGACCAGAAGTCCAGGTAGACCAACTTCAGGCGAACCTGCTTGGTCGCTACGGACCTCTGCGACTTGCGTTGAAGTTTCTCCGCGACGCTACTCATCTACTGATTCGTCCTTTCCAGGTTCCTCGACCTCGCCAGCTTCTTCTGGCACGTCAAGATCCTGAGTGTCTAGATTACGTTCACTGTTCTTGGCTACCGCGATGATCTTGTCGTCATCCGCGAACCTGGCAAACACAACGCCCATGGTGTCTCGACCCTTGGCTGGAACCTCGGCCACGGAGGAGCGTACCACCTTGCCGCTGGCAAGAACCACAAGGACCTCGTCCTCATCGTCGACAATCAACGCACCGGCGAGGTCGCCGCGCGCCTCCTGCAACTTGGCTACCTTGATGCCGAGACCGCCCCGGTTTTGCACCCGGTACTGGTCGGCAGCAGTGCGCTTGGCATAGCCGCCCTCCGTCACGACGAACACGTATCCACTATCTGAAACTACGCTCGCGTCGAGCAGCTGGTCATCCTCCCTGAAGTGCATTCCGATCACTCCAGAGGTTGACCTTCCCATCGGACGCAGCGCCGCATCCGAAGCGGTGAACCGGATGGACATGCCCTTGCGGGAGACGAGAAGTACGTCCTGGTCTTCCTCCACGAGCATCGCCGAAACGAGCTCGTCGCCCTCGCGCAGGTTGATGGCGATGATTCCACCCGTGCGGTTGGTGTCGTAGTCGGTCAGCGCCGTCTTCTTGATGAGGCCACCAAGGGTCGCAAGCACCAGGTACTTCGCTGCCCCGTAGTCGCGGATGTCGAGTACCTGCGCCACCTCTTCGCCCGGCTGAAGCGCGAGCAGGTTTGCGAGGTGCTGGCCCTTCGCGTCGCGGCCAGCTTCCTGGATCTCATAAGTCTTCGCGCGGAGCACCCGCCCGGTGTTCGTGAAGAACAACAGCCAGTGGTGAGTGGTCGTGACGAAGAAGTGCTCAACCACGTCATCCGCGCGAAGCTGGGCGCCCTTGACTCCCTTGCCGCCGCGGTGCTGGCTGCGGTAGTTATCGCTGCGAGTTCGCTTGACATAGCCGCCGCGGGTGATCGTGACGACCATCTCTTCTTCGGGGATCAGGTCTTCGACGCTCATGTCTCCGTCGAAGCCGAACATGATCTCGGTGCGGCGATCGTCGCCGAAGCGCTCGACCAGCTCGGTCAGCTCGTCCTTGACGATCGTGCGCTGCTCGGTCGGCGTAGCAAGGATGTGGTTGTACTCGGCGATGAGACGCTCGAGTTCATCATGCTCGTCGATGATCTTCTGGCGCTCGAGGGCCGCGAGGCGACGCAACTGCATCTCCAGGATCGCGCGCGCCTGCAGCTCGTCGACATCCAGCAGGCTCATCAGTCCGTCGCGTGCATCCTCGACCGTTGCCGACCGACGGATGAGCGCGATGACCTCATCGAGCGCATCGAGCGCTTTTAGATAGCCGCGCAGGATGTGCGCACGCTCTTCCGCCTTCCGCAGGCGATAGGTCGTGCGGCGAACAATCACTTCGATCTGGTGATTGATCCAGTGGGTGATGAATCCGTCGATCGGGAGCGTACGGGGGATGCCGTCGACGATGGCGAGCATGTTC
>JAUZFR010000125.1 GCA_030840335.1 Actinomycetota bacterium | reverse complement strand
ATCCGCTTACGACTACTTGTCCGCTGCGGGCCGCTCCAGCACACGTTCGAGCTAATTCGCCCGGACGAACGCTCGAGCTCGATAAGGGAGAACGGCCCAGCGATGTTCGGTCACCAGCCTTCGCGTGATCTCTCCGCGTTGCTGAATGTCATAAGAAACGAGTGTGCGGCACGGGCCATATGCCATGAATCATGCGGGAAAGAAAGCCCCCAAAGCTATGTCCCCCTTTAGGTGGACTTGCCGTAGAGTCACCCATGACCCCGCAAGCAATACCCCGAACCGCAGGGCCGGACATGCCAGCCAGACCCGTCCGAGGTTCTTACCCAACCATCGACGGACCATCTCGGCATGTTCCCGTATCGGAAAGCCGTCCCCGACGACTTCTGGTATTCGGATAGCCCAGCGCTGCAGGCCACCCCCTCCTGCGGCGCTGGGCATTTCCGCACGCGGGCGCGACCAGCGGCCATTTCGTCCCCATACCGGGTGGGACCCGTTGTGGGTCTGTCGGCTTGGCAGATGGCAAATTAGCGTGGTGGACAGTCCACTCTGTCTACCCGCCCGTTGCGGCGGAAGGCGACGCCTGTCGCCGTAGCGGAGGCAGTTTTTGGATTAGTGCGTCCGGTTCTGAGGTCATGCAGGGTCGGGCGCATGATCCGTTCGTGATCACTCGCGGTCGTGCACGTCCGAGAGCAGCCAGGACTTCGCGCAGTGACCGCAGGTCCAGAACCCGTATAGTTCGTCGACGTCCCCGGAGGCGGGTCCGCAGTCCGGACACAGTGCCTTCATCGTTTCAGTCATCTGCCCAACGTAGAGAGGGTGTCCGGACTCCGCGAGGGGTAGCCAGAACGGTGCAGTAGGTCTAGCGTGCGACCGCCGCTCCCCGAACGAGCCGTACGCTTCGCCCCGCTAAAGTTGTACGAATGAGCGCCGCGCAAACTGGTTTCGAACTATTTACCGACCGCAACGTTGTCGCCATGCGCGTCAACGGCGAGCTCAAAGACCTCGCGGCGACGGCGACGGATGCCGACACCGTCGAACCGGTGACCATCGACTCTGCAGACGGACTCAGCATCCTGCGTCATTCCGCCGCGCACGTGACAGCACAGGCCGTGCAGTCGATCAACCCCGAGGCGAAGCTGGGCATCGGACCGCCCATTACCGACGGTTTCTACTACGACTTCGACGTCGTCGAGGCCTTTACTCCCGAGGACCTGAAGGCCATCGAGAAGGCGGCGGACCGCATCATCCGCCAGGGCCAGCGGTTCATTCGCCGCGTCGTTACCGAAGACGAGGCGCGCGCCGAACTCGCGAACGAGCCCTACAAGCTCGAACTCATTGGACTCAAGGGTCATGCGGGACACGGCGAAAGCCGCACCGACGACAACGAGCTGGTCGAGATCGGGGGAGCCGAACTCACGATTTACGACAACGTCGACGCCAAGACCGGGGAGGTCTACTGGAAAGACCTCTGCCGCGGACCCCACCTGCCGAACACCCGCATGATCGGCAACGGATACGCGCTGCTGCGCAACGCGGCCGCCTATTGGCGCGGTTCGGAAAAGAACAAGCAACTCCAGCGCATCTACGGAACTGCCTGGGCGAGCAAGGATGATCTCCGCGCCTATCAGGAACGTCAGGCCGAAGCCGCGAAGCGAGATCACCGCAAGCTCGGTCAGGAGCTCGACCTTTTCTCCTTCCCTGAGGAAATCGGTTCGGGGCTCGCCGTATTCCACCCGAAAGGTGGAATCGTCCGCATGGAGATCGAGAACTACATGCGCCAGCAGCTGTTGAAGAACGGCTACGAGCTGGTCAACACCCCGCACATCACGAAGGCGCACCTGTTCGAGACCAGCCAGCACCTGAACTGGTACAAGGAGGGCATGTTCCCCCCGATGCATCTCGATGAGGAAGTCGACGAAGACGGCAACATCACGCGCCAGGGTCAGGACTACTACCTCAAGCCGATGAACTGCCCGATGCACAACCTGATCTTCCGGGCTCGCGGCCGCAGCTATCGCGAGTTGCCTCTGCGACTTGCCGAGTTCGGAACGGTGTACCGGTACGAGAAGAGCGGCACGCTCTCGGGTCTCACTCGCGTTCGCGGATTGACTCAGGACGACGCTCACATCTATGTGACCGACGACCAGGTCAAGGAAGAGGTCGCGAGCCAGTTGCGTTTCGTATTCGAAACCCTCCGCGGCTACGGTCTCGATGATTTCTACCTCGAACTCTCGACAAGGGACCCTGCGAAGTCGGTAGGCACGGACGAGCAGTGGGATGCGGCGACCGAGACCCTGCGCCAGGTGGGCGTCGAGTCCGGACTCGAACTTGTCGACGATCCGGGCGGGGCCGCCTTCTATGGTCCGAAGATCTCTGTGCAGGCGCGAGATGCAATCGGCCGCACCTGGCAGTTGTCCACAGTGCAGCTCGACTTCAACCAGCCGGAGCTCTTCGAACTCGAATACACCGCAGCGGATGGCACCCGTCAACAGCCGGTGATGATCCACCGAGCGCTGCTCGGCTCCATCGAGCGATTCTTCGCGATTCTCCTCGAGCACTACGCGGGCGCTTTCCCTGTCTGGCTGTCTCCGGTTCAGGTCGTGGGTGTCCCGGTCGCCGAGGCGTACGACGAATACCTGGGTGGCGTCATCCAGCAGCTCAAGGCTCTTGGCGTTCGCGCGGAGCTGGATGCGTCAAGCGACCGCATGGCGAAGAAGATCCGCACCCACACCAAAGAGAAGGTGCCGTACCAGCTGATCGCCGGCGAAGAAGACATGGCCAACGGATCGGTGAGCTTCCGATTCCGCGACGGTACTCAGGAGAACGGCGTACCCATCGCAGACGCCATCGCCCGTATTACCGAGTCGATCGCGACACGGGCACAGGTCTAGGGATGACCGACCGCGAACGGGACATCGACGGCAAAGAGTACGACGTCGAGCGATCGAGCGATTTTGCGGCGATTCCGGATGCTTTCCAGCGCCTCTGGACGCCGCATCGCATGGTTTACATTGACGGCGGCCCGCAGGCGGGAAAGGATGCGTGCCCGTTCTGCATCGCACCGACGCTGTCGGACGAGCAGGCACTCATCGTCGCGCGCGGAAAGCACGCTTTTGTCCTTCTCAACCTGTTCCCATACAACAGCGGTCACCTGCTCGTCTGCCCGTATCGCCACGTTGCGATGTATGACGAGGCAACGGATGACGAGGTTGCCGAGATCGCTACGCTCACTCAGACGGCCATGCGTGTACTCACCGAGGTATCGCACACGGACGGATTCAACATCGGCATGAACCAGGGACAGGTCGCCGGAGCGGGTATCGCCGATCACCTTCACCAGCACCTCGTCCCTCGATGGGCGCAGGACTCGAACTTCTTTCCCATCATCGCGACAACGAAGGCGATTCCCCGTCTTCTCGGCGAAGTTCGCGACGAGGTCGCGGCCGCCTGGCCCAGGCACTGAGCCAACCCGCTCCCGGCCCGGGCCGCAGCTCGAAGCAAAGTAGAATCAAGGATTATGAGCAACAACACGTCTGAAGAACTGGGTACGAGCCGCGTGAAGCGCGGTCTCGCTGAAATGCTCAAGGGCGGCGTCATTATGGACGTTGTCAACGCTGAGCAAGCGAGGATTGCGGAGGATGCCGGCGCGGTTGCGGTCATGGCCCTCGAGCGTGTGCCGGCTGACATTCGTTCCCAGGGCGGCGTTGCTCGCATGAGCGACCCCGACCTGATTGATGGCATCATCGCTGCGGTGTCGATTCCGGTCATGGCCAAGGCGCGTATCGGGCACTTCGTCGAGGCCCAGGTTCTGCAGGCTCTCAAGGTCGACTACATCGACGAGTCCGAGGTTCTGAGCCCGGCCGACTACGTGAACCACATCGACAAATGGAACTTCGACGTTCCCTTCGTCTGCGGTGCGACCAATCTTGGCGAGGCGCTTCGTCGCATTACCGAAGGCGCGGCCATGATCCGCTCGAAGGGCGAGGCCGGTACCGGCGACGTTTCGGAAGCGACCAAGCACATCCGCACGATCCGTGGCGAGATCGCAGCGCTGGCCGGCAAGTCGAAAGACGAGCTCTACGTCGCCGCCAAGGAGCTCCAGGCGCCGTACGACCTTGTCGCCGAAGTTGCGGCCGCAGGCAAACTCCCGGTTGTGTTGTTCACTGCCGGGGGCGTCGCAACTCCCGCCGATGCCGCACTCATGATGCAGCTCGGCGCCGATGGTGTGTTTGTTGGTTCGGGCATCTTCAAGTCGGGCAACCCGGCGCAGCGCGCGGCGGCGATCGTGAAAGCGACCACTTTCTTCGATGACGCGCAGGTGATCGCGGATGCTTCGCGCGGTCTCGGTGAGGCCATGGTCGGAATCAATGTGTCCGACCTCCCCGCGCCGCACCGCCTTGCCGAGCGTGGCTGGTAACCCACGCATCGGCGTTCTCGCCCTCCAGGGTGACTTCCGCGAGCACATCGCGGTCATGAACTCGCTGGGGGCGGACGCTGTCGGCGTGCGTCGACCCACTGAACTCGCCGAGGTCGAGGGACTCATCATCCCGGGCGGCGAATCGTCGGTCATGGACAAGCTCAGCCGCCTGTTCGGAATGGCCGAGCCATTGAAGGATGCGATCCGCGCGGGCCTGCCGGTTTGGGGCACGTGCGCCGGACTGATCATGCTCGCAGATACGATCGTCGACGGCATCGAGGGGCAGGAATCCCTTGGCGGACTCGACATCGCGGTGCGACGCAACGCGTTCGGCTCCCAGCTCGATTCGTTCGAAGTCGATCTCGACATCCCGGTGCTGCATGACCCACCGCTTCATGCCGTCTTTATCCGTGCGCCGGTCGTCGACACGGCAGGTGCGGGCGTCACCACCCTTGCAGCGCTTGCAGACGGGCGAATCGTCGCGGTTGAGCAGGGCAATCTGCTCGGCACGTCGTTCCATCCCGAGATGACGGGGGACACGCGCTTCCACGAATATTTCCTCAGCAAGGTGCTGTCGGCGCACTGAACCCGGCTGCTAGCATCCTTCGCATAACCCGAGGAGGACCGAACGTGGCCACGAGACTCCCAGGCAACGAAGCGCCGGGATGCAACACCGACGACATGCGGATGATTCACGGTTTCTACCGCAAGTTGTATCGGGACGCTGTGCCGATGATCCAGTCGGTAAAGGCCGGGGACGCAAAGCACCGGACGGCGGTGGCCGCCCACCTGGATGAGATCACGGATTCCCTCCACAATCACCATCGTTCGGAGGACCTCCTTCTCTGGGACACACTGTCGGCCCGTGCGCCGTCGTGCGCGATCCACGTCGAGCAGATGAAGGCGCAACACACCGAAGTCGGCTCCCTCCTCGATCAAGCGGAGACTCTCATCCCGCGCTGGCGCGAGAGCGGCGCACCGACGGACGCCGACGCACTCGTCGAAGCGATCGAGGCGGTTCGAGACAAACTGTTCGTTCACCTCGGAAATGAAGAGGAGCAGATCCTGCCGGTCGCCTCCGTCGCGATGCGGCAGCGGGAATGGGATCTCATAGGCAAGCACGCGAGATCGGCCATTCCCGGAAATCGTCGCTTGATGAACCTGGGCTACATCCTCGACTCGATGACGCCGGAAGCCGGGGCGGTCTGGATCAGGGCGAACCTTCCGGCCCCCATTCGACTGATCTACCGGCTTGTCGGCAAGAGACAATTCGAGGCTGAGCAGCGCGTGCTGCATCCGGGGGCCGTGTAGGCGCTGGTTAGAATAGGCGGGCGTCGGTATCGAGCGCACAGATTTCAGGGAGATTCATGTCGGGCCATTCCAAATGGGCTACCACCAAGCACCAGAAGGCGATCAAGGACTCGCGTCGAGCGAAGTCGTTCGCAAAGCTGATCAAGAACATCGAAGTCGCGGCCAAGCTCGGCGGCGCTGACCTGGCTGGTAACCCGACCCTCGTCGACGCGATTCAGAAGGCAAAGAAGACTTCTGTTCCGAACTCGAACATCGACTCCGCGGTCAAGCGCGGATCCGGCCAGCTCGGTGAAGCCGTCGACTACCAGACGATCATGTACGAAGGCTACGCAGCGGGCGGCGTCGCGCTGCTGATCGAGTGCCTCACCGACAACCGCAACCGGGCGGCGGCGGATGTCCGCACCATCATGACCCGCAACGGCGGCACCATGGGCGACCCGGGCAGCGTCGCATACAACTTCAGCCGAAAGGGCGTCATCAGCGTCGAGAAGATCGACGGAGTCAGCGAGGACGACATCCTCGGCGCTGTGCTCGATGCTGGCGCCGAAGAGGTCAACGACCGCGGAGTCGGGTTCGAGATCATCACGGAGCCGCACGATATCGTTGCCGCTCGAACCGCGCTCCAGGACGCGGGGATCGACTACGACTCGGCCGACGTCGAATTCGTGCCAGGGCTCACCGTCGAGGTGGACGCCGAGACCGCGCGCAAGGTTTTCCGGCTGATCGACGCGCTCGAAGACAACGACGACGTTCAGAACGTCTATGGAAACTTCGAAGTACCGGCTGATGTTCAAGCCGTCCTCGACGAAGACGAGTGATCTGATGCCCGCAGGGTGCCCATGACCGTCCGGGTGCTGGGGATTGATCCAGGGCTGACTCGGTGCGGCGTCGGCATCGTCGACGTAGAGCCTTCGAGGCGAGCCACGCTCGTTCACGTGAGTGTGATTCGCACGCCGCCCGACATGCCGCTTGAGGAGCGACTTCTCGCGATCGGCACCAGCATTGCGGCGTTGATCGACGAGTTTGGTCCGGCGGCAGTGGCACTCGAGCGGGTTTTCGCGCAGCACAATCTTCGAACCGTGATGGGCACCGCCCAGGCGAGCGGTGTCGCACTGCACGCAGCCGCGGCCCGCGGTCTCACGGTTGGGCTTCACACGCCGAGCGAGGTCAAGGCGGCGGTGACGGGCTATGGCGCCGCAGACAAGACGCAGGTCGCGGCAATGGTGCAGCGCGTGCTCCGACTGGATGCGCCGCCAACGCCGGCCGACGCATCCGACGCGCTCGCGCTTGCGTTGTGCCACGCGTGGCGATCTGGCGCCAGTGTGGCGCCCGATTCGGCGCTGACGCCCGCCCAGCAGGCGTGGCGGACGGCGGAGAAGTCGGCCGCCGCTCGTAGGCTTGGCGCATGATTTCATCCGTGCGCGGCACCGTCCTTGGCGTTGCCGGCACTTCGGCCATCGTCGAGGTCGGGGGAGTGGGCTTGTCGATCCAGGTCACCCCGCAACACGCGCTCGCCCTCCGGATCGGCAGCGAGGCAACGCTGCGAACCGCCCTAATCGTTCGCGAAGACGACCTGAGCCTCTACGGATTCGTGGATGCAGACGAATTGACCGTTTTCGACGCATTGCGCGGAGTGACCGGCGTCGGCCCCAAGTCGGCGATGGGTGTGCTTGCGGCCATGGACCCCGGCCAGATTGCGCACGCGATCGCCGTCGATGACGACGCCGCATTCCGCAAGGTCAGTGGCATCGGGCCGAAGACCGCAAAGCTGATCGTCCTGTCGCTTTCGGGCAAGCTCGCGATCGCGCCGACGTCCCTGCGCACGGCGTCCGCGCATCCGTCGTCCGTCGCCGACAACGTGCTCGTCGCGTTGGTCGGGCTCGGTTGGAACGAGCGTGCTGCCGCGCAGGCCGTCGACGAAGCTGTTGCGGGCGCGACCGACGCTGAACGCGATGCTGTTCCTGCGCTCCTGCGCCTCGCCCTGACGCGTCTCGGCCCGGCCCAGTACACGGGAAGCCAGAACTCGTGAGTACGACAGACTCAGAACGCGACTCCGCGCTCGACCCGGTTCTCCAGCCATTGCCTGAATCGGATGCCGAACTCGCCTTCGAGGGCGCGTTGCGTCCTCGTTCCCTCGCGGAATTCGTCGGCCAGACCAAAGTACGCGGGCAACTCCAGCTCCTGCTTCAGGCCGCCGCCCTGCAGAATCGCACCCCCGACCACATTCTGCTGGCCGGTCCTCCCGGGCTCGGCAAGACCACACTTGCGATGATCATCGCGCACGAGAGCGGGCGCCCGCTTCGTATGTCGAGCGGCCCCGCAATTCAACACGCGGGTGATCTCGCTGCGCTGCTGTCGTCCCTGACGCCCGGCGAAGTGCTCTTCATCGACGAGATCCACCGCATGGCTCGTTCAGCAGAAGAGATGCTGTACCTCGCGATGGAAGATTTCCGCATCGACATCATGGTCGGCAAGGGTGCGGGTGCAACATCCATTCCTCTCGACCTGGCGCCGTTCACCCTGGTTGGTGCGACGACCAGGTCCGGGCTGCTACCCAATCCGCTCCGTGACCGATTTGGTTTCACTGCCCACCTCGAGTTTTATGACGAGCCAGAACTCGAACAGGTGTTGAAGCGCGCATCCTCTCTGCTTGGCCTCGATATCGACGGCCGCGCTCTCGCCGAGATCGCCGGGCGCTGCCGCGGAACCCCGAGAATCGCGAACCGGCTGCTGCGTCGGGTTCGTGACTATGCGCTCGTGCATCCGCCGTCGACAAGCTCCGGCAGCGCGGCATCCGACCTCGAGGCGGTGCATTCGGCGCTCGAGCTGTACGACGTTGATGCGCTCGGACTCGATCGGCTGGACCGAGCAGTCATGCAGATCATCCTGACCAGGTTCGATGGCGGCCCGGTCGGGCTCAACACTCTCGCCGTATCTGTTGGCGAAGAAGCGGAGACGATCGAGTCGGTTGTCGAGCCGTTCCTGGTGCGGATCGGCCTCCTCACACGCAGCCCGCGAGGCCGGGTCGCCACACGGCAAGCCTGGCGTCACTTTGGATTGGTCAAGGGCGGGGCCGAGAGCCTGTTCGGGGATGACCTATAATTCTCGGGTGGCCCTCTCAGGCTGTCTATCTAGACTGTCCCGGCTCACCCCTCATCCCTGAAAGGCTTTTCCCATGGACCCCACGCTAATTCTCTTTGCCGTCGTAGCGGTGGTGCTCATCTTCCTGATGTTCCGCAACAGTCGCCGCAACAAGGCGCGCCAGGAAGAACTCAAGACCCAGATGGTTCCGGGCGCCGAGATCATGACCAACTTCGGCCTTTTCGGCAAGCTTCTCTCGGTTGACGAGCTGTCGAACGTCGCCGAGATCGAGACCAGCCCGGGTGTCATCGTCAAGGTTCACCGCCAGACGCTGAGCAAGGTCGTTACGCCGGAAGAAGCCGGCGACTCAGATTCACCACGCTCGGTCGAAGAGGCCATGGCGATTGCGAACCGCGAAGCCGAAGAGCGCGAAGCCGCGGCGAAGATCGACACCGAGGCGCCCGAGTACGGCGAGCGGGTCGACGACCCCATTACGAAGGCCACGACAAAGCGCGCCCCGCGTGCTCCCAAGAAGACCGACAACTAACCACTAATCTGATGTGCGGCCGGCGTTCATCGGCCTGTATCCTCATGCCCGCGCGGTAACCAGCGCGGGCACGCTTACAGAAAGCTGAGTTACCTGGTGGCAAGAACCGCTCCGGTCAAGAAGGCATGGCGATCGCTCGCGTGGCTCATTGTCATTGTCGTCGGCCTCGTTGGGCTGAATGTCTTCAACTTCTTCACGGCATCGCTGCCGGCGAAGACGTCGCAGGCGGCGATCTTCGCGCCGAAGCTCGGGCTTGACCTCGCCGGTGGTACCGAGATCATCCTGAAGCCTCAGCTCGGCAAGGGCCAGCAGGTCAACACCGATCAGCTCAACCAGGCGGTTTCGATCATCCGGGAGCGCATTGACGCCGCCGGCGTCGCCGAGCCGGAAATCAGCACGTCGACCGTCGGTGGCTCCGAGAACATCACGGTGCAGATTCCCGGCAAGCTCGACAAGCAAACCGAGAGCCGCATCACAAAGGCTGCAAAGCTTTCGTTCCGCCCCGTGCTGATCACGGATGCCGCGACCGCCAGTTCGACCGGTTCATCGGCGACTCCGTCGCCGGGAGCGACTCCAACACCGTCGCCGTCGCTCGACACGGTTCCGAGCACGAAGCCGACCAACGCGAGCGACCTCGCCTACATCACGCCAGCGGTGCAGGCGAAGTACAACACATTCGACTGCAAGAGCACCGATGCCGCGAACGCCAACCTCGCCCCTGACAATCAGCCACTGGTCACCTGTAATGCAGACGCCACGGCGAAGTTCGTCCTCGGGCCGGTCGAGCTCTCCGGCACGGCGATCAGCGACGCAACGAGTGCGCTCGTTCAGACCAGCACCGGCGCGAGCACGGGGGAGTGGGCGGTCAATCTCTCCTTCGCCAGCGGCAAAGGCGCGGTATTCGAAGCGATCTCAAACCGCCTGATTTCGCTTCCGTCCCCGCAGAACCAGTTCGCTGTCGTGCTCGACGGGCAGGTGATCACGAACCCGCAGGTGCTCGGCGTTTCGTCCTCCCCGCAGATCACCGGCAACTTCACCCAAACTTCGGCGAAGACGCTGGCCGACCAGCTCAAGTTCGGCGCACTGCCCCTGAGCTTCGAGGTGCTCCAGGCGAACGACGTGTCGGCGACGCTCGGTACGGCCTCGCTGTTCGGCGGTCTCCTCGCCGGCCTCATCGGCCTTCTGCTCGTCGTCATCTACTCGATCTTCCAGTACCGACTGCTCGGCACCATCACGATCGCGTCACTCGCGATCGCCGGCGTCATCACGTATCTCTTCGTCACCTACCTTTCCTGGCAGCAGGGCTACCGCCTTTCCCTCGCGGGTATCGCGGGCCTCATCGTGGCAATCGGTATAACAGCGGACTCGTTCATCGTCTACTTCGAGCGAATACGAGATGAACTGCGCGATGGCCGGGGACTCGAGACGGCAGTGGAAGCGGGCTGGAAGCGCGCCATCCGAACCGTTCTGGCATCCGACACCGTCAACTTCCTCGCCGCGCTGATCCTGTTTCTGCTGGCGGTTGGTGACGTCAAGGGCTTCGCACTCACGCTCGGCCTGACGACCATCGTCGACGTGATCGTCGTGGCACTCTTCACCCATCCGATGCTGCAGCTCCTCGCACGGCGGCCGTTCTTCGCCGAGGGTCATCGCTTCAGCGGGCTGGATCCGAACGCGCTCGGCGCCGTCTATCGCGGTCGCGCCCAGTTCCGGGCTCCGACCGCAGTTGCCGGCAGGGCAACGGGAGCTTCGCGGGAGGCGGTGCGTCGACAGACGATCGCCGAACGCAAGGCGGCAGAGGCTGAGGCTAGCCGCAACAAGGGGAAGGACTCCTAATGGCCAGTTTCTCTAAGTTCGGTAACGATCTCTACACCGGAGCGCGCTCGTTCAATATCGTCGGGCGTCGGCGAATCTGGTTCTCAATCGCGGCGGTGCTTGTCGCGATCTCGATCCTTGTGCCCGTCATTCGCGGGTTCAACTTCGGCATCGAATTCCGGGGCGGGTCGCAATTCACGGTGTCGGACGCGGGTTCGCACCCGAGCACGGTAAAGGCGACGGATGCGGTCAACACCGTCGTCAAGGGCGCCGTACAGCGAGTCACCATTGTGGCGAACACGACCGTTCAGGTTACGACGGCCCAGTTGACGCCCGGCAATACCGATGACGTGCAGACGGCTCTCGCGAATGCTTACAACGTCCCGAAGTCCAAAGTTGCCGCATCCTTCATCGGCGCAACCTGGGGCCAGGACATCACTCAACAGGCCATCAGGGCTCTGATCGCATTCGTGATCCTCGCCGTTCTGTTGATGGCGCTGTACTTCCGCACCTGGAAGATGTCGATTGCGGCGATCGTTGCTCTGTTCCACGACCTCTTCATCGTTGCGGGCGTCTACGCGATTCTTGGCTTCGAGGTCACTCCGGACGCGGTGATCGGGTTCCTGACGATTCTCGGATACTCGCTCTACGACACGGTCGTGGTGTTCGACAAGATTCGTGAGAATACGGCCGAGGTGGGCGAGCGATCCAGTCGCACGTTCTCGGAGTCCGTGAACCTCGCCGTCAACCAAACGCTCGTGCGATCGATCAACACCGCAGTGGTGGCCCTGTTGCCCGTCGCGGCGATTTTGTTCATCGGAGCGACTCTGCTGGGAGCGGGTACCCTTCGGGACATCTCTCTCGCGCTGTTTGTCGGCATCCTTGCCGGCACCTATTCGACGATCTTCGTTGCCGCGCCGCTGTATGCGCTGTTGCGTGAACGGGAGCCGGAAATCAAGAAGCGCACGACGCGCACAACTGTCGCACGCACCACCTCCGGCGCCGTCAGGTAGATCCCATGGAGGGCCAGGCATCCGAGGTTCCCGCGAGCGAAGCAATCGAGCTCGCGGGCGGCGCGGCCTGGCTGCTGGATGTCCGCGAGCAGGACGAATGGGATCGCGGGCACGCTCCGCAGGCGCATCTGATTCCGATGTCGGTGATCGAGCAGCGTTCAGGCGAGATTCCCGAAGACCGGCAGCTGCTCGTCATCTGCCACAGCGGGTACCGCTCCTGGCAGGTGACGAAGGCGCTTGTCGCCGCGGGGTACGACGCGGTCAGCGTTGCAGGCGGCATGGATGCGTGGCAGTCCGCTGGAGGCGTAGTCGTCCAGGACGGGTCGCCACGCGCCTCCGCCTAGAATTGCAGTGAGCGCAACCTTGCGGCTCAGCACATCAGCGGAGGAGGCGACGTGAGCGAAACGACGACGTCGACTTCATCCCTCCGCACCCTGATTCCTCGCATCTTTTCTCGAGCGCAGCCTTCGGGTGCCGTTGACCTGTTGATCAAAACCGTTCGACTCCATCATCCGAAGGCCGACACCGCACTCATCGAGCGCGCTTACGCCGCGGCGGAGCGCGCCCACCGTGGTCAGAAGCGCAAGAGCGGCGAGCCGTACATCACACATCCGGTCGCGGTCGCGCAGATTCTGGCTGATCTTGGTATCGGGTCGAAGACACTCGCTGCCGCCCTGCTGCATGACACGGTCGAAGACACTGACTACACGCTCGATCAACTACGTCAGGACTTTGGCGACGAGGTCGCCATGCTCGTGGACGGCGTCACCAAGCTCGACAAGCTCAAGTACGGTGACAGCGCGCAGGCCGAAACCGTTCGCAAGATGGTGGTCGCGATGTCGAAAGACATCCGGGTGCTCGTCATCAAGCTGGCCGATCGGCTCCACAACGCTCGCACCTGGGGTTTCGTTGAGGAGGCATCCGCGACGCGGAAGGCCCAGGAGACGCTCGAGATCTATGCCCCGCTGGCGCACCGGCTCGGGATCCAGACCATCAAATGGGAACTGGAAGACCTGTCGTTCTCGGTGCTCTATCCGAAGCTGTACATCGAGATCGAGAATCTCGTCAAGCAGCGCACCCCGCAGCGCGAGGAGTTCGTTCAGCAGGTCATCGATGCCGTTAACGACGACTTGAAGTCATCGAAGATCAAGGGAAGCGTCGTCGGCAGGCCCAAGCAGTACTACTCGATCTACCAGAAGATGATCGTGCGAGGTCGCGACTTCGACGAGATCTACGACCTCGTCGGCATCCGCGTGCTCGTGAACTCTGTGCGCGACTGCTACGCCGTTCTTGGGTCGATTCACGCGCGGTGGACGCCGATACCCGGTCGATTCAAGGACTACATCGCCACACCGAAGTTCAATCTCTACCAGTCGCTTCACACAACGGTCATCGGGCCCCAGGGCCGCGCCGTCGAGATTCAGATCCGTACGCCCGAGATGCACCAGCGTGCCGAGTTCGGGGTCGCGGCGCACTGGAAGTACAAGGAGCGTGTCAACGGCGGCAAGAGTTCCGCATCGGCACCGCAAAACGACGCGGAGATGGCGTGGCTCGCCCACATATCCGACTGGCAGGCCGAAACGAGCGACCCGGGGGAGTTTCTCGACTCGCTGCGCTTCGAGATCGGGGCGAAAGAGGTCTACGTCTTCACCCCGCAGGGCAAGGTCATCGGACTACCCGCGGGCGCGACGCCGGTGGACTTTGCCTACGCGGTGCACACAGAGGTAGGCCATCGCACCATGGGCGCGAAGGTGAACGGGCGTCTTGTACCCCTCGACAGTGAGCTGGTGAGCGGCGACTCTGTCGAGGTCTTCACGTCCAAGAATCCGGATGCGGCGCCGAGCCAGGACTGGCTCGCCTTCGTCAAGAGTCCGCGAGCCCGCAACAAGATCCGCCAGTGGTTCAAGATCGAACGGCGGGAAGAAGCCATCGAGCAGGGCAAGGATGCGATCGCTCGCGCCATGCGCAAGCAGAATCTGCCCCTGCAGAAGTTGATGAACCAGGACTCGTTCTCCGAAGTCGCGTCGGCACTGCGCTATGACGACGTGTCTGCTCTTTATGCAGCGGTCGGTGAGGGACACGTTTCCACACAGTCGGTAATCGAAAAGGTGGTCGCCTCCGTTCAGGTCGAGGCCGAAGCCGAAGACACCGAGATCCTGTTCACGCCGAAATTCCGCAGCAGGGAGATCCGGCACAGTGACTCCGGGGTTCTGGTGCGCGGTCAGCCCGACATCCTGGTGAAGCTGGCGAAGTGCTGCACACCGGTGCCGGGCGACGAAATCGTCGGCTTCGTGACCCGTGGGGCGGGAGTGTCCGTGCATCGGGCCGACTGTCACAATGTGTCGTCATTGCTGAATGAACCCGAGCGCATGATCGACGTGGAGTGGGCTCCATCGTCGAAGAGCGTGTTCCTTGTGCAGATCCAGGTGGAAGCCCTCGACCGTTCGGGACTGCTGTCTGACGTCACGCGCGTGCTTTCGGAGAATCACGTCAACATCCTCTCTGCCACGGTGTCGACGTCGAGTGATCGCCTGGCGCTCAGTCGCTTCGTCTTCGAGATGGGTGACACAACGCACCTTGACCGCGTTCTAAACGCGGTGCGACGCATTGACGCGGTCTACGACGTCTATCGCGTCAGCTCCGGCTAGGCGCTCCACTCGATCGAGTCGCTGTGAGCCAGCCGGTCGAGCGCTACGAGCTTGTTCGGCAGATTTCTGCGCTGGTTGATCGCCCTCGCACAGTCGACGGCGTCAAACCCGCCGATGCGCATCAGTTCGGCGAGAATTCTCGCTTCGACCTCGTTCCACGTCGAGACCGAGCGTGCCAGATCGATAGCCGTGCGCACTGGCGTCGTCAGGACCAGCCCGCACAGACTGGTCGTGTCCGCCGGCGAGAGCACGACCTCACGGATGCGCAGGGGAGCGCCGAGCACCGGTCGCGCCCGTGCGACGATGTCGGAGCAGACCTCGTGACGCACTGGAGGATGCGGCGCGGCTCCCCACACCCACGCCGCGCTGTGCTGCTCCGCAATGAATCGGTCGGGAAGTTGCCCGCACAACACCGTTGCGCGCAGGCCCGGTGTCGCGAGTATGTCGACCGGCACGGCGCAGTCATCAACTCGATAGACCTCCCCGTCGAGGCGAAGGGCATCAAGCTCTGCGGCGGGAAATTCGCGGCGCGAGAGAACGGCGGGTAAACGACTCATTGAGCCATCGTGCCGTCCAGAGGCGGCGCACCGCGCCGCATCCGTGAATCTGTGGACAGGTCAGCGATGTGAACAAGCACGAGCCGGTGAACAGCGCGAGCCGATGAACAGCGCGGGCCCGTGAACTGCGCGAGCCCGTGAACTGCTATGAGCGGAGAGCGTTGAGCCAGACCTTGCGGGCGTCGAGCGCCTCCTGGGCTTCGGCGACCTTTTTCTTGTCGCCGCTGGCCTTTGCGTCAGCCAGTTCGCTTTCAAGCCGCGCGATCGCATCGTGCAGCTGGCTCGCGAGACCTTCACTGCGCGCCTGCTTCTCGGGGTTGCTGCGCTGCCAGTGGTCTT